>JBEKSZ010000229.1:0-7768 GCA_049516615.1 Candidatus Acidiferrum sp. | reverse complement strand
ATCGGCTTCTACGGTGTCGTGTTTCTATTGTGCCGTCTTGTTTTCCGCATGCAACTCAGCAACTGCGCTCTGGCCGCGCTGACGGCTTCCGCGCCAGCAGTGCCTTTCGTAGGTCCAGCCGTACTCGGTGACCTGTTCGGAGGGCTCAGCGCTATCCCAGTTGCCATAGGTAGTCTCGTCATCAACCTCACAGTCGTGCCAGTGACGATTCTGCTTCTCGCTTTGGGTTCGACGGCAAAAGACCAACAGGAAAACACTCCCATCGCGCAGGACGGCCCGCATTCGCCATCATCCGCCAAGTCTTACGTCTCGGTTTTCGCTGCCAAGCTCGTGGAAACGGCCAAAGAACCGATGGTTTGGGCACCCATTCTCGCTTTCATTATCGTGCTGTACGGCTTTCACATTCCTCAACTCATCGTCCACGCGTTTTCGCTGTTAGGACAAGCATCCGGGGGCGTTGCCCTCTTTGCCTGCGGGATTGTGCTTGCATCCGGCAAAATCAAAGTCAACCGGTACATCTTGTCATTCGTATTCCTGAAAAACGTCATGCAACCGGCCCTGGTCCTGAGTGGTTTGCGATGGATCGGCTATGGGAATCCGATTGTCAGCGAGGCGGTGTTGACGACGGCCATTCCAACCATGCCGATTGTGATCATGTTGGCTTTGCAGTACCGCACGGCAGAGGCGGAGGCGGCCTCTGCTGTGTTCCTCAGCGTGATGAGCTCGATCGTCACGATGGGGGTTTTCATCGCCGTAACGCACTAAACAAATGAACTCACTTACTAGAAATGGAGAATTGAAATGACAACTCAAGTTGAAGCTCTCGCAAAGTATGCCGCCCGCGCTTCTTTCGCCGACCTTTCGGCCGAATCACGCAGGCAGTTGCCAATCCACATACTGGACTCCCTGGGCTGCTGCATTGCGGCTCTGGGCGCCGGCCCTGTCCAGGCCTGCCGCGAACAGGTCGCGGAGTTCGGCGGTACCGGCCCCAGCGCGCTCATCGGCGGCGGACAAGCAAACCCGATCTACGCGGCCTTCTGGCACACCGCACTCGTCCGCTACGTCGATTTCATGGACAACTTCCTTGCGCCGACGGAAACCTGCCACACGGCAGACAATTTCGGAGTGGCCCTGACG
Source organism: Candidatus Acidiferrum sp. (assembly GCA_049516615.1). Lineage (GTDB taxonomy): Bacteria > Acidobacteriota > Terriglobia > Acidiferrales > UBA7541 > Acidiferrum. Next base: position 6,631 of record JBEKSZ010000229.1, on the reverse strand, counting down.
ATCGCCGACTACGTGGGAGCCAGTGGCCGCGACCTTATGCTTGCTGTGGCACTCGGCTACACGGTGCAGTCACGGTTCGTTGATCAGGCCAACTTCATGAGCAGCGGCTTCGACCACACGTCGCAACTGGCCTTCTCGCACAACGCGGCCGCTGGGCGGCTGCTCGGCCTTAGCGAGCAGCAGATTGGTCACGCCATGGCAATGGCCGCGGTCAGCGATGCGTCCTTCGCCGTCGTCCGGGCAAAGCCACTGTCGCAGTGGAAGGGTCTCGCGTCGGCACAGTCGGCGCTCGGTGCCATGAACACTTTGTTCCTAGCCCGTCGGGGAGTGCAGGGGCCGCTGCAAGTGATCGAAGGCCCGCTGGGTATTGATCACCTCCTGCGGATGAAGATCAACATCGACTGGGACAAACAGGGGTACGAAGGCGTCGTGGAGAGCACCATCAAAAAGTACAACTCCATGATCCACACGCAGTCCGCAGTCCATTGCATGGTCGAACTCGCCAGGCAGAACAAAATCGCTCCCGACAAGGTCGTCTCGATTGAAGCAGAAGTGTTCCAACTCGCCTTTGACTTTGCCGGCGGCGGACTCTACGGCACGGACAAAGTCATCCGCATCAAGGAACAGGCGGATCACAGCCTGCCGTACCTGCTTGCGGTGGCCCTGCTTGATGGCGACGTGATGCCGGCGCAATTCAAACCAGAACGCATCATCAAGCCGGACGTGCAGGGCTTGCTGAAGAAGGTTTCGGTCCGGCCGAACCATGAATACACCGAGGAATATCCCAAGAAGATGCCGGCCAAGGTCAGCGTCCGGCTGCAGGACGGAAGCGTGATCGAACACGAGGTCCAGGACTACCCTGGCCTCGCTTCCCATCCGTTCACATGGGAGGACGCGATCCATAAGTTCGACACACTCGTGGCCGGTCGCGTTGACGAGGGGCTGTCCGCCGAGATCAAGGATGCCGCACATTCGGTGGAAAACATCCAGGTCAGGGATCTGATGAAGCTGCTCGGGTCCGTCAAGACGGGCCAGGAGACGGCATCGTCGTCGAAAGCAGCCTAAGAAACTGCAGAAGCCAGATCACAAAATACAGATCACAAAAGAAAAGGAGAGTTTCAAATGGCAATTACAGCTGAAAGTGTTCGCGAAATCTTTAAGGGACTTGAGAACGGCGACGGCGCTGCGTTCTTCGAACGGGTGGCTGACGACGTGGACTGGACAGTGATGGGAACCCATCCGCTGGCCGGCCATTACCCAAGCAAGAAAGCCTTTGTCGAAGGTACGTTCGCCAAGTTGAGCCAGGTTCTCCCGAAGGGCGCGCAGCTCCACGTGGAGAATTTGATCGTAAAGGGTGACGAGGCTGTAGTCGAACTTCATTCTCTGGCGACGGCCAAGAACGGAATGCGCTTCGACAACCGCTACTGCTGGGTGGTGTATTTCCGAAACAACGTGATCGTTCGCGTTCGGGCCTACCTCGATTCGGCCATGGTCGCCCGCTTGTTCGACGAGAACCCGATTGGAAGTGCCTGAGTCTTCGGATTCAGCCTCTTTCCGACACCGTGAAGCGAGACACAGCAACAACTTCGAGTGAATCGCTTCACGGGTTACAGGCGCGAGAATGAAAACGGAGTGATGCCATGACGAAAAACATTGCGGAACTGATGGTGGAAGTTCTTGCAGGCGCCGCCGTGGAAAGAGTTTACGGGCTATCCGGCGATTCACTCAACGGATTTACCGACGCAATTCGCAGGCAAGAACAGATTCGGTGGATTCACGTGCGGCACGAAGAGACGGCCGCGTTTGCTGCCGGCGCAGAAGCGCACCTCACAGGGAAACTGTCCGTCTGTGCAGGGAGCTGTGGTCCAGGCAACTTGCACTTGATCAATGGTCTCTACGATTGTCATCGCAGCCGCGTTCCGGTCCTCGCCATTGCGGCGCAGATCCCCAGCGCTGAAATCGGTAGCAGATATTTTCAAGAAACTCATCCCGAACATCTTTTCGCACAATGCAGCCATTATTGCGAATTGGTGTCGCATCCCGAACAAATGCCTCGCGTCCTGGAATTGGCAATGCAGACCGCGGTGTCTCGGCGCGGCGTTGCGGTAGTCGCGATTCCTGGAGATATCGCTCTGCAGACTGCAACAGTGGCCTCGCCGCGCCTGCGTTTCCCGTCTCCGAATCCCAAAGTGTGCCCCTCAGACGAGGAGCTCGACACGCTGGCCAGAGTTCTCGATCCATCGAAGAAAATTACGATTCTAGGCGGGGCTGGGTGCGCGGGCGCACATCCGGAGCTAATTGCACTGGCTTCGAGATTGAGCTCCCCGGTCGTGCATGCGATGCGCGGAAAGGAGTTCATCGAGTACGACAACCCGTTCGACGTGGGAATGACAGGTCTGTTGGGATTGTCGTCCGGATATTACGCGATGATGAATTGCGATCTCCTGTTAATGATTGGAACCGATTTCCCCTATCAACAATTTTTCCCGCGCGACGCCACGATTGTGCAGATTGATATTCGCGGCGAACAGCTCGGCCGCCGTACGAAGTTGGATTACGGATTTGTCGGAGACATCAAAACAACGCTCGAAGCGCTGTTGCCAAGAGTTCGGCAGAACGGCGAGGGAACCCATCTGAAGGCTTCCCTCGAGCATTACCACAAAGCACGCAGAGGGCTTGATGAGCTTGCGGCGCCGGGATCGCGAGGAAAACAGATCCATCCTCAACACGTCGTGAGGACGCTCGATGAGCTTGCGGCCGATGACGCACTTTTCTCGTGCGACGTAGGCACGCCCACGATCTGGGCCGCGCGGTATTTGACGATGAATGGAAAGCGACGGTTGCTGGGCTCTTTTAACCACGGATCAATGGCAAACGCCTTACCGCAGGCCATCGGTGCGCAGGTTAGTCATCCTGGCCGGCAAGTCTTGGCGCTGTCTGGTGACGGAGGGCTTGCCATGCTCATGGGCGATTTACTTTCACTGCGCCAATTGAAAGCTCCCGTCAAGGTTGTGGTCTTCAAGAATAACTCGCTGGCCTTTGTGGAGCTTGAAATGAAGGCAGCGGGCTTGGTCGACTTTGGAACGGATCTCGAGAACCCAAGCTTCGCAAAAATGGCCGAGGCGGCCGGCCTCCTGGGTTTGACAGCCAAAACTCCCGATCAGGTTCGGCCAATGATCGCCGCAGTCCTGGAGCATGACGGACCGGCTCTGCTTGAAGTTCCCATAAGCCGTCAGGAACTCTCGATGCCCCCGAACATAACGGTTGAGCAGGCAAAGGGTTTTGGCCTGTTTGCGCTGAGAGCGGTTCTCAGCGGGCGTGGCGACGAGTTGCTTGATCTCGCCGAAACAAATCTCCGGCGCTGAGCAAGATGGACGTCGGATGCCAAATTTCGCAAAGGTACCGGATGCAACCCGATGCTAGCGACACTCTTTCGACTACTCATGGGAAGAATTCGGGCGCGTACGGCAATCTTGACCGTTCTTTTGCTGTGTGGAAGCCGTGCTTTTGCTCAGGGCGCGCCTGTTTCGCCCGATCACCCGTGGCACGGCGTCGGCGAACAGAGAATCGAAGCGGATGCGAAGAATTTTCGTGAGTCCAGGTTTAAGACAGATCCGGCCAAGACCTACTCGTTGGGAGAGTTAATCGACGTGGCGGAAACGCACAATCCCGAGACACATTTCGCCTGGGAACGCGCCCGTGCGCAGGCCGCGGCTTTGGGCGTCGCGCGCAGCGAATTGTTTCCGACCCTGGCAGCTGCTGCACTTTCCGAGACCAACCGGGAGGAGACCTATCTTGGAACCCGTTTCTACCGCCAAACTTTTCAAGACTTTCAGGTGGCATTGGATCTCAACTATACGGTCTTTGACTTTGGTGCGCGGGCAGGCCGAATTGCTGACGCCAGAGCGGAAGTCCTGGCAGCGAACTTCGTGTTTAATGACACACACCGCAGAGTCATTTACCAGGTCGAGCAAGCCTACTATCAGCTCCTAAATGCGTCCGGTCAGGAGGACGCCGCCCGAGCCAGTCTGTCTAATGCCCAGGCCGTGCAACAATCCGCGGAAGAGCGATTGAAGAATGGCTTGGCGACCCTTCCCGACGTACTGGAAGCCCGAAGCGCAACCGCACAGGCAGGATACGAGTTGCAAGCCGTGCTAGGTTCGGAAGAGATTGCGCAAGGGAATTTGGCAACCGCGCTCGGACTCTCTCCAACGGCGACGATTCACGTGGAAACTCTCATGGAGCTGCCAACTCCCGACTCGATTGGAGACTCGGTGGACCTGGCGATCAATCGTGCCCTGGGACAGCGTCCCGACCTCATGCGGCTGGTGGCGGAGATACGATCGTCGAACGCTCGGGTGAAGGAGGCGCGCGCGGCCTACTATCCTTCCCTGAGTGTTAATGTCAGCCCGGTTGCGCAGTCCCTGTATGGATTGCAGCAAACCCTACCCTGGGGGCACACGGCCGGCCTCACGGGGGGATTGAGTTTAAGTCTGAACTGGACGGTGTTTGATGGAGGTGCTCGAAAAAACAAGGTTGTGCAAGCCGAAGCGAACGTCCGCTCGGCAGAAGCGCAAGTCAACGCCGCAAGCGATGAGATTGCCAACCAAGTCTGGGCAGCTTACTCAAACCTGAACACCGCTTTTCGCCAGCGGCAGGCAGCCACCGCGCTACTGGACGCCGCCAGCCAGTCCTACAATTCCGCCCTTGAATCCTATAACTACGGTCTGCGCAACTTTTTGGATGTCACGGCGGCCCAGCGGACACTTGCACAGGCCCGCTCAACGGACGTGCTTGCCCGTACCCAGGTGCTTAGCGCTTTAGCAGATCTGGCGTTCCGAACGGGTGATTCGATTCAACCGGCAGCGAAGCGGCCTTGACCATGCGCGCCACCGGGAAACGTCGAAGTGTGAGGCTCGGGTTCTTAGCCTCGCTCTCTGCGTTGCCACTTGCCAGTTGCTCGCGGGCTCCTTCCGTCGATGTCCTGGGGTCGTTTTTCCCGGCCTGGCTCGTCTGCTTGACGGTGGCTGTTCTGCTCACCGCCCTCACGCGATTGTTGTTGCTGCGGTTCCACATGAATCTTGATTTAGCGGTGCTGGCTTATCCGAGCCTCGCTGCATTGTTCACGTTTGCGTTGTGGCTGATTTTCTTTCGCTAGGTAGGCAGGACCAGGGACTATGAATCTCGAGACAAATTCCAGACCGCAGAGAGTGCTTAGCCGCCGAATTAGCGTGGCCATCGCGTTGGCCGCAGCCCTGCTCGGGCTGCTGGCACTCTACCGCGCCAACCACTATCCGCGGACGGATGATGCCGAAGTGTTTGCGAATTTCATCGGTATCGCGCCGCAAGTCGACGGGCCGATCGTGCGACTGAGTGTGCGTGACAACCAGTTTGTAAGAAAGGGCGATCTGCTGTTCGAGATCGATGAGAGGCCTTATCAGTATGCGCTCGAACGCGCCCTTTCCGAGCAGGCTGCTCTCGAAGGCCAAATTACAGACGAACAGCGCAGAATCGCAGCACTGGTGAGCGCGGTTTCAGTTTCGCAAGCAGGCATCCACAGCTCGCAGGCAGACGTAAACCGATGGGCAGCCGCGGTCGATCAGGCCCGGGCGGATGTCTCAAATGCTGAGCAGGGCGTGAACCGAGCAAAGGCGGAATGGACCTATGCGAGTAACAACCTGCATCGTCTCGAACCTCTTCTCACAAAACAGTTCGTCACGGTAGACCAGGTGGACCGAGCGAGAACTTCAGAAATCGCCGACGGAGAAGCTCTGAAGCAAGCAGAGTCACAACTACGGCTTTCGCAGGCTGGACTACAGTCGGCTTTGGCGCAATACGAACGGTCCCAATCCGTCGTGGACGAAAGCAAGGCCTATCACGAGCAAGCCCAGCACTCTGTCACCACGCTTGATCCACTAACGAATCAACGCGGCGCGCGAGCGTCTGCCGTGGAGACCTCCCGATATAACCTCGGAAACTGCCGGGTCTACGCACCATTCGATGCCCTCGTAACAAATCTCAATCTTTCCGAAGGTGCCTACGCCCATGTGGGGCAACAGGTATTCACTCTGATTGACGCGCGGACCTGGTGGGCGATCGGTAACTTCCGCGAAGGCGAACTCCAACACATCGTGCCTGGTATGCGGGCCGACGTCTACGTTCTGTCGAAACCGAGTTTGCGATTTGCTGGTGTTGTGGACAGCGTGGGTTTTGGCGTTACTCCTGATCCGGATGTCTTTGGCCGCCTGGAACCAGGGCTTCCGGACGCGCAGCGAACCCTCAATTGGGTGCATTTGGCTTCGAGATATCCGGTGCGGGTCCGCGTGCAAAATCCCACCCCCGAATTATTTCGAGTCGGCGAGTCCGCCGTTGTCACGATTCGCGGAGATTGAGAATGGCCACAATTGCGCAAAGCCTACACGAATCGCCCGGCGCTCTACCTTGGTTCCTAGATTTTCTCAAGGAGGAGCTCGCTCCATATCCAGGCCGGGCAGGAATAGTAGCGCGGATGGTAATTGCCGCGACGCTGGTCATGATTATTTGCGAGACCTTTCGTATTCCCTATGCCTTCGAGGCCGCGATTTACACACTCATCATTTCGCGCGCAAGCCCAAGGGCCACGCTGCAATCA
>JBEKSZ010000228.1:0-7771 GCA_049516615.1 Candidatus Acidiferrum sp. | reverse complement strand
GACGGTCCTTCCTGAACGGCTTGGAGATCAAGGAAATTGACTTGAGCGACGAGATTACTCTGTGGATCAAGTAAGTAAGGAAACGGGAAGCCGTAACTATCTGACGAGCTATCTGCGGCAAGCTCGCTGCCGTCACCAGAGATCGCAACGTCATCCCAAAACTGTCCTTGTACTTCGTGATAATACCAGGTATCCGTTGTCCCGTCCCAGGTCAAGACCGGTCCGCCACTATTGTTGGAAGTCGCTTCGACGACAGTGTTGCCGTCCGCCGAAGCCGCAATGTAGTTGTTGTTTAAGTTGAGATTCGCCGCACCAGGCAAGTCGGGAATTGTGATTTGCAGTGAAGACAGGTCAATGGAGTAAAGCGGCGTGCTACCACCGCGGAGAGCGTTCCCAACGGTGAGAGTGACGAAGGCTTGATTGGTGCTGGTAGTGGCGATCTGAAAAGGACCGGGATTGCCCGAAAGCGGCGTTGGCGGCACGTTTACAGCGATGGCACCTGAGCTGGGGTTGTCCGGATTGATGATTGCTACCGATTGGTCGCTCTGATTGGCCGCGAGCAGCTTGGAGCCGTCTGGCGTGAGAGCGAGACCAAGAATAAGCTTCGTCCCACTTTTGCTGGGAATGGCGAGCGGCGATACAAAATTGTTGGTCGCCATAGAGAACACGTCGATATGATCTCCAGCACTGAGGTACAACTGATTCCTATGCGAATCATATAGCAAATAAGAAAACGTATCTGCAGACGGATAGTCGGTTACGGCTTCGATGTAGTGGAATGCCTTGGGTGAGATCGCCGTCCCTGTAGAAGATGTAACTTTGATGTCTTGTGCGCCTGGCGTGCCGGACGGGACGACTACTACTAGGTGTTGCAGGGGGAAGGGGTAGCCGGAACCTGACAACGAATCCTTGGATTGCACAGTGGCCTGAGACGAACCCAGGCTAACTTGAATGGAAGCGGACGGTATGTCCACAGAATAGCCGAAGCCAAGGAGATCGGCGACAATGCCGCCTCGAGGATCCCCAGCCAAGAGGCCGTATTGGAGAGGAACCGCGCCGTATGTGAACCCCTGGGGCATAAAAGCTGCGACGCCGTTGGGTTCGATTGCCATCACATTGACAGGTCCCGGCACACTCGACGGTGGGGCAGTCGCAGAAATCGAGGGCGAACCCGCTTGACCTGAAACTTGGCTGGCTTGAACTCCGAAGAAGATCTGAGGAAGAGTTGGAAACGTCGTGGTGAATTGCGTTGACGTCGCAGCATTCAACGGCCCTTCCGCTGGGTTAGCCGTAAAGAAGCCCGCGATAGCGTCGGCATTGCTGAAGTCATGAACGCTCGTAGCATCGTTGATGGCGACGCCACGATCAGCGATTTCGAGAACCAAGCCGGTTGCATCGGCAGCTTGTGGAATTGCGTTGAACCCAATAAGACCTCCGGTCGAATAGCCCATGGCGGAACCTACAATTTGAAACGAAGCGGCATCAATGGTTACTAGGACGGGTAGTCCGCCGGGCTGTAAAATGTAGGTCAGATACAGATACTTTCCGTCGGAACTGTACACCGCAACAGACGGATTCGTTTGGGGCGCGCAACACGAGGGTAGAGCTGTGTTGCCGACCTGTTGCATCTGGAGATTGAAAAACTCGACGCCGAAGGGACTTCCGCCGAGCACGGCGAATTGCGAACCCATTGGATTAATGGTCGCGTCCTGGAACTGAATGCCCGGCACCGGAGTGAATTGGTCGGTTGAGGAATCATAAAGAGTGACCTGTCCCCCGCCAGCGACAAGAATCTTGGAATGATCGGAGGTGGCTGAAACAACACCACCGCCGCCGGAATCTGCTCGTGCCGTTGATGTGCCGGCGACCGGATCCCATTCCACAGCGCCAACAGATTGAACGAAGGTCCCTAGTGAGCAGCAGCCGGGATTTGTGAAAAGCAGAACCTTACCGCTCGCGGCCTGGAACGCTTGGGTAGCCGCTACGTAGCCACTGCCAATGGCAATTTGCGGGTTCAGGATCTGCGGAACGGTCTCGCGCTTCACGACCTGAAGTGTACTGGTGTCAATCCAAGCTACGACTCCTATTTCTGTACCGACAATCACTTCCGTCCCATCTGCGCTCAGACTCAAACCGAGTGCCCCCGACACCGGAATACACTGGGTGACCTGCTGGGAAGCCATCGGGATCACCGCGACACAGTTGAGATCCAGCGCACTGGCGAAGATCAACTTGTGCACTGGGTCGTAGACGACGGATTGCGGCGTGTCGTCCGTGCGCACAAAGGAGGTCCTGTTGGTAGCCGGACCGGAGGCTCCCTGCGTGACCGAAATAATCGCCTGGGCCGAAGCTTCCAGACTGTCGCTCGTGGCGTTGAATGTCACCGTCGAAGACCCAAGTGCAGCAGACGAAGAGACGGTCAGAGTGACTGACTCTCCGCTCGTCGACATGGAAAAAGGAGGCATCGGAGACAATGTGACTCCGCTTGGCAGGCCAGACACGGAAACTTCGATCGTCTGGTTGAATCCATTCAAGGCATTTACAGAGAGACTCAGACTTGCGCTCTGTCCTGGGCTAAAGGACTGGCTCTGCGGGCTTACACCGATCGAAAAACTGGGTGAAGGGGAGCCACCGGACCCAGACGAATTGGAACCGCCCCCACACGAAGACAAACCAAGGACCAAGAGCGACAGCGCAAAAAGTTGGAAGACATGTGGAGATTGTCTCCGGAGCAGATACCTGCCATGTTCCTGAGCGCAATTCGGAGCGGGCAGCGTCGCGTTAGTTGGCACTGGGAACTCCGAACGCTTCTAGAGAATTTAATTGGCCATAACACAGCGCCGGCAGGACCAGATGAATCTGCTGTGTCAGGATCGTTGACGCCCGATAGGTTATTACCGGACAGCGAATTCGCCAGGACTTGACGAGCCTTATTGACGCTCTTCGATCCAGTAGTTCAGCGCGGTGCCGACGATAGCTTTTACCGGATCATATCTAACATTGCCTTTCGTTGCAATTTCCTCGTTTCAGCGCCTGATCAGAGAGAGGAGTGGCTCACAAAGCCAATTCGGATTTGGCATGAAAACGGGCCTGTGATCGTCGTCGGACTACTCAAAGAAGTGCGAAACCTGCGACAGAGTCCGGCTCGCAGGTCTGTTGACGATGAGTTTTCGATCAAATATCAGGGCATGAGGGAGAAGCTGATTGCGGAACCCCCGGGGAGTTGATGAATTAGCCGTACTTTGTTCGGGAACGTGGTCAAACCTGCAGTGCGGTAGTAGAGTTCAGCTGATGTCCGACCTTAGCTGTCTAACCCGCGATTTCCGATACGCCTTCCGCAGCCTGGGGCGCGATTTACGCTTCACTCTTGTGGCGATATTTGCGTTGACTCTGGGCATCGCGGCAACCACCGTTGTCTTTAGCGTTTTCTACAACGTGCTCTTCAATGCCGTCGCTGCGAAAGATGCTCAGCGTCTGGTCATTCCGGTGATACAGGACGGTATTCACCCCGATAGTTCCGCCCAACTGTTTGTTAGCTGGCTGGACTTGAAATACCTGAAAGAACACAATCAAGCATTTGAAGGCGTAGTCGGATACCGCTACGGCCGGGCTATGGTGCAGCAGGGCCCGCGAACGTTTCAGTTCAGCAATGCCCGTGTAACCCCTGACGCGTTCGGATTCTACGGAGTGCCCGCCCTTTTAGGCCGTGGTCTCGTTTCGGAAGATGGTCTGGCTAGCGCCGTAAAAGTGTTCGTCATGAGCTACAACACCTGGAAAACTGAATTCGCCTCGGATCGCCGCATCGTTGGAACAAGTTTCGCGGTTGATGGAAAGCCACGAACGCTCGTCGGAGTGATGCCCGAAAGATTCAGCGGATTCGGAGCCTATCAGGAGATTTTTACGCCGACGGACGCAACGCCGAGTGCCGAGGACGCCCAGCACGGATCAAAGTTCAACGTAACCGCCCGCGTGAGACGGGGCGTAACTTTTGCCGCAGCTTCCGCCGAGCTTGACGTCCTGACCAAGCAGCTCGCGGCCATGCATCACGGCGATGACGATTATCCCAAACAATTCACCGCTCGGGTGGTGGGTGCCAACGACTATCTGACGGGAATATCGCAATCTGGCAAGGTCTTCAATTCGAAAATCGAGCTGAAAACCATTCTGTGGGATTTGTTGGCCGCGGTTTCTGTGCTGTTGTTAATTGCTTGCAGTAATGTCGCCAATTTGTTGCTTACTCGAGCGACGACCCGCGAAAAAGAAATCGCGGTTCGTTTCGCACTGGGGGCTTCCCGTGCGCAAATCCTTACGCAGCTGCTGATGGAAAGCTTGGTGCTCGCGCTCTGCGCTCTGGTGGCCGGTTGTTTGCTCTCCTGGATGGCCATGAGGGTGCTCGATGCTACCCTCCATCAAAAAGGCTGGGCTGAAAAAAGCGCTGAAGCGGTGATCGGATTAAACGCGCCGGTTTTGCTATTTGCTGTAGGCATCACGGTATTGACCACACTCCTTTGTGGTTTGGTTCCGGGATTACGCGGCTCACGCAACGATCTGCAGCCACAGCTGGTCGGCAGCGCACAATTCGGCCTCGGCGGATTGCGACGCGGAAAACTTCGCGGCATTTTGGTGATCGGGCAGGTTGCCCTTTCCATCGTATTGCTTATTGGCGCTGGGCTGATGATGCGGAGTCTCTACATGCTCACTCATGTAGATTTGGGATTCGACGCGAAGAATCTAGTGGTGATCGCCTTGGCGCCGTCGCGCGCTATCGACCAACTGCCGGATCGCACGCTGATGGCTTCTCCTGAAGGTCACGTACGATTCCAGCGCATCGTGCAAAAAATCAGGGAAATGCCGGGGGTAGCGAGCGTTGCCATCGACAATACCATTCCTGCGTATGGCCCATATAGCGGACCGGAAGTGACTGTTCCGGAGGGCGCGCGAGTTGAAAAGGCCGCGCTGGACGAGTGCGATGAGCATTGCGCGGACACCTTGGGAATTCGCATCATCGCGGGCCGCTGGCTCTCGGAAGACGAGGTCGCAACGCGACAGTACGCCGCGGTTCTCAACCAGACGTTAGCCCGCGACATGTTCGGCGGCAATAATCCTGTTGGAAAACAGCTCGAAGTGAAGGATTTCGCGCGTTGGAAGAACGGGGCGCTGCACTCGTATCACATGGCTCCCTCGCAAATGCCACCGGATCAGAGGTTCGAAATTGTAGGAGTCGTTGCGGACATAAAAAATGCGGGTCCGCAACAACCGGCCGCCCCCATGGCCTTTATTCCCCCAATGATTACCGGCGACTTCATTCTGCAGGTGCGCACGAAAGTAAAGCCAGCCTTGCTGCTACACGCGATCCAGGAGCAGGTATGGTCCGCCGATCGCGCCCAAGTCTTTTGGATTTTCGATCCCCTTCAGGACTTCCTGGAACAATACACGTATGCAACACCCGAATTTGGCGTCACCTTGGCGGCTCCATTGGCTGGCATCGCGTTGCTTTTGGTTGGGATTGGGGTCTTCAGCGTGATGGCCTACACTGTCTCGCTGCAAACCCGCGAAATCGGCTTGCGAATGGCCCTGGGTGCGCAGCAGGGCCAAATTCTGCAGATGGTATTGCGCCGAGGCTCCTTGCTGATCGTCACCGGAACCTGCATTGGGCTGTTTGCAAGTTTTGTCGTAACACGGCTGTTGACGAGCCAGATCTGGGGTATCTCAACGACAGATCCGTGGACGTTTGGGGCCGTGGTGACGCTAGTCGTGGTTGCAGGGTTAACCGCTTGCTATCTACCCGCACGGCGAGCGGTGCGCCTAGAACCTTTGGTTGCGTTACGGTACGAGTGAATCGGTACGAAGACACGCCAACTGCGCGATTCGGGGAAGCCAAGTTCCGATAGACGGCATTTCTTCCGGGTCCGCAGCTGGTGCGGACACGCCTTCATGTCTCTTCTGTAAAGGCTCAACACCCAAACGTCGTATCGTGGAACGCCATGTTTTCGTCTAGTTTAAGTCATTATAAATCAATAATATACATGGTGGAGGCGGGGGGAGTCGAAACCTCCTACCTGTTGGTGACACTTAACTTACTGATTCTAGGAAGTACCAGAAGTACCAAAATTCACTAATTCAAAAAGTGTGGGCACAAAAAGGGCACAAAAAGAGGCAAAATCGAGAGGGATTATGGACGAGAGCGCGCAGAAAATCTACGCAGAGCTTCTACATACCCGGCTCAGGAATCGGATGCCCGAACACGCGGAACGGCTGGACAGCCTCCCGGACGCCGTGCTTATCGAGCAGGACAGGCGGCACACGGCACTGCGGGCGGAGGCGTTTTGGAAGAGGATGGAACAGCGCAGAGCGGTGCACGACTTAACGAGGTGTTGTGGAAGATGTGGCCACGACTAAAGGCCGCTTGTCCATCAGAAAGCAGGTTAGCGCTTTTGGGTCGGGAAGTTTGGCCTTAGCACCAAAAGCCGTTGGGTGAAAAGCTCCTTCACGAACCATCCAGCTGAGACAGTCTCGTGCCTCTTCTGGTGATGCTTGGCGTATCTCGAACTTCCAACGAGTTTTATCGAACGCGTCGTACGGTATAAGACCAGTGTGGTGTATGTATTCGACAAGAATGTACCTCTCCGTACGAGGCTCTGACCAATGGTCCACGCGAACCATATACACCTCGGCTAGGTCTGCGAATGACTGCGGTTCGATTAGCCTTGTGTCCGTCTTGCCTCCCTGAATTTCGACTACCACACCCTCAGCCGAGATGAACTCAGCATTTGGAGCAGCGTACGCTGTCCAGACGAGCCCAAGGAAAATAACCGCGCCCAGAGTCGCGAACTCCACGACTCGCGGAATCGCCCGGCTGGGAACGTGGGGGCGAATCAGATCACACTTTCGGTGATGCGGACGTGCGCATCGCTGATGTAAAAGCCATGCTTTTCGATATCGTCTAGACAATCGTTGGCATTCACGCCCGGCTTAGGTTCTCCCCCGCGGGTCAGCTCTATCGACTTGAAGGCAGCCCAAGGCGAAAATCGCGAGGGCAGGTTGGCTCCGGTGGCATCTTCTGTAAAGCCGAACACGCGGCCCGGGCCTCTGAAAATATGGACTAGCATTCGTCTTCCTCCGTGATTCCCGCTAATCATTATAGCTAAATTAAATGTGGACTCTTGGCCGCCGCCGTCAGCAAGCAGTCGTGCTCGCGCCCTAGCTTAAGCGTGGTGTCGAGGAAGATGCGATGCAAGGGAACGCGGGGGTCGTTGGAGAATGGTGAAATGAAACCGGAAGGAATGAATGTGGGCGTAGTCATCTGGGTTCTCTGGATGAGCGCTTTCGTCTATCTGATGGTGAAAGGCCGAAACACCTTCCCGCTTCGTGGGGGCGCTGATCCGCTCGCCCTTCTTGGCCTAGCGGTAGCACTTCTGGCTATTGGTACTATCTACGTCTGGTGGGCGAATCGACGGGATTCAAAATAAATTGATGAACACCACGACCCGCCGCATCGCCCGCGAAACTTGGCAACGCGCATCTGACGCCATCGGCAACGGCGAAATCGAAGGCGCAGAATTCGACGTATGGTGGGACCGGCTGGCAGGATTGGTGCGCGGAGGCGTCGCGGGGTCGAGGACGTGGAAACGGTTGAAAGAGGTTACGGAGAGCATGGTTGGTGGGGCGAGCGACCGAGCAGAATCTGAAAACTTCGATGGAATTTGAAGGCGCAAGTTAGGAATGTTTCCACCAGTACACAAGCGCAGCCACACCCAGCACCAAAGCGATA
>JBEKSZ010000227.1:0-7834 GCA_049516615.1 Candidatus Acidiferrum sp. | reverse complement strand
GCCGAGGCTTCGCGGTGGTGGCCACCGAAGTGCGCAAACTGGCCGAGCGCAGCCAAGCGGCGGCGAAGGAGATTGCCGGCCAGGCGGGCGACAGCGTCAAAGTAGCGGAACGATCCGGAGAGTTGCTGGGCGCGCTGGTACCGGCCATCCGCAAAACCGCCGACCTCGTGCAGGAAGTTTCTGCGGCATCGCGCGAGCAAGCTTCGGGAGTCAATCAGATCAACAAAGCCATGGCCCAGGTAGACCAGGTCACCCAGCGCAACGCATCGTCGGTTGAAGAACTCTCAAGCGCGGCCGAGGAAATGTCCTCGCAGGCCGAAGGCATGCAACAGCTCATGGGCTTTTTCAAGGTCGAAGAGGCCCAGCCCGATTACCCGCTTGGCAACACTCGCGGGCACGAGAAGTGGCAGCCGCAATCCCATCGCCAGGGACGCGCGCGCAAGGACTCGCGGCCCGCCGCGAATCAAACCGCTTCAGAAAGACCCAGCGTGCGCGACGAAGAGCACGATTTCGTACGTTTCTAGCGGGAGAATGCCATGGCCGCCACAATCACCACAGAATCGCTCGAAGAGCAGCAGTACTTGACCTTCCGGATTTCGCAGGACGAGTACGCTGTCGGAATCCCCTACGTCCGGGAAATTATCGAATACAGCGCGGTCACGCGCGTCCCCCAAGCGCCCGCGTGGATCCGCGGAGTGATCAACGTGCGCGGGAGTGTGGTTCCCGTGGTGGATCTGGCAGTGAAGTTCGGCATGACGGAGAGTCCGCTAAGCAAAACCACCTGCATCATCATCCTGGAGATAAAACTCGACGGCGAAGACAGCACCATGGGCGTGCTCGCCGACGCGGTGAACGAAGTTACCAGCTTCACGGCCGAACAGATCGAGCAGGTTCCATCCTTTGGAACGCGCGTGGGCGTTGCGTACCTGCTCGGAATGGTCAAGGTCGGCAGCAAATTCGCCCTCATGATGGACATCCACAAAGTGCTGTCGGGCGAGGAATTCGCCAGCCTGGGTGAGTTGCCATCGCAGGCCGTTAAAGCGGAAACGGACAGCGCGCAAAAAGCTGGCGCGAAAACGGCTGTGCCCAGCTCCGCGATTCCACGTTCCGGCAAATCTAATTCCTAAAATCGCGAGATGGGCGGCGGGCCCTTGGCACAGTCAAATACCAGCATACATGCCGCTAGAACGCGATCCAGAGAGCAGCCGGAGAGGCAGCTGCCGGTCGCCGAGTCGCCGGCGGTCGCTTTCGATCTGCTGCCCAAGCCCATTAGCGCCAGAGAGTTCGAGCTTTTCCAGGCGCTGATCTATGAAGTTTCCGGGATTTGGCTCTCGCACGCCAAAACGGCGCTGCTAGTGGGGCGGCTTTCGAAACGCTTGCGCCAGCTCGGCATTCCATCTTTCACCGACTACTATCAGGTGGTAACCACGGTCGCCGAGGAGCAGACGAGGATGCTCGATGCCATCGCGACGAACGAAACACGCTTCTTCCGGGAACCCGCGCAGTTCGAGTTCTTGAAACAGCGCATCGCTCCAGAGTGGCAGGCCGACGCGGCCCGCGGCGTCCGCAGCCGTAAAATTCGTGTCTGGAGCGCAGGGTGTTCGACGGGACAAGAGCCGTACTCGCTGGCTATGGCTCTGTGCCGGCAATTTCCGGCCGCCGCAGGTTGGGAGATTGAGATTTTCGCCAGCGATCTCTCCACCCGTGCGCTGGCTATCGCCCGCGCCGCAACTTGGGACGCCGCCAAGGCCGGTGAAATTCCCGAGCTTTATCTGAGAGCCTTCATGTTGCGAGGCCGCGGAGAACAAAAAGGCAAGATTCAGGCGGGACCGGAAATCCGTTCGGTAGTTCGCTTTCTTCCATTGAACCTGAACGAACGCTCGTATCCCCTGCCCTCGCAATTTGATTTGATTCTTTGCCGGAACGTACTCATTTATTTCGACCGCGATTCGCGGCAAAAGGTGGTGCGGCGCCTGCTCAAGCATCTCTCCGCCAGAGGCTACCTCTTCGTCGGGCACGCGGAGAGCCTGCACACAATGAACGACATCCTGCGCGGCGTCATCACCACGGTCTACGTTCCCATACCGCCCAAGAAACTCCAGGCCCATGGCCCACGATAACGCATCCCCGCGAATTCAGGTCCTGGTGGTGGACGATTCGGCCGTGGTGCGCCAGGTGATGCAGGCGGTGCTTTCGCAAGAAAGCGACATGGACGTAAGCGTAGCTGCCGACCCCATCATAGCCCTGCACAAGATGAAGCAAGTCCGTCCGCATGTGATCGTTCTCGACCTCGAGATGCCGCGCATGGACGGCTTGACGTTCTTGCGTCAGGTCATGACCGAGGACCCGATCCCCACGCTGATCTGCTCGAGCGTTGCAGCGCGCGGCACAGCGACCGCGATCCGAGCGCTCGAAGAAGGCGCCATCGGCATCGTGAACAAGCCAAAACTAGGAGTGGGCAGCTTTCTCCACGAGTCGGCGGTCATGCTGATCGACGCGGTGCGCTCGGCGGCATCGGCGCGCATGCGACGACGAGCAAGCTTGCCAGCGCCGCAGAAGCCCAAGCCCGCAGCGAGAAAAATCGCTCCTGCACCGGCGGCGAGTCACAGCGACCACATCGTGGCCATGGGCGCCTCTACCGGCGGCACCGAAGCGCTGGTGCAAATTCTGCGCGCTCTGCCGGAGGACTCTCCCGGAATTGTCATTGTGCAGCACATGCCGGAGCTTTTCACCGCCGCCTTTGCCAAATGGCTCGACGCCAGTTGCACCATCCACGTAAAGGAAGCCGAAGACGGTGACCACGTGCGGCGGGGATGGGCTTTTGTGGCGCCCGGCAATCGTCACGCCACCGTGTGCCGGGGCTCCGCGCATTTCAGGATCTGCGTAAACGATGGGCCGCTCGTCTCCCGCCACCGCCCCAGCGTCAATGTATTGTTTCGCTCGGTGGCGCAGGCCGCCGGCCGAGCGGCGCTCGGGGTGATTCTCACCGGCATGGGCGACGATGGCGCAGAGGGACTGCTCGAGATGCGGCAAGCGGGGGCTTGCACGGTCGCTCAGAATGAAGCCACCTGCATTGTGTTCGGAATGCCGAAGGAAGCCATCCGGCGTGGCGGGGCAGAAAAGGTACTGCCGCTTGGAGCCATCTCCTCAGTCCTGGCAACCTTTGCCGGGGCCGAAGAGAAAGCGGGGTAGGCCGTAGCATGGCGCGTTTTCAATGCCACCGCCGCAGAGCCCGTGAGCAGGCCGGCCGCTCGGATAGAAAGTTTCACGGCCAACTGGACGGTGCGGCCGGGCTGGGCGGTCTAAAATGGCACCGAAATTCGGGGAAACTGATGTCGTTATCGAGGAGCTTCACATTGCCCGAAAATATTGCAAAGTTCGCCGCGAATCTACGGCGTCATGCTCTCGCGAATCGCAATGGGTCTTGAGGGCCGAAAAATCCCACTGTTGAAAGTCCGGAGCGTCCAGCGTATCGCAACGCCTTGCGGAGCGGAGCCGGTAATGTTTGAACGAGCGAGCCCAGACCCGCTCCTCGGCCACAAAAAACATCTGCGGCAAAATCCCCGTTCCTCGACTGGCAACCGGAACTCACAGCCCCGGGCCGTGAACCACACCCTTAAAAACTCGCGCGGGAATACCGGTCAGCGTCCTTACCGGCAATACTTGAAAAGAATTGGACGCGGACGAGGAAGCGTTTTTCAAACCTGAGCGCAAGGCCCTTGGCCCAGTGCGCTCCAGCCCGTAATGCTTTTGGAGTATTGTCCTCCCCGAACTTTGACCGCAGAGTTCTTTCCATTTCTCAGTAGTCGTGCGCTGCCGTCGCCGCAATTGAGACGCGTCCGAGCCACCGCGCGGGCGTTCTTGTGAAGGGGGCACATTGAAGCCGAAAATATTTTGTGCGGTTCTGATGCTTGCATTGCTGTTCTCGCTTGCCGCCATGCCACTCTGCGCGCAACAGCTAGCTGCGCTCAACGTGAACGTAAGCGACCCGTCCGGTGCCGCCATCCCGCAAGCGCGCGTCACCATCAAGAACGCCGACACTGGAGCGAAACGCAGCGAATCTTCTAATGCCGCGGGACTTGCCGTCATCCCGGGTCTGGCCGCCGGAAACTACGAGTTGACGGTAGAAGCGGCGCAATTCAGCGAGTATCGCGCCACCCTGACTCTGGCGGTCGGGCAGATTGCATCCCTACCCGTAAGCCTGGGCGTCAATACGGTACGGGAGCAGGTCGAAGTCCGCGAGACCGCGCAGGGCATCGACACGCAAAAGTCAGAAGTCAGTCAGGTCATTGAGCGGCGGGATATCGCCGACCTGCCCATTGCGGGCCGCGACTTTATCGATTTCGTGCTTCTCACCCCAACGGCCAACGTGGGGCGAAGCACCGCCGTCGGGGCGCAATCTCCGTTTCAGGAAACGGTTCTAGAACTGAGTTTTGCCGGCCTGCGCGAGACGCACAGCACTTTCTTTGGGCTCGACGGCACGGACTACACCACCAGCATTTCCGGCGTGCAGCGCGCCAGCCCCTCACAGGACTGGGTGCTGGAATTTCGCGTAACTGCCGGTCCCAGCACTGTGGACAATGGCCGCAACCTCGGTTCCGTGGTAAACACCGTCACCAAGTCGGGAAGCAATGACGCCCATGGCTCGGCGTACGAGTTCTTTCGCAACAATGAACTTGACGCAGACAATCTCTTATCCGCGCCCGGTTTCAACACCCTGCGCTTCAATCAATTTGGCGGGGATGTTGGCGGGCCCATCCGCAGGGAAAAGCTTTTCTACTTCGTCGGATACGAAGGACAGCGCCGCGCGGAGTCTCCTTTGTATTCCTCCTTCATCTTGAACTGCACCAGCAATCCCGGCTGCCTCGGGCCGGGAACTCCCAGCATCAATCAGGTGAAGGAACTGCTTGGATTGCAGCCGGAAAATCTGGGATCGATTCTCCAAATTGAGAACTACGACAAATCCTTTTTAAAGCTCACCGAAGTTCTGAGCGATACCAGCACCTTGAACATCGGATACCTCTTCAACGACGAGCGGAACCAGCATGTGCCCGGCGCTGCTCCCGGACAGGGTTTGCCGTCCTTTTATCGCAACAATCCTCTGCGCGACCAGACAGTCTATGCGAACCTGCTGCACTCCTTCGGCAGTGACTGGACTTCGGAAAGCATCCTTAACTTCGGACGAAGAACTTTCCACCTCAATCCCACAGGAGAGGGCTTTGAGCCGGCGCTTCTGGTCTCGGACCTTTTTGATTCGGGCGGCATACAGGGCGGTGTGCATTACTACAGCGAGCAGCATTTGCAGGCCTCGGAAAGTCTTAGCTACGTCCGGAGCAACCATACCTTTAAGTTCGGCGCGGATCTTGAGCCCATATGGATCGGCGCGCAAACGACGTTCTTCACGCCTGGCGCCGGTATTTTCACTCCACAGAGTTTCTTCGGTGCAGCGCCTTTCAACGCTCCGCCGTTCGGGCCCGGAACTCCGGTGGAATTTCTCTTCCAGCAGCCGCGCTCTTACTTTGGTCAGCAAATTCCCCAGCGCACTCTGCCTTTCGACACCGGGCTAGTCGCTGGGCCAGCCGCTGCGGCCTTCAGCAACAGTACCAACATGAGCTTTCTGCACACGCTTACGGGTTACTATGCGCAAGACCAGTGGAAACCGAAGTCCAGCCTGACGCTGACGCTCGGTCTGCGCTACGATATCGATTTTTTCCCGTCAGCGGCCGAGGTCCGCGTGGAAGGAAAACTGCATCCGACAAACTATGGAAACGTCCAGCCGCGAGCCGGACTGGCCTATTCCTTCCGCGGAGGAAAGGGCGTGGTACGCGCAAGCTTTGGTCTGTTCACCGGGCCGTTCGATTACAGCGACATTCTGGTGTCATGGCAGGGCGCCTCGGCCTTCACCTACATGAACCAGCCGGAGCTGCCGCAGTTTTCCAGTCCCGGTAATGCCTTAGTTGGACTTGGGCAATCCGGAATCGTCGGCGTTGACGGTCCGTTTCTGGCCAGCCAGGCTTTTTCGAATTTCACTCATAACGGCGTTTATCCCGATCCGGCTTCCCTGCTGCAATTCCCTCTGGGCTACGCGCAGAGAAAGTTTCCCAACGCCTACGCCGAACAAGCCAGCTTCGAAATCGAAAACGAGGTCGCGACAAATCTATTCATCTCCGTGGGATACGAATTTGTCCACGCACTCAACCTGCCGCTGTATCTCAGCATCAATGGCATTCCGAGTGGCACGCTTCCGAGCGGCGTTCAGGCCTTCACCCCCGCCGATCCTAATTTTGGGTTCGCCTTGCTCGCCACTCCTCAAGGCTATTCCATCTACCATGCCGGAACCCTCAGCGTGCGAAAGCCTTTCGCTCGTCACTACAGCATTCTGGCTAATTACACTTATTCCAAATCCATCGACCTGGCCACGGATGTTCAGCTGACCGACACGCCGACCGACTATCTCGACCCCAACCTCGACCGCGCCGTTGGAGACAACGATGTTCGCCAGCGTTTTGTACTCACCATGCTGGCCGAATCTCCCTCTACTTGGACCGCCGCGCTGCGCAATTTCAGCTTCTCGATACTGAACACCCTGCAAAGCCCGCGCTATTACACCATCTATGCAGGTTTCAACGTCGCGGGCGACGAATTCCCGTTCTCCGACCGGGTCGGCGATGTCGGCCGCAACACCTATCGCGGAGATGCATCCTACACCACGGACGTCCGGCTGCAACGGGCCTTCGCCTTGCGCGAGCGGCTAAAGCTGGAAGCGAGCGCAGAAGTCTTCAATTTATTCAATCGTCCGAACGTCAATGCCATCGATACCGTCTACGGGTCGGCAACCTTCCTCGGGCCCATCCCGCAACGCTTCGGAGATGGAGTGACCAGTCCTGCCAACCCCACGTTTGGCTCACCCAGTTTTGTGGCCCCGGCGCGGCAAATCCAGCTGGCATTGCGCTTGAATTTCTAGCCTCACGCAAGGAGTAGCAAACGGCTCGAACCATGCCTATACCCACGGAAGCAATCGGCAGCATCCCGCGACCCGCGCAGTTGCTCGCGGCCATCAGCGATCATGCCGCAGCGCGAATCTCCCACGCGCAGCTTCACGCCGCCGAAGAAGCGGCTTTGCGCGACACCCTGGCGCGCCTGGAAGAAACCGGCTCGCCCGTCATCAGCGACGGTGAACAGACCAAGCCCAGCTTTGTCACCTATCCGCTTGCCGGGCTTACAAATCTCGCGCCCGATGGCCCGATCATTACTTTTGCCGACGGTCATACGCGGCAACTCCCCAGGCTTGCGTCCGGCCCCTTTCGCTATGCCGCCCACGCTGCCTCCTATCTCAAACGCGCACGAGCCTACACTCAACGCCCCCTGAAGCAGGCGGTCATCTCAGCATCGGCGTTGAGCTTGCTCTATCCGCAAGAAGGCTTGCCGCAGTACTCTCGCGAAGTCTTTCTCGGCGATCTCGCCAACGAGACAGCGCGCGACATTCGGGAGTGCCTTCAGGAAGGTGCGCATTGCGTGCAACTCGACTTTACCGAAGGTCGCCTAGCCCTCAAGCTCGATCCTTCGGGCCGCCTGCTCCGTTCCTTCATCGATCTGAACAATCACGTTCTCGCGCGCTTCACGGACTCGGAGCGAAGACGCATCGGGGTTCATACCTGCCCGGGCGGCGATCGTGACTCCACTCACAGCGCGAACGTGGACTACGCGAAACTGTTGCCGTTGCTTTTCCAACTCAACGTCGGGCAGTTTTACATTCAGATGGCCAGCGAAGCCGATCGCCGGGGGGCTTTCAAAAGCATACGCGCGTCTTTGGAACCCGGAACGCTGCTGTTCG
>JBEKSZ010000226.1:0-7855 GCA_049516615.1 Candidatus Acidiferrum sp. | reverse complement strand
AGTCGCAGGTAAGAAAGATTTCAACAAGCAGGACAGCATCGTCCGCCGTTCGCCCGGCAGCTTCCCGGCAACGGACCAGCCTCGATAGCCAGAGGATTCAGCTTCCCTCACGCTTCGACCGCCGAGCCACCTCCCTAGGGGTGTGCCCTGCGCGTGTTTCGCGCCCAACGAAACAAACCTATCTGGTACGGACCCCTGACGGGCTAATGCTCGCGGCGATGCGTGCAGGAGCCGGCTTTGCCGGCGCCGCACAGCAAGGCGGACGCAGGGCGTCCGCTCAAAAAGACGATCCCGGCATTGCCCGGATCGCACAGAAGGAGTTTTCATGTCTAAAGAACTGGTTATCGCCGCAGGCTCCCATGAACGCCGCGTCGCGATTATGGAAGAAGGCCAGCTAGTCGAAATTTACATCGAGCGCGAAAAAGAGTTCGCCCTCGTCGGCAGCATCTACAAAGGTAAAGTCACTCGCGTCCTCCCCGGCATGCAGTCCGCGTTCGTTGAAATTGGCCTCGACGGCGACGCTTTCCTGTACGTCAGTGACGTCTTCGAGAATCTCGAGGACTACGATCACGGCCACGCGCACGATGCTCCGGCCATGGCCGCGCCAGCGCTCGCTCCCGCAACCTCCACCATCGAACTCCTGCCTGGTGAAACATTGCACGCTGCGCATGTCGATCACGAGGAGTTGCCCCTTGCACCGCATGAGCTCGAGCATTTAGAAGATGTCGCGCCCATCGAGCATCTTTCCGGCGGGGAAGGCACTCTCGCTCCGGAAGAGTTGTCCGAACATGATTCCGAATTGCAGCCGCCATCTCTCGAGGCTCTCTCCGCCGAGCATCACGTCGGAGTGCATGGCGAAGGTCACGGCGATCCCGCCGACGAGCGCCAGCCGGAATCCAACGCCTCCGCGCCGCAAAATTTTTCGCCCCACTACAATCCTACACAGAATTATCCTTCGCGCGGCGGCAGCGACCGCAGCGGACAAAGCTTCGGCCGCGGCAATGACCGCGGCGGACGCGGAGCCAACGCCGGCGGCTCGGATCGCGGCGGCGACCGAGGCGGTGATCGCGGGCGCGGCGGGCGCTGGGGCCGGCGCGGCGGCCGGCGCCGTGGCAGCGGCGGACCGGGTAACGGACCGCGCAACGCGCCTCCGGCGAACGCCGGGCCGGGCCGCACGCTTCCGCCTTCCAAGTACGCCTCGCCGCAGGGCGAAAGCCCGTCCGAGTCCCGCGAGCCGGGGAATTTTGAACCGCGCGGTCGCGATCACCGCGGCGAGCAAGGGCGGGGCGAGCAATCCCGGGGAGATCAGTCCCGCGGTGGATCCTATCGCGGCGGCTCGCGCGGATTCGAACCGCGCGGCAACGAACCGCGCCGCGAGAGCACGCGCTTCAGCTCTCCGTCTGCTCCCAACGATCCCATCGAAGAACCAATTCTGCTCCCCGGCGAATCGCTCGCCAAGTATCGCGGCAAACCCGCGGCTTCTGCGCCGCCTCCGGCCGTCGAGCCCGAGGTACGTCACGAAGAACGCGACGAACACCCGGAAGCGGACGATCTCTTGCCGAATCGCGCATCGAACGCCGCCCCGTCGAACCAGGCTGGTCCAATTTCCATCGCCACGCCCGGCGCTCCCGGTTCGCTAGCCCCGCGGCGCTTCTCCGGCGGCTTGCCGCGCTGGCTCCTTGCCGAAGAAGGCGTAAGCGACGCCACGCCAGCCTCCGCGGAAACGGCCGAGGCTTCCCCTCGCGATGAAACCGCGACGGAGCACGCCGGTGCGCTCGAACTCCCGGCCACAAGGGAAATCGCCGAACCTGAACCGCCAATTCGTGGCGAAGTCGATCTCAACGAAGACCAGGTCGCCTCTCTCGCCTCCGAGCTCGTCGAAGCCAAGCACGAAGAAACGCAAGCACACGCTAAAGCCGACGCCGTAGTAGGCGGCGCCGAGTTTGACGAAGAAGAGGATGACGACGAGGAAGATGAATCCGAAGTGTCGCCCGAGAACGACGAAGACTCCGAAGAAGAGGACGAGGAAGAAGAGCTGCAGGTGGCGCCCGATGCCGTACAGACCAGCACCGCTTCTGAGCGCTCCGAAGCCGAAGCCGACGCGGCCCACGAAGAAGCGCACGCCGACGCCGAAGCCGACGCGGCCCATGAAGAAGCGCACGCCGACGCCGAACACGTGGCTGCTCTCGCGGGCGATTCCGCTATTGCCGATCATGGCGACTTAGCGGTGACCGAAGTTGTTTCCTACGTCGAAGAAGAAAGCATCTTGCTTCCCGGCGAAACGCGTGCCCCCCGCTCGGCGGGCGCGGTTCGTGAAGATTTTCCGCGCGACTCCGCACGTGTTGCGGGCGGCAATCCGCGTTCGCGCTTCCAGCGCCCATTCCGCGGCGGAAGTGGTGGCCGCGATCGGGGACCTCGTCGCGATGGCCGCGATTCGCGCGGTCCTCGGAACGATCGGGGGCAAGATAACCGCGGCTACGAAAATCGTGGCGGTGAAAACCGCAGCGCCGATTCGCGCGGCAGCAGCCGTCCTCCGGAGGGCCGCGTCATCGAAAATCGCGGCAGCGGCGAAGGCCGTCCCCGTTTCGACCGCGGCGGACGCTCCGGCCCGCGTTTTGAACGTCGCCCGGGCGGCGGTGGCCACCAGCGTGGACACGGCGGCCATTCCGGTCCGTCGCGCCGCCCGCAACTAATCTCCGAAATGCTCAAGGCTGGGCAGGACGTCGTGGTGCAGATCGCCAAGGAGCCCCTCGGCAAAAAGGGCGCGCGCATCACCAGTCACGTCGCGCTGCCGGGCCGCTTCCTCGTGTACATGCCCACCATCGACCACATCGGGGTCTCGCGAAAAATTGAAAGCGCGGAGAATCGCTCGCGTCTGCGCCGCCTGGTTGGCGGAGCGCGCGGCTCCTATCCTGGCGGCTTCATCGTTCGCACCGCGGCTGGCGGCGCCACCGACGAAGAGATCCAAACCGACATCGACTTCCTGGGCAAAACCTGGAACGAAATCAAGCAGCGCAGCGAGGAGCGCAAAGCTCCCGCCCTGCTCCATCGCGACTTGAATCTCGTCGAACGTATTCTCCGCGATTACGTCAGCGACGATTTCACCGCCATCTGGATCGACAACGAAGAGGAATACGGCAAAGTCGTCGAATTCGTCAGCCGCTTCCAGCCCAAACTCGTCAGCCGGGTAAAGCTCTATACCAAGGAAACACCCATTTTCGAAGAGTTCGGCATCCAGCACGAGCTCGACAAAGCCCTGCGCGCCAAGGTCTGGCTAAAATCCGGCGGCTACATCGTCATCAACCACACCGAGGCCCTCGTAGCCATCGACGTCAACACCGGCAAATTCGTCGGCAAGGGCTCCATCCGCCTCGAGGACACCATCGTCAAAACCAACCTCGAAGCGGTGAAAGAGATCGTCCGCCAAATCCGCCTCCGCGATCTCGGCGGCATCATCGTGGTCGACTTCATCGACATGGAAGAGCGCCGCAACCGCGAAAAGGTTCTGAGCGCGTTGCAGCAGGCCCTTGAAGAAGACAAAGCCCCGTCGAAAGCCCTGTCCTTCAACGAATTCGGCTTGGTCTGCATCACCCGCAAACGCACCAAGCAAGCGCTGGAACGCGTCCTCTGCCAGCCTTGCCCCTACTGCACCGGCAGCGGCATGGTTAAATCCATTCCGACTCTCTGCTACGAAATTCAGGCGGAAGCGCGAAAGATGGCGGCAGTAGATCGCGAAAGCCCCAATCTAACCCTGCGCGTAAATCCCGAAATCGCCAAAGCCCTGAAAACCCGCGAGTCCATGCTCATGGACGAGCTCGAGCAAACCTCGCACAAACACGTAATCATCCAATCCGACGCCACTCTCCACTGGGAGCAGTACGACATCTATTGACACAAAGTTAGTAATGTTCCGTTATCAGTGAAACGATGCGCCCGGGCTGAATGGCCCGGGCGCTTTATTTTTGACTCGGGTCTCGAGGAAAGCTAGGGCTTAGCCGACTACAACTGAAGTTTTCATTTCGTTGTTGGATTCTTCTTCGTCGTTGTATTGCTTCCGGCACCCACTTGTACGATTTGCGCTGCGGGCACTTACTGTAGCTTCTCGGTTAGGTGAAAACTACTCAGAGTCGATGGGTTACTTGAGAAATCGTCTCGTGCTTCTCGCTCGTCTTCTGCGAACGGATCGAATGAAAAATTAACCGCAAAAAGAAGCGGTCCGTTTCCAACGTGGTCTCAAACATTTGTTTGCCAAGTCTCCTGGTCCATTCAGCAGCTTGAGCCGAATCGAGAACCGCCCGGAATCCGGGATAGGCAAGCGACCAGTTTGTGCCCCAGACGTAGCCGTCTGGTTCCCCTACGCTGGTCCATCGCTCGTGGTCCGTAAACTCATCGCGCCAGGACTTCAGCCATACCTCATCCCTAACGCGAGTCTCGCATTCGGCCTTGACGCAGTGGGTGAATAGGATCTCGTGCTGGCCCGGGTTTGAACCCAAGCAGTCTTCGACGAGTAGGATGTAATCCCGGCCGTGCTTTGCAAAGTGGTGTGCTAGGACGGCAAAGTCCGCTTCAGGGAGCCATGTAAATAACTCATCTAGGGGATTCACGAGGGCGACTTTATCACGATTTTTCGCCAATGCCCGGTAGTCAGTCAATCGGAAACTGATCCACTTCGGAAGGCTGCCTAAAACCCCAAGACTTCGTAATAGGAAAGGTCAGGCGTTGCGTTGTGCGCGCGCTCCAGCAAACACTTAGCACTGCAGGCTGCATACTGTCTCCTGTGTTTTGGCCTAAAAATGGACTACCAAATCGCAAATCGCCAGTGTGCCGTTTTTGCCGTTTTCTTGGTTTGATTTTTCTGTAAGTTGCTTGTTTGCAATCCCGCCCTTTGTACGACATCTACTGAGGGTCAGTTCGTACGGTTCCAACAGCAGTCAGAAACGAGCCTGGGCCGATTGGCTCGGGCTTTTTTTTGGTGCGAGTGCCCTGAAATCATGGGCCCCAGTTGACCAAAACCGAAGTATCCATTTCGCGGTCAGATTCTCTTCCGTCGTTGTATGCTTTCGGCACTCACTTAGGATTTGCGCCTCCTGTAGGATTTAGACGGTACAATGGTCGATGCTTCGCTGGGCGCGAGAATACGGAATCCCGTGCACGAATATCGCGTCACCAAATACAATCCGACATTTCGCAACCAGTCTGGCGCTTACACCAAGGCAGAGTGGACCATCTTCGGGCAAATCGGCCAAACATTCTCGGGCGTGGTGCTCACCTCCGACGAATACGAGCGTGTCGAGGCGGCATACATTCAGTCGGCATTGAGTTTTCTCCGCGAGAGCGGCCTACTCTCGATGAGAATCGCTGGGCTTGAAAATTCTCGAAAACAGCCGCTCGATTTTCAAAACGGCAGTGTGATGCCGTTGGACCGCATCGGTGAAGTCACTCAGCAAATTCTGCGAGAGGAATTTTGGTGTCGATTGGAAGGAAACGAGGGCTTTCTCCATTTTGGTTGGACTATTACATGTATATCGGCGTGCCCCATCCTTGTCCTATCGCACAAACAAAGGCAACCGCGCTCGGCCTGTATGTTGAGGAATTTCCAACGCCCTACGCTCAAGATGAAAAGTGACGATCAGTGCGCTCAATCGGAAAGGCCAGGCGCCGCGCAGGGGCACTTCCGGAATACCACCCAGCACTGTGGGCGGTATTCCGGGACTCCATGTTTTGGCCTAAAAATGGCCTACCGAATCGCCATTGTGTCGTTTTATTGATTTGATTTTTCTGTAAGTCACGCGTTTTGCAATCGCGCCGTTTGTGCGACATCTACTGAGGACGAGATTGAATTCTTAGCCAAATTGTCTTGAGCGACACGAGGGTTGTCCCACCGATGAAAGCCCAAAGGCTGTCAAATGCGAGGTGTAGATTATTTTGCCTGGCGTTCGACATATCAGAATAGAGTCCGCGATTTACTAAATATGGCTCGATAAGATTCGCAAGCGCGAACATACCGACAATCCCACCAATCATGAAGGTAATCAAATTGGCGCCTGTGACGCGAAATGCAGGGACAATAGCGAGAGTGATAAGCCCTATGGTCGCGACCAGGGTGAGTCCCAGTCCTATGAAGTAAATCGCAAACATAATGCCCATCGATCTTGGTCCGTTTCGAGCGCGATTTAGAAAATCAAGCTATATTGCCGCCAAAGCAAACTAAAACACGGAACGGTCAGCAAAGGGGCGAAGCTTTCATATTGCGTCTAGCGTTTTGGCCTACGGTTAAAGAATTACGGTACGTGCGTTTCTCGCGATTCTGAAGGATTCATTTGCTACAAGTTACGTATTTGCAATCCGGCCCTTCGTACGAATCTATTGATGGAAAGCAGTCATATTCCGTTATCTGCAAAATGATGCCTGGGCCGAATGGCTCGGATGCTTTGTTTTTGAAGTGAGTATCGTCTACAAGCAGAGTATTCGTTTCGGTTGCTAGATACTTCTCCGTCGTTGCCTTTCTTCCGGTACTCACGCGTACGATTTGCGCTTACCAGATTAGGCTGCGCCTCCCGTACTGTCCGAGAGTGCACAATGTTATCGGCTGACTTCATGGCACCATAGCTGCCCAGGTCGCTCTTGGCTTACCGAATAGAATGACATCTCTGATCGGGCGGATGACCTAGCGTTCAATGTTCACGGGGAAGGCGTGAAACAATTGGACCCCGGTCCCCGTATAGAGTTCAGAGAAAGACGTGCTCCGTGCCCTATTTACCCATACTTGTTCTTCATATCTGTGCTGGGACCGTTGGTTTGCTTACTGGCACCGCCGCGATGTTCTTCCGCAAAGGTTCCCCTCGCCATGTCCGGGCCGGAAAGGCGTTTGTCGCATCGATGCTCATCATGGCTGTCGGCGCGGTGTACTTAGGAATTGTGAAGGATCAACCAAGCAACATCGGCGGCGGAATCATAACCTTCTACCTGATCGGAACAGGGTGGCTGACCGCGAGGCGCGGGGAGCGTGAAATCAGCCGGATGGACTGGGTTGCGCTGCTGATTCCTCTAACGCTCGGTATCCTCATCTGGACAAATGGCATTGCAGTGCTGCGCAGCGGGGCGACTTCGCAAAACGGGGTTCCCGTTGGAATGAGTTTGTTCATGGGTTCCATATGTCTGCTTGCGGCCGCAGGTGACGTTCGCATGCTCCTGCGCGGCGGCGTTTTTGGAGTAAACCGCATCGCACGGCATCTCTGGCGGATGTGTTTTGGGCTGTTCATCGCAGCAGGGTCATTTTTCATGGGACCCTCGAACCGCCCACTGAGATTGCTTTCGGCAGTGGGGATCGGTCAACACCTGCCCTCGGCGCTATTTAGCACCGGCCTGTATTTATTTCTCAGCATTCTTCCACTGCTTCTGCTGATTTTCTGGCTGGTGCGAGTTCGCTTCACTAATGCTTTCAAGGGAAAGGCGATGTCGCCCAGCGGCGGTGTTTACCGACTACCGACCTAGCCGTCGACATGTGGGAACTCCGGATGCGCTACGGAGCCGACTTACTCCAGATCGATCTTTAATCCGCCCACCCACCCGGCCGCCAGATTGTAAATCGCCGCCACAATTGCTACGACCACGCCTCCAATCAGGCCGTACAAAATCGGAAAAATAACGATGGCCCCGAGACCGAAACCGATCCCAAACGCACGCGGTCCGATGATCCCTCCTCCGGCCTGGCTCCAGGAGGAACCCGCCACCAAGGAAAGGCACGCCACAAACAGTCCGATGAGCAGTCCCAAAAATGCGTACACTACCAACCCCACCTTAAACGCCGCTCCCGGCGAAATGCTTTTAATCACCGCCATCACTTTCCTCATTT
>JBEKSZ010000225.1:0-7998 GCA_049516615.1 Candidatus Acidiferrum sp. | reverse complement strand
CAAGTGAGCGTGGTGTTGCGGACGTCTCTGCCCGCGACCCTGCTCGAACCACAGATTCGGCATGAAATCCAGAGCATTGATCCCGGCTTGCCGGTATTTAATGTTTCTTCGATGAACGACGTCCTTGATCGGTCGCTGGCTTCACGCCGTTTTTCTGCCGATCTGGTGGGCGGATTCGCTGGACTAGCGGTGCTTCTGGCCTCCATCGGAATTTACGGCTTGTTGGCTTATATGGTCGGCCAAAGATCGCGCGAGATCGGTATCCGCATGGCCCTGGGCGCGCGGCGGAGCGACATTCTGAGAATGTTCTTACAGAAGGGGCTCGCGCTTGCTGGTGTGGGCATCGTTGCCGGATTGGTTGTTTCTGCATCCACTGCGTCCATGATGGCAAGTTTGCTCTATGGGGTGCGCCCCCATGATCCGGCTGTATTTCTGATCGTACCTCTACTTTTGTTTGCCACCGCCGTTCTAGCCAGCTACCTTCCATCCTGGCGCGCGACGAAAGTGAACCCAATCGTCGCCCTGCGCGAGAGTTGAGGACATCGCCGGGGATGAGTGCCGGGAAACCAAAGCGGTCATCGCATCCACCAGAATCTACCGACCAATGCTAAAATGCATTTGAAAGTGAGGGGCGCATGTTCACAACGACCCGGGACGAAGTTAGACAGACCGAGTGGAACCGTTGCACAGCCAGCGACCGTATCAAGCTGCTGGTGAGCGCGAACAAAGCGGTTCTTAGCGCATCGCTTTCGTGGAATCAACTTCCACCATCCACGGCAGCCGCGTTGATGGCCCTGCACGACTGGACAGAGGCCTTGTCCGGACCGAGCCAACAGGATAAGGCCGCGGGAGCGGCGGCGCGGTTACAGCAGAGGGCGCGGTCCTTGCGCCAGAACGGCTACCCTTTGGCCGCGGAAGCTTTGGATGCGATGTCGCGAGAATATCGTACGCTGACAGGCATACAGGAAGCCTAGCGGCCCAGAATCCGCCCTCCGACCTCGCAAGCGGGCCGCTCACGTCTGTGTTTCTAACAGCTCCCGATATTCGCGGCGTTTCTTCTCTTACCCGTCGTGGAGGTCCGCGTTGAACTCTGGCGGATACGGAACCAATTTATCGAAATAACTCAATCCCCGTACCCTTCCCGTGCCAAGCATGCTCTGTTGAATTGGCTGTGCTTGATGAAATCCAAATAAGACTTTGGAATCTCCTGTTCGTCCAGCAAATCAATTTTGGACAAAATAATTGACTCAATCTGTAAATGTGCGGGAACGAGGGTTCCTTGCTATCTGCGAAGCAGCTTTTTCCAGAGTTTACTGAGACGGTTTTGTTCCAGCGAAACAGAAAGTGTGAACTTTGGTTGTGGCCCGAAAGGTGCTAAAAACGGCGTACGGCGCGTTTTGAGGTCAGGGCGAATATGGTCGCAATCTTTGGCAGGAAGCCTTCGAAGTATCGCCGGGTCATTTCCAGAATATCTATGGCATCCGACTTCCTGCGTGTGAATAACCTCGATGGCCCGGCCTAGTTCATCCGCAGTCTGCGGCTGTTTGAGCCAGCGGCATGAGGCAAGATTTTCATCCGTCCAGCCCACAAGGTCGGGCGCAATCGCTTGAGGAACACCGCAGCTCATACAGCACGTCGCTTCGACGTAGAAATCGCCCAACGGTGCCCTTGATCCCTCATTCGCAGACATCATCTAACCGAAGTGTACTCGTTTCTGAAGAACCCGCAACAGGTGCGGATTCACCGCAAGAGGCTACGTTTAAGCCGCTCCAAGATGAGGAAGAATTGCAGCGCCGTCACATGCCTCTCGAGGACCCGCTCACCCACAACCTCGGCTTTGGCGTTCAGCTCCGGCGTCCTGCGAATATCTTTATCCGCACGATTGACAGATGACTCGAAGTGCTTCTTGGCACGCTCAACGGTTGGGAACGGAATGCTTTGTACGCCGAGCTTGTGCCCGTCAGCGGTCTCCAAGGAAAAGCGTTTGAAATAAATGTCTCTATCGGCGCACTTCAAGTTGCTCAACGGACACAAAATGCCGTCACTAATCAAGGTGAGCGTAAATGTGACTTTGTCAGGCGCGGCGGGGGCGGATTGTGGGGGTACTTGCCCAAGCTCTACTCCAAAAGTAGGAAGAATTTGATTCGCGGCAGCCCCGACGGCGAACCCGGGGATGGACAGGCAGATGAGCCAGAGCGTGTTCTTTTTAGTATCCGTGCAAGTCGGAAGTTTACACCAAGCCTTTGAGCCGTCTCCCGATTTGCCCCCTGCTGAAAGCGATTACCGCCAACTTACTGATTATGAAGGTGTTGCAGTGTCGCCAAGAAAGTATATGGACTCCAGCCTCTTTCTTGAGTTGAGCGAGACACCGCTCACCGAACAACTCTGCGATTTGCTGCGCGTACTTCTCTTGGTATTCCCTGCCTAGTTTGTCGCAGCAGGTTATCACAGTTTGTCACAGTAGCGGTTCGTAGTATTTGGTGGGGTCGGTGCCAACCTCGCGGACTAGGCCCTTTTCAACCAGCTGTTTGAGGTCGCGCTGCTGGCCGCGTTGGGAAATTGAACCGGAGACGAACGACTATCCGGAACGGCTTGTCCGGATCAGCATAAATACAAAGAGGTTGCCAGGATTCCTGGAAGGACCCGTCAAACTGTCCTTGTAACCGCAGAGAGATGCAAATGTAATTGTAGAGAGATGCAAATTCCTTGGCGTTTAGAGTAAAGTGGCGCGGCACGCAGAGCTTTTTTTAATGTCTATACTTCATAATACAGTAATTATACGAGGGAGCGACTTATGAGCCTGAAAATGTTTGGAAACTTATTTCTCATGGGTGTCTTCATTTTGGGTCTCGCGTTTATGGGAGTAAATCGAGCCCGGGCCCAGTACGTTACCAGCGGCAATCCCACGCAAACCACTTTAGGCTACAACGGCTCGAACCCCGCGGGCTATCTGTTGACTCAGCACGATCAGGGCTTTAACGGTGTGTTATATATTACGAGTACTGGCGGCGTTGGACCATCCAATGCAAATGCCGATGCCAGCGGAAATTATCTTGCTTACCACGTTGTTAGTGTGAATATCGATAATCAAGTGAACTACGAAACGTGGTCCTGTTTTATACCAGGAGGGAGCGGTTGTACTTATCAGTCTACGGGTACGCCGACGTACGTCATTTCATCTCGGATGCAGCTGGATTCTGACGGCCATTTTGCTTTGGGTTCCGGAAGTGGAGGAGGTATTGCCTCCGATCCGACAACCGGCAATACCTGTATTCCCTATAACGCTAACCAATTAGGGGCCTGCAACGTCCCAACAGCGTTAAATATCAATCCCACCGGAGCAATCGTAACTTATTTAGGCCAAAACACAGCCGGTACGGGAATTGGAATCAAAGTCTATGAAGGGTCTTCTACGCTAACTGGAAATTTTGGACCCTATACGATTTTTACGACTCCCAGCGGATCATCGGAATATGGGTCAAACCCGCAGCAATACCAAATGATTGGATACATCTCCACGGCCAATAACAATGCGGGAGCAACTTGTTACGCCAAGGTATTGTACACTGATGACACAGGACCAAATAGTGCACAAACCTCTCCATTTAAGTGTGCCGCCGTTGGGCAGAACTCCGGAAGCGCAGGATTTAACTTCACATTTCGCGCTTTGCCGGGAACTACAATTCAAACCCAGGTTTTTTCCAGCGCCGGAACCGTGCAGTATAATATCTCGGAGAAATTAATTCTTTGGTAGACAGGGGAATTCCCCCGACCTGAGCCGGAAAATCGGGGCCCCTCCATTCTTGGATAAAACCAAAATCCACTGAGCAAAATGTTATCGTGGCATCCCGCGACCATCTGCCGGTGCTGGCATTCGCCTGCATGGCGTTTCGCTTATGAGTCCCGAACCGTCTTGTTCACCCTTTCCTCGGTGCTGAATTTCGCCCGAAAGTGGGGCTACGAACTCCCGAGGTCGAATTGTCTGACTTGTCGTTGCCTCGAAAGGTCAAAGCAAAACCTCGGTGCTACACGGCAGATGAGATGTCACGAATCGTTTCGTCAGCCGTTGAACCGTTGGGGCGATCTGTTTTGTACTGTACGCTACGGGAACGCGAGTAGGCGAAGTTCACGCCTTCCGGCAGAGGCCAGCGCGATGGGCCAGGTCGATGAAGCGCGGGTCTGTCAAGAAAAATATCCGCTATGAGTATAGCGGGTTTTCGTCGATGCAACGGAGCAGCGGTGTATAATCGTCTCATGGCTAAGGATGTGATCCACATCTCCGAGGCAGACGCGACGAGCGACTTTGCCGCGCTAATGGCACGAGTGCGCGCGGGCGCGAAGGTCATCATCGAGGACGACGCGCGGCCCGTGGCGGTCCTTCATGCCGCAGAGCCGGTGCGTCGCACCATCTCTGAGTGCATCGCGTTAGCCAAAGCGCACGAAGAAGAAACCGGCAAGACCCCGGTACTCGATCCAGACTTCGCGGAAGACGTGGAAGAAATTCTTAGCCACCGTAAGCCGTGGAACCCGCCAGCGTGGGAATAATCCTCGACTCAAGCGTCATTATCGCTGCCGAACGCAGAGGGCACACCGTTCGGGAAATCCTTGAACAAGTGAAGGCGGTTCAAGGCGAGATCGAAATCGGCGTGTCGGTCGTGACCATCGCCGAACTGGTGCATGGTGCCTATCGCTCGAAAACGCAAGCGCAGCAACAGCGAAGATTGGAGTTCATCGAGCGACGTGCCGGTGCATCCGGTGACGCTCGCCATCGCGCGGCTAGCCGGGCGCATCGAGGGCCAACGGCAAGCGTTAGGCGTCCAGTTTGCATTTGAGATTTGCTGATCGGCACAACAGCCTCGCATCTCGGCTACGAAGTCGCGACGCTGAACCTCCGCGACTTCCAGAGAATACCCGGTCTTTCCGTGGTCCAGGTCTGAACCTTTGACTGCCAAGATGCCTAAGAGCATTAGCCGGGGGTTAGCGGGATGGCGAGAGTCACGAAGTCCAATAAGTCCAGCCCGCGGGCGCTAGGGCACGAGCAATTGTTCTAGGATTCCAGCAGTGCCCGTAACTTGTGAGCATATCTGCGGCTCGACGTGACCACCGCTCCTCCAGCCAATACGATGCCGTAAACCCCATCGAACATTGGACGAATCTCGCTAATGCAGGCCCCATTCACAATGGCCGATTTCCGCACGCGGATGAAGTGGTGTGGCGCGAGCTTCTCTTCCAGGTGCGCCAGGGTTTCCCGCAACAGGTGATGGTCGCTGGCGGTGTGTATGCAGGCATAGTTCCCCGTGGCTTCGATCCACAGCACGTGGGAAACGGGGACAAAGAAAATCCGCTTCTTGTCCTTCACCACAAAGCGTTCCAACGGGCGGAGATTTCGGAGGGATTGGAGCAGTGGTTCGAGACCTCGATTTGCTGTCCTGCGCTGTTCGAGGACCTGGCGTGCGTGAACCAGGGCCTTGGCAAATCGCTGCTTATCATACGGTTTCAGGAGATAGTCAACTGCGTGCACTTCAAATGCCCGGATGGCATGCACATCGTGAGCCGTGACAAAGATATATATGGGAGCGGGGCCGTTCGCTGGTTCCACATTCTCGATGACTCCAAAACCATCCAGATCAGGCATCTGCACATCGAGAAAAACGATGTCGGGATGAAGTTCATTGATCTGCTCCACAGCGTTTATTCCGTTCGCCGCCTCACCTACAAGTTCAATGCCGTCGTGTTCGGCCAGATAGCGACGGATACCGCGCCGGGCGATCGGTTCGTCATCGACGATGAGGACTCGCGTCTTCATGAGAACTCCGCAGTGGAAGTAATGATGGCCTCACAGCCTCGACCGTTGCCCCCGGTAAGTTCCAGCGACGACTCGTCCCGGTAGAGCTGTTTCAAGCGCGACTGGACATTGGTGAGTCCGACGCCGAATCGCAGGCGCGATCCCGGTGCCGGACCCGGGCCATCATCGCGGACGCAGAGCCAAACTCTGCCATTGTGGCGTTTGGCAGTGATCTCTAGCCGGCCTGCGGCGGAATCGACGCTGAAGCCGTGCTTGATGGCATTCTCAACCAGTGGTTGAAGCGCGAGACTCGGTACATAGACTTCGAGAAGGTCAGGTGGCACGTCCATGTGAACTTTCAAGCGATCGTGAAAGCGTGTCTGTTCGATCTCCAGATACTTTCCGACGAACTCGAGCTCGCTTTGCAAGGTGATCTCGTTCTCCCGTCGTTCGAGGGCCATGCGCAGCAAGTCTCCGAGGCAGACAAGCAGATGGCTCGCAGCATCAACGTTTTCCTGCATCAGGATTCCAATGGTGTGAAGACTGTTGAACAAAAAGTGCGGATGTAACTGGCTCTTAAGGTTCTCAAGTTCGGCATGGGAGAGCTGCGTCTCCAGTTGCGCCGCTATCGTCTGGCGCTCCATCGCAACCTGGTAAAAGTGGATCGACTGATACAAACCCACAACCAACCAGTACGTCAAGATGCCGGTAAAGCTCATAAAGAGAACAGCGACTCCGAACGGCGAAAGAAATTGGAGCACGCCAGGTCCAGTGATGCGAAAGACTGAGTGCAGAAGTCCACGGCTCAGAAAGTACTCGCTGACAGATGCCGCGGGAGCCATCGTGAGCGACGTGATTGTGTGGATCGCTATGTGAAGTACAGACCTCGGCCCTGTCAACGGGAACCGTTTGGCCAGACCAATCACAAGAGGTGTGTAGGCCGCCCATATGTACCAGAACACAAGTTCGAGTGCACCCTCGATCACCCAGTTGACGGGCGCACCCTGTACCTTCTTCACCACGATCCATTGTGCGGCAAACAACAGCCCTATCGTCGTCCACGCACACAGGATCAAAATCCATCTGGTCCGCCCGCTATTTGGTGTGATCTGCAGCAATGGGTGTGTCGACCCCTCCGGCTCGGATTATAGCTGTAAGGTCGAAGGAGACATCACTGAGGACCGGGCCGTCCAAAGCGCGTAGCGCTCTTTGACGGCCAACGCTGACCGCTTGCCTCGTTTCGGATACCGCATGTCACTTTTCCTGCAAACACTGGTTCTTCGCGACATATTGTCCAGTGAGCAGGACCATCGACAGGGGGTTGAAACGCCGCGTTGAGACTTGCGTTCGGCGTTACGAGCAGTACGAGTTGTTCAGATTGACGTAAAGGAGGTTTACATGACGAAGATTCTGACTAGGTACGGAGCACTTGCGCTGGCGGTCGCTCTGATGGTGCCGATGGCGCAGGCGCAGTCGGCAGGAATTCAGACCGCATTCGGAAAGGATGCCGGAACGCTTTCCGACAAATTCACCGGACTCGCGCGCGTTATGGCGGGCAAGTACGACTGGATCCCGGCCAGGGCGTTCGCTCCGTCGGCGACGTGTTCAACCTGATCGTTATAGAGAAAGGCCTGCTCGCCGGCGTACTCTCGGGCACGCCGAATACCGGGGCACAGCCCGCGCCCATCACCGATCCTGGGAAATTGCAGGAAGCTCTGAGGGCTTCTTACGCCAATCTGCAAAAAGCGATTACGGGACTTTCCGACAAGGACCTGCAAACAGGGGTGAAACTGTTCGGAGAAGACATGACGAAGCAGGACGCTCTAATGCTGATTCTCGAAGATCAACACGAGCATTGGGGCAGTCGATCGCATACGCGCGCAGCAACGGCGTGGTTCCGCCCTGGTCTAAGTAGGAGAGGCGCGCGCGGCTGGCCCGGTTCTCATCGCATAGGGCGCCGCTTGACTTAGTAAAACAAGGAGATGATCTCATGATTCGTAGCTGCAATCTTTTATTGTGTTGTTTTCTTCTGGGACTGACGCTCAATGCGAGCGCACAGCAGTCTACTCCTGCCGCATCTGCGCCGCCTCCGCCAGTGGGGACACTCGCACGGCATCCTGACTGGCCTGCGGCAAAGAACCCCGGCGACGTGGACACTGTGGACCACCTGGTAGCTTCGCTCTATGACGTGGTCTCCGGCCCAGCTGGACAGC
>JBEKSZ010000224.1:0-8006 GCA_049516615.1 Candidatus Acidiferrum sp. | reverse complement strand
TTTCAAATTCTACTTTCCGTTTCCCGCGCTTTTTTCCTGGAACCCCGGCGCTTCTGCTTCGAGTGCTCGCAAACTTTGCGAATTGCGCCCGACAAGACTGGCGGTTGGACACGGACCGACGGTGGCGAACCCGCTCGAACTTATGGAACGCTCGAACTTATGGAACGCTCGAACTTATGGAACGCTCGACCGAGGAAGCGGAGCAGCAATCCGCTCCAACGCCGCAATGAGGGTCCCGGTGGGCTGGAGTCCCTAGGCTTGACCACGCGCTAAAGGCAGAACCCTCCCAACGCGCAATCCGCAAGAGCGGCGTCAAGGCGCGGCACGCCAAACTTTCTCCATTGCGCGCACCTTGCGACGACGATAGAATTTCCTCGATGAAGCAAATCAACGGCGATGGAGTTCGCCACAACCGCCGGCGCGCAGTCGCGCCGCGCTGATGACTCCTGGATGCCAAACGGCGCCAGGAGTTTTTTGTTTATGGGACTTGCTTGATAAGTTCGCTTGACCCGTAAACGGCGGCGGATCGGAGCAGACTTGCGGCTTACATTGATTGCTATTTTCGGGGCCCTCGGCACCCTGGCGCGTTACAGCTTGCAGAACCTGGTGCAAAAAACCGGCGGCTTTCCCTATGGCACACTGCTGATAAATCTGACGGGCTGCTTCCTGCTCGGTTTAATCGGCCAGTTCACGCTGAACCGCATGGTCATTACCCCCGACTTGCGCGTGGCCATCGCCGTCGGTTTTTTCGGCGGCTACACGACCTTTTCCAGCTTCGGCTGGGAAACCGCCAAGATGCTCGAGGAAGGCGCATGGGCGCGTGCGATGACCTACGTCAGCGCCAGCGTGATCGTCGGCCTGCTGCTGTCGGTCGCAGGCATTCGTTTGGCCAACAGAATTTAGGAGCTTTCCTTATGACCCGGCAAAATCTGCACGAAAAACTCGAAGGCGACCGCACCCTGATGCGCATCCACCTCGGCGAATCGGATAAGTGGCACGGCAAGCCACTGCACGAAGCCATCGTCAACCTTCTGCGCAAGGAACACTTTTCCGGCGCCACCGTCCTGCGCGGCGTTGGCGGCTTCGGCGGCTCAAGCGTCTATCACACCGACGCCATTCTGCACCTCTCTTGCGACCTGCCTATCGTCGTCGAAGTCATCGAAACGCAGGAGCGCATCGACGCCATTCTGCCGCGCCTGGACGAAATGATCGAGGGCGGATTAATCACCCTGGAAAAAGTCCGCGTGATCCTCTACCGCGCGGCTCCGAAAAAATAACCCACCTTCAGCCGTGGCTTCCTGTTCTTTGCAGGGGCGCGACGTGCCACGCGTAAGCCCGGGCATAATGTTTTTGACGCAGAATCGTTTTTTGGCGGTCACATGGAAACAACCAAAAGCAAAACGGCCTGGCTCAATCGCACCGTCCTCGGCGTGGGCCTCACCAGCCTCTTCTCGGACTGGTCGCACGAAGCCGCTACCGCCGTCCTACCGGCCTTCTTGGCCATCATCGGTGCAGGCCCCGCCTGGCTGGGTGCCATTGAAGGCATCGCCGACGGCCTCTCCAGCTTTGCAAAACTAACCGCCGGCCACTACACCGACCGCCTGGAAAAGCGCAAACCGCTAGTCCTAGCCGGCTATGCCATCACCGCGCTAGGCACCGCGAGCTTCGCCTTCGCCACGCAAGCGTATGATGTTTTGTTCGGCCGCGTCCTAGCCTGGCTCGGCCGCGGCGTGCGTTCACCATCGAAAAAGGCCCTACTCGCCGCCGACGTGCCGCCCGGCGCCTACGGCCGCGCCTTTGGTTTTGAACGCCTGATGGATACGATTGGCGCCATCGCCGGCCCCCTAACCGCGCTTTGGCTGCTGAATGTAACCGCGCACTCGTATCGGAAGGTCTTTTTGTATACCTTGATCCCCGGATTGCTCGCCGTGGCTATTTTTGCGCTGCTGGTACGCGAACGACCAGTCGCTTTCAAAGAACGCAGATCCTTCCTCACCGGGCTGCGCTCCCTCCCCATGCCCTTCCGTCGCCTGCTGCTCGGCGTGGGCATCTTCGGCGCAGGCGATTTTTCCCACACCCTGCTGATTCTTTATGCCTCGCGGATGCTAGCCCCTGCCCAAGGCCTGGCCCGCGCCGCCAGCATCGCCGTGGGGCTGTACACGCTGCATAACGTGTTCTACGCCGCTTCGGCCTATCTGAGCGGCTGGCTCAGCGATTACCTCCCGCAGCGCAAATATGTCCTAGCGGCAGGCTATGCTTTGGCCGGAGTGACGGCGATCTTGCTCTGCACCGCAACGCAGTCGCTCTGGCTGCTGGCGATCATTTTTGTGTTCGGCGGCCTCTACATGGGCACGGAAGAAGCCCTTGAAGATTCACTGGCCGCCGAACTGGTTCCCAAAGCCCAACACGGCATGGCCTTCGGCAGTCTTGCCGCCGTAAACGCCCTTGGCGACCTTACTTCGAGTGTGGCCGTCGGCGCCCTATGGTCCGCCTTCAACGTCCAAGCCGCCTTCGCCACCTCCGCCATCCTCTTCTTTGCGGGCGCAATCGTAGTCGTGCGCCTCCGCCGCTAGTCGCGTGCAACCTTAGGCGCCGCATCCTCTCGAGCGCGACGGATCGTGAGCACCGGCGTCGGGGTAGAGAACGACCAACCGTTCCAAAGACATCTAATTCGACGGAAGCAACCTTTTGGAAGATAGGCCCGCGGTCCCAACCGGGCCCTCGGACAGGAAATGATCCTGTACTCTCCGTTTCTTTTCCCCGCGGCCTCGACGGCTCTGAAACCGCTGCGCGATTAGAGAAGACATCCGAGAAATCGACGACATCGGACGACATTGAGAAGACTCTTGCGCCCGTTTGTTTCGCGTGCTAGCCTGAGCGAACAAAAGGCGAATTACTGGGGGCTAGAAAAAATGTCCGAATCTCTCGCGGTACGCTCCGCCACGGAATCGGAGCCCTTGTCGCCGAAGGCATCGCTGCCCGTTTCGTTCCCGGAAGCGCTGGCGTTTAGTCCTGTGCGCGACGTCCTCGATCTCTTCGCTCAGCGCGATCTCGCCGGCGAAACGCTCACCGCCGTCCGCCACTTCCCCGCGCGCGAAGCGCAATGGGCCGACTTCCCCGCTTGGGTGCGCGCAGACCTTCGTGCCGCCTACCTCAGCAAGGGTATCCGCCGGCCGTACACCCACCAAGCCGCGGCAGCCGAGGCCGTGCACAGCGGAAAGAACGTCGTGGTCGTCACCCCCACCGCCTCCGGCAAAACGCTGTGCTACAACCTGCCCGTCCTAAATGAAATTCTCGAAAAGCCCGACACGCGCGCTCTCTATCTCTTCCCCACCAAAGCCCTCGCCCAGGATCAACTCGCCGAACTCCACGATCTCAACACGTCTCTCGATGATTGCTTCGGGGTATTCACCTACGACGGCGACACTCCCGCCGACGCCCGCAAAGCCATCCGTGAAAAATCCCACATCGTGCTCACCAATCCAGACATGCTGCACACCGGCATCCTGCCACACCACACCAAGTGGACGCGCCTGTTTGAAAATTTGCGCTACATCGTCATCGACGAGCTTCACACCTATCGCGGCGTCTTCGGCAGCCATTTGTGCAACGTTTTGCGGCGATTGAAGCGCATCGCTAATTTTTACGGGCGCGATCCGCAGTTCGTCTGTTGCTCTGCGACCATCGGCAATCCCGGCGAACTTGCCACCCGCCTGCTCGAAGCCGAAGTCGAGGTGTTGAATGCCAACGGCGCGCCCGCCGCCCATAAAACGTTCGTCTTCTATAATCCGCCAGTAGTGAATCGCGCGCTGGGCATTCGCCGCAGCTATATCAACGAATCGTCGCGCGTGGCGCAAGAATTTCTCAAGCGCGAAATGCAGACCATGGTCTTCGCCAATTCCCGGCTGCACACGGAGTTGCTCCTCACTTACTTGCAGCAAGCCAATCCCCAAAGGCTTGGCAAACCCGACACCATTCGGGGTTATCGCGGGGGCTATCTCCCCGGCGAGCGCCGCGAAATCGAACGCCGCCTGCGCGACGGGCGCATCCGCGGCGTGGTGGCCACCAGCGCCATGGAGCTCGGCATCGACGTGGGCTCGCTCGACATCGTCGTCATGGCCGGTTATCCCGGCACCATCGCCGCCACCTGGCAACGCGCCGGTCGCGCGGGCCGCCGCAGCGGCAGTTCCTGCGCCGTCCTGGTGGCCTCGTCCGCCCCGCTCGATCAATTCATCATTCGCCATCCGGATTATTTTTTTGGTAACTCCCCGGAGCAGGCCTTCATCCAGCCGGACAATCTAGAGCTTTTGCTGAATCATTTAAAATGCGCTGCCTTTGAATTGCCAATCACGCCAGAAGAAAAATTCGGAGACGTCGATCTCCCCGATCTCTGCGCCCGCCTTTCGGGAGCCGGCTACCTCCACCGCGCGGGAGAGAATTATCACTGGACCCACGAAGCCTATCCCGCCGACACCATAAGCCTGCGCTCCGTCACCAGCGACAATTTTGTAATTATCGATATCACCGGGGTGCCCAAGGTCATCGGAGAGGTCGATTTCCCGAGCGCCCTAACCAGCGTCCACGAAAAAGCCATCTACATGCACGGCGGCACACAATTCCACGTCGACCATTTAGATTTCAAGGAACGCAAAGCCTACGTGAAAAAAGTCGACGTCGACTACTATACCGACGCGATTCGCTACACCCAGGTGCGCATTCTCGAGACCGCCGTCACCGCGCACGCAAACGCGGCCTGGCTTCTCGCGGGGGAGCAACACGCCGCGCCCCATCCCGGCACGGTCGCAACCAGCTCGATCGTTCCTCTTTCCGAGGCTTCATCCCACTCGCACGGTGACGTCCTGGTCCGCTCCCAGGTCATCGGCTTCAAGAAAATAAAACTTTTCACCAACGAAAACATCGGCGCGGGCCAACTGCAACTCCCCGAAAACGAAATGCACACGACCTCCTACTGGATCACTCTCAAGCGCCCGCTGCTTGATTCCCTCTCCTTCACGGTAAGCGAACGGCAATCCGGCATGTTCGGCCTGCTCCACGCCTTAGAATCCGTAGCGACTCTGCTGTTGATGTGCGACTGCCGCGACCTGGGCACCGCGATCGGCGAACGCCCGCCGGCACCCTACACCGGCGACGATTCCGCACAAGGGAACGGCGGCGTTCTCGAAACGGGCGCGGCATGCCGTGCAGTGCCGGAGCCGGGCTCCCGCTTTGCTCTCGGTGTCCCTACGAGCCATCTCGAGAGCGGAAGTCCGGCTCCCGCTCTCCACGAGGCAGGTCGTACCCCCCAGAGGGCGGCCTCGACAGAAATCACTTCGGCCGAGGAATTCACCCCGACGAGAATACAGGACGCCATCGGCGGGAGCGCCAAAGAATTTTTCGAGCCGAATCTATACCTCTACGATGCCTACCCTGGGGGTATCGGGTTCAGCGAACCGCTCTTCCGCGTCCACCAGCTCTTGGTGCGCAAAACCCGCGAACTCATCTCCGCCTGCCCCTGCAACGCCGGCTGCCCCTCCTGCGTAGGCCCCGCTGGCGACTTGGCCCCGCGCGCCAAAGAAGCCGCCCTCGCCATCCTCGACAGGCTGTGCAACTAATGGCAACTCCGCTCGCCGCCGTGTCCGCGTCTTCCTTTCTAGTGGCGCAGGACCTGGGGCCCGGTCTCGGCGCGATTTCTGCGTCCATCCGGGTTCGATTTTTCCCTTCCCCGAGGCGCAAATCCTAATGGCCCTGTTCCCTGACAAATTTTCGCGACTCTCGGCGCTAAAGCCCGCGCGAAACATCGCACCCCGCCCCGTCTCCCACCGGGAACCGAGCCCAGAAGACACCCTCGCCCGCCTGATGGGCGCCACCGTCCGCCGTAACCAGTTCGGTGAACACTTGGCCGTCAGCAACTGGTACTCCAGCCCGGAATTCGCCCGCCCCGCGCCAACAACGCTGGAAATATTGTCAAGCGCCCGCGACGAAACCCAGTCCCGCAAAACCAAGGAAGCCCTGAACAACCCGGAAAAATGGCTTTTTCTCGACACCGAAACTACCGGTCTCGCGGGCGGCACCGGTACCTACGCCTTCCTCATCGGCCTGGCCTGGTGGGACGCCGGAGGCCTGCAAGTCGAGCAATTGTTCATGCGTGATTTCGCTGAAGAG
Organism: Candidatus Acidiferrum sp.; assembly: GCA_049516615.1. Taxonomy (GTDB): domain Bacteria; phylum Acidobacteriota; class Terriglobia; order Acidiferrales; family UBA7541; genus Acidiferrum. Next base: position 1,844 of record JBEKSZ010000224.1, on the reverse strand, counting down.
CACTCCATCCTCCACGAGCTGGCCGCGCGCATCGCCGAACGCCCCGTGCTCCTCACCTACAACGGCAAGACCTTCGACTGGCCCTTGCTGCACAGCCGTTTCACCATGACGCGTTCCATCCCGGTGCCCAGAATCGCAGCGCATCTCGATCTGTTGCATCCCGCCCGCGCGGTCTGGAAATTGCGGCTCGGTTCGGTGCGCCTCAGCGATCTTGAGCGCCACGTCCTCGACCCCATTTCGCTAGGCTGGTCTCGCGATGACGACACCACCTCCGCGATGATCCCGCAGTATTATTTTGATTATTTACGCGGCGGCCCGCCCGAACCGCTGCTCGGCATCGCCAAGCACAATCAAATGGACCTGCGCGGTCTCGCCGCGCTCTACTGCAAGCTGAATACGCTGATAGCGACGGAATCGCCCGAGAGCGGCAGCGTCGACGGGCGCGACCTCTTCGGCCTCTCGCGCTTCCTGCACCGTCGCGGGCACCGCCAACGCGCGCAAACCACCTGTACCCAAGCCCTCGACTTTGGCTTACCCTGGGATGTCCGCCCCCAGGCCCGCCGCGAACTCGCTCAGCACGCCAAACGCCGCGGCGAACACGCCGAGGCCGCCGCCCTCTGGCACGAAATCGTCACCGCCGACCCCGCCGAAGGCGTCCACGCCTGCGAACAACTCGCCATCCACTACGAACGCCGCGTCAAGGACAACGCCCGGGCCCTTGAATTCGCCCGGCTGGCCCTCGCCGAACTCAGAAAAGCCCGGCTCCTCTCCGGACGCCTCCCGGCCGGTCATTTCGCCGGGGCTTTCGCTGGCGCCATGCACCTCCGCGGCGCAGCAAACAAAGAATCGCGCCTTGAAAAAAGCCTGGCTCACCGCATCGCCCGCCTTGAACAAAAACAGGCTGGCGCCGGCCGCCTCCCGTAGTGCGCGCCGCCCCGGCTGGCTCTTGCTCTGCGGTCTGCGGCAGCGCTTAGCCCGGCCGTGCCAACATTCCCGCAACGGTCCACTGTGATTGATTCTTTCGGAATACGGCCTTAGAACGCGCCGGCCACGAGCGAGGTCTTCTCGGCGTTTCGAGTCATGACTTTGTTCTGCGAGCTAGAAGGATCGCTGGGAGGCACTTCAGCCGGGGGCAGCCCGACTCCTTTATTGACGGCGTCGAAAATCAACCGCGTCGTGCCCTCCACGGTAATGCATTCAGTACCTGCGCAGTGCAGGAAGACCTCGCCGTCGGGAGTCGTGAAGGAAAAGAAATCTGCACGGCGGAAGAGCTTGCCGCGTTCGCTGTATTTTTTTTCCAATGCTTCCGAGTATTGTCCGAAGAAGCGTGCTGTTTGCTCTTCGCCGGCCAGCTTCAAATGCGTGACCAGCACGAGACGCCTGGTTTTCTTCTGCTCGAAAACCAGGTAGCGGTCCCCTTCCCACGCCGCAGCGAGCGGCGCGGCGCGCTTTTCGTCGAGAAATTGCTGCAACACTTCTTTCCAGCCAAACTCGCCTAGCACGTTGTCTTCGAGCTTCGAGTACTCCGCGCCGAGTAGCGCGTCAAGGACGGGCAGCGCCACCACGGCGGGCGTTTTGCCCTGTTTATACAGCGCCGGGTGCATGATTTGCTGCGAAGAAACCGGAGGCTTGGCAAACACCCGCGGCATGGAGCTCCAACCATTGGGCTTCAGAATCGCCGCCGAAAAGCTCAACCCCGCGATGTAGGGAAAGATCAGCGAATCGCGCAAAAAGGGCGGCGCCTTCTTCATCGTCGGCGTGTCATCGAGGTCGCCGATCATCATGGTGGGATCGATATCCGGCACGTCCTTGATGGACAGGCCTTTATCCAGCAGCAAGTAGTA
>JBEKSZ010000223.1:0-8059 GCA_049516615.1 Candidatus Acidiferrum sp. | reverse complement strand
CTGCCCGCGCGCCACCACAGCATTAACGAGAACAAACGTCATCGCGGCGCCGGTCGCACAGTCTCTGAGATACTTTACAGAGTTCAAACCATAAGCCTCCAACCGATTATAGACGCGACAGCTTCCGATTCAAATCAAGCGCCTGATAAACGCAGCCCTACCGGTCAGGTGGATCTCAACGATAGCCGCCAATCCGCGGACGAAATGGATGCGTTGCCCGAGCCGGCGCGAGGAGGAAATGCCGGATCGATTCGTCCTGAATTTTATCGTGAATGTTTTGACGGACAGGAATTTCGTTGGTCAGACGAACAAGGCGCGGGGGCAAGTCTATGAATGCAAACGAGGTTTTTGTAACATGCTGGGACGACTCGATAAAGCCTTCGGTACTCAACCGAGCGCGGTTTAAGGGGAATTTTTGCGGACAGGCTCCTCTAGTTCGAAACGAGATAGCCGGTGAGAAAGGCTTCCCCGAAAGGAAGGGAAATGGGATACATAAGGAGGTTAGATCCGGCCGAAAGCACAATCCCGGAGGGATATTGGAATTGGAAAGTTCCGCCCGCGGCGAATGTCCAGGTTCCTCGCAATGATGATTGTCCTGAAATGTCAACCTGCTGGAACAGCGAAATGTCACCTGTGCCACCGGAACTGGCTGTGTTGATCTGGACCGTGGTAATAACCAGGCTACTGCCGACGGGCACGATGTATTTCTGCGCGCCATAAGTGCCATCAGGGAGAATTTGTAGACACACTTGGCCGCAGAAAAGCTGCACGTTTTGCGAGGATAGTTTGGAAACGTCCAGAGTGATCGCCGGCGCCGCCGCCGTGTTGGATATCTGGACCAGTGCGGCGACCAGGCCGTGCGTCGCCTTCGGGGTAAGCACGCTTACCACGGCTGCCACCAGGACCACCGAACCAACAAACATTAATACCCTCTTTGCAAAATTCATGTTTTCCCCCCTTCCCAGATTTAGGACTGGCCCGAAAACTCAGCGGTGCTACATACCGCGTCGCGAGCATAGCTGCCGCTTCTTCGAGCAAACGGCCAAAAGACCCGTTCCGAGAAGAAGCTCGGTGGCTGGTTCAGGTGTGGCGACTGTTGGTGAAATCGTGGTCACGTCGAGTGCGTACGACGATTGCACCACCACGTCACTGTTCGCGGGGCACGGCACCCCGTTGATGTACAGGTCGCAGAACTGCCCACCCGTAAGATCGCTAAAACCTTCGCTCAAGTTGCCGTTATCGAACGCCGCGTTGGCGATGTACAGCCCGTCGCTAAGCACGACGGTGTAGGTCCCGGCAGCGAGGTCGGCAATCGACATGGCGATATCGCCGCATTGCGCGGTTCCGCCGATAACTGGGGCCGCAGCAGTGGTTGACGAGCAGCCCATGAAGCTGGTGTAGTTGGTCAAGTCGAGCGACGTGCCGTAGGCATCGCCCAAGCCGTCCGTAAGAATCGCACCGGTCGGATCAAAGATGGCCACGAACGGATCGGTGCCCCCAGGGGCAATGACCGTGCCAGCGGCATTTGTGCCGCCGCCAAAGCCGTAGGTCTGGAGGACAACGTCGTCTCCCGCCGCCAGCGTCACGGTGGTCTCGAACACTGACTCTGGAGTCGCCAGCGTGCCGGTGTACGACTGCGTAGAAGTGCTGTCGGCCAATGCCAACGGAACTCGAACGATGAAAAGCGTTGCTAAAAGGGCAAGCAGGGCGAATCTGAATGCACCGTTCCGGTGTGTAACCATTTTGTGAATCCCTTTTCTGTTCTTCTATGCGAATGATTGGGAGGGCTGTTTCGCACCGGGGAAAGCATGCGCTTGGTAAACAAGCGCCGTATGTGTAACCCACGTTGGCGCTGGAGTCAAACGAAAAATGGCGATGAGCGATGAGATATATTTATTCTGGATGAAAGATACCGAGGCTCGTACCACGACTCCCATAACTGAGTAGGCGCGAAAATCCCAACTATTGCTAACACTCGAGCCGGCACACGACGCTGACGGCGACCCTGTGGCGGCGCTGACGCCCCTTGAGGTGGTTTTTCGAATTGGGCCTTAGCGAATGAATCCGAGTTCTAGAAAAAGGCGAAGGAAAATTGTACAGAAATTGTACGGAGTGCGGCAGTTTTAGCCGTTTGGTCCGTTCTGACCGCCAAAAGAATCAGTAAGTTGCGCGCTATCAATAGACGCTGTGGGTTCGAATCCCACCCGCGCCTCCATATATCTAATTTATTTTCAATAGTTTGAAGATAGTCAAACCTTAATGTCACCTGTACGTCACCAACAGAAACTTCTACCAGGCCTTCCTGACCGCTTCTTCTAAACTGCGCTGACGCTACGGAACCCACTTGTTGTACGAGTCGAGACTCGTTCCTGTGTTCGATAATGCTGATCAGTCACACAAATCCGCCTTCATGGATTTGTCGTGTCACTACCTGATTAACACGGACATGCGCCGCTCCCCTAATTCTCAACGCCCGGTAACGGGACTTGGCCAAGTTCGGATTGTTTGGAGAAAAGTCTGTTCTAATAGCGCAGGCTGATCGTTCACGCAGCGAGCCGCGCTTGATAGAAAGGCGCCGCGCGGGAAGAAGGCATCTTCCATGCACTCGAAATGGATTTTCATACTTCTGTTTACCCTCAGCTCTGCCACATTCTCCTGGTCCCAGGATTTAGGCGGATGGACGGATTCCTACGTAAACGGGCTCGCGCCGTCCAGACACTTTAGCGGCATCATTGTGGCCGAGAGGGACAGCAAGGTGCTGGTCGAGAAGAGCTATGGTTCGGCTGTCGAGGAATGGCGAATCCCCAACTCCTCCGACACGAAATTCGAGATCGCTTCCTTGAGCAAGCAATTTACGGCGGCGGCGATTTTACAACTGCAGGACAGCGGGAAATTGAATGTGGAGGATCCGGTCAGTAAGTATTATCCGGAGGCGCCTGCGAGCTGGAAAGGAATGACGATTCATCATCTGCTGACGCATACTTCGGGACTGCCGGAGGATGAGTGGGAAAACTTTTATAACGGGAAGTGCACGACATATTCGACAGAAGAGCAGGTGAAGACGTTTCGCGATCGTCCGCTGGTATTTTCACCGGGGAGCGCGTGGAAATACCGAAACACGGAATACTATCTGCTGGCTTACATCATCGAGAGGCTCTCTGGGGAGTTGTATGCGGGGTATTTGGTTCATCATATTTTTGAGCCATTGAAGATGACGCATTCGGGGTTTGCAACGATGGCGGCTGTAGTGCCGCAAATGTCCGAGGGATATTCGCGCGAGGGCAGTTCTCTGGTGCGGCGGGAATATTTTGACCGGAGTATGGAGACGGGTGCGGGGGGAATCTATACGACCCTGGAGGATATGCTGCGCTGGAATAAAGGGTTGGATTCACCGGGTATATTGAGCGCCCATGCGTTGGAATTGATGTTCACCGCTCATCCACCGGGGAATTATGGGTATGGATGGTTTGTGGAGAGTTCACCGCGGAGGAAGATTTATCACGAAGGCGGGGATCCAGGATTCGCAGCATTCGAGGCGCGCTATCCTGACGAGCACGTCGTCATAATTGTCTTGGCAAACGAGGACGATTCCCCCGTCAGAGAAATCGCCGATGCGATGGCCAAACATCTGTTTGGTGACTGAACTAACTCCGTGGCTTTGTCGCCGTCAAAGATGACCATGCGTTCTGCATCCTTATCCTATAGTTCGCTTCCTCGCCACTCATCCAAGGTGGGAGTCGTATGCCTAGCAGCGCTCGTACGGATCTGTGCGGGGGGAGATCAGCGATAGTCGTCCCTACCGCGTCAGTTGAAGTCAAGAGCGTGCCCTCTGAACCCAGCCACTCCCCGCGTCACGAAGCGGCACGCCGTCGCTCTGGTGTATGTACACTGATGAAAAGTGGAGTTGAGCTTGACCTCGCGAGAATGAAACGATTGCGAGGCTGAATCGTGAATTCCTCAACTACCTTCGCAATGAAACGGCTGAAATCCACAGCAAAAACATACTCTGCGTCTTTCGCAATCCCGCTCGTCATCCTAGCTCAGAAGTTCCGGAAGGATTTGAGTTCGTCGGCTACGACCTCGTTGACAAAGTTTCATCTGTGAGTTACGAATTGCGGCGGATTTCCTAAAGCATTCTCGAATGGCGAGCTTTCAGAAAAGGGACACCTCAGAAACCACGAACGTGGGCGCGAAGTGCAGGAGACCTTATGCCGGCAATATCCGAACGAACATCACGCAGATTGCCATCTGTGGGCCATTTTCCGTGATGGGTGAGACTCTTCGATTGCCCGCAGATTTTCGCCCAAGTAGAATCGGTGCGACCTACCGTACCGCAGCCTGCGCTATCTTTCCTGACATGCCGTATACATTGCGCGAAAAGGTGCGGATCAGATTCCGCCAAGCCGCGACTCGGACGACGTCTTGGCCCGTGTACCTCCTGTGGCCCTTCCGACTGAGTCAAGCTTAAGACGCCACACGGTCATTTTCGGTTCGGTTGCCACTCTCATTTCGTTGACGGACATTCCGCTCTATTTGATGTACACCGGCGGTTGGGAGCCAAAAGATACCGGAACCGTGAGTCTAGGTTTGATCATCGCTCAAGGTTTCTGCATCGCGGGCCCTCCGTTGCGCCGCCTGTCAAGCGCGCAGGCCAAGAAGCTTACGTGGCGGACACTCAGCGAGTGTCCGCCACGAGTGACACACTCGGAGCTGCATTTCGGAAGGCTTTTTGCAGTTCAAATCGCGCCGGAAGGCAGTGTTCATTGACGGCGGAGGAGTAAGGCACAACCCGATAGGCCCAACAGGAGCATGCCGAGAGAAGCGGGTTCGGGAGTTGCGGTTGTGGTCGTAGTTGGAGCGTAGGCAGTCCCTGCGGTTTCGCCATAAACGCTCAGGTCATACGCATACGACGAGGTCTCGGTGATTGCCTCGGCCGTCCAATTGCCCGCCTCTCCTGACGGAACGTCGAACTCTATTACCGAATCAGTGCCGTCGCTGGCATTTCCGCTGGCGACAGCAACGAGGTTGCCTGACGCGTCGAACAATAGAAGGCCAGTTTGCACGCCGGGTGAATTCAAGCCTAACAAGTTCAGCTGCAGGACATCGCCGACGTTGGAAGGGATGGTGATGGCCTCGGTGGTTGAAGAAGTTTGGCCAGCGAAAAATTGTTCCAGAATCGGCATTCCCGTTCCCGTCTCACCGGTAATGCTCATATTAAAATTATAGGATCCGCTGCCATCATTCGCTACGGCGGCAGACCAATCGCCACCGGAGCTGGCGGTGAACTCGATCACTGAGGATCCGTTGCTGCCATTTCCGGCCGCAACCGCGACAAGGTTACCTTGTCCGTCGAATAGGAGCGCTTCGGTGGTGTTTCCGGAAGCAAGATCCGGAGACGTTACGGTGACTTCCAGATTGTCACCGGAAATCACAGGGATGCTGGCATAGATGGGCGAAGAACTCTCCGTGCCGGCAAAGGTATCGGCCCTACTGACGGGGCCGACCACAAGAAACGACCCACAGCAGAGGATAACGCGCAGAAAGAAACTGCTAGGTCTTACACTCATAGGTTTCCTCAAAAGCAAGTCTCCGCAGTGCGGGGATTCTATTCGAACTGAGACCTGAGCGGTCAATGCATTGTTCACGACTGCGGTCTTCCAGATCGCTCGCCGCCGTTTCTGTGCTTACTCCTTGTTAGCTTCGAACCGTCACAGTTGCGGTCGGTATGTGTTTTCCGTTGCAGCATGCGTTAAATAGGCTTGGGTTGGCAGCGGTTTTTAAGCTCGTTACGGCCTCGCCTTTGAGTTCTTGAGGGTTAGCCTTGAGCCTGGGGGAAGCTGCCTTCTTGGTCTGCCGGGTGCGGGAGACATTTTTCTTTTGGATGCTCATCAGACTGCTCCTGTCCAAGTCTCAACTGCTCACACTGCACACTCGTGCAGGAACATATCTCAAATCCGTCGCGAGCCGTCAATACACGGAAGGTGATAAAAAGGTAAACGCGCAGGTGAACGCCTAAATAACTGATTTCACAGAGAATGGCGCCTGCAATCGGCACCGCAGAAGCAGCGGTGGGCGAAGGTGAAGGCCGCCGACATTTTCGCCCTCGCCCGCAGCGGACATCTTCCTTGTCCGTCTCTTCCCTCGAGGATCAAAAAGGTACAAAGACCTCGCCGCAAACTGATTGGATTTCGCGGGCGGAGTCGAAAATCCCATCCATTTCGTCATCGCTAAAGGGCAGCGTAGGTGCGCTGGTGCGCTCTTTACCTTTGGCGATTTGAGCTCGGCCGCGATGGCCCTGCGGTCCATTCCGCGCCGCACTTGGCCCGGAAGGCAGATATGGCTCCGCGTAGGTCGGACATGATATAGATTCGCTGTGGAAAATCATCCTTTGCCAGGCGCGACCATCGGGCTTTATCTGGCGCTTTCAGTTCTAGTTTGCGCATTGCAGCTGGCGATTGTAAGCCTCGGCCAAAGCGCTCCGCCTGCCCAGGCGGCTATTCGCGTTAATTCTTCTCTCGTTTTGGTAGACGTGATTATTCAGGATGCGAAAACTGGTTTGCCACTTCAAGACTTAGGGGAGAATGATTTTATAGTTCTTGATAACGATTCGGCCATGGATATTCGGAGTTTCGATGTAGGGGCTCGATACGGTAGCCGGCCAATTTCACTTTGGTTCGTCGTCATCTGCAACGAGGTTGATTGGGACGAGAATGGCTCAGGCTTTATTCGCGAACGGGGGGACCTTCTGAGGCCCGCGCTCGAACATCTCGATAAACAAGACACATTGGCCGTCGCGCACTGGTGTGACGATGGGAAACACCAAATTGACGCAATGCCGTCTCACGATGTCGATGAAGTGCTCAAAAAGCTAGACGGGCTGTTTCACCGTAAACGGGTGCGAGTCGGCACGCGTGAAGGCGAAATGTCATTGCAAGGTATGTTGCGTTCCATCTTGGAAGTTTCGAGGTCTACGACTCCGCAGCCACTGCCTGTCGTCGTATTTTTGTATGGCGACCATAGTGGAATGGAGCGTGAGGAAGCTGACGACGTCTTAAAAGACTTGCTGGAGACTTCTGTTATTGTTTTCGGCATCAACGACGGAATGGTGCGTGTTAGTCCCATTTACCTTGAGAACCAGCACGCGCAGCCAAACGTCGCCCACTTCTTGGCCGCTAAGACTGGAGGACAATTCTTTTCGGTGAAACCTGAGCTATTTCCGACCGCACTAGACGACATTCTTGTACAAGTTCGTTTTCGCTACGTACTCGGTTTCCAGCCCTTGGAACTCGATGGGAAAAGACACAGTTTGACTGTTCAATTGACGGACTCCGCCAGAACCAAGTTCCCCGATGCTAAACTGGCGTTCCGTCCAGTCTACATTCCAATGAAATAAAGAACTGGTGGACACCGATAAATTACGAAACCGCCCCTCGGCACCCGTCGAACCGTCATTGCATCGGCCCATTGAACAAGCCCACCAGGAGTTCCGGCCAACCTGCATTACCCTGATTGAGGAGATTCCTTCTCGATGTGGCCCAGGATTTGGATTGGAAGGATTGAAGCTTATTACACGGACTCAGAAACACCGAGCGCTTGGAAGCCTGCCTTTGCTAACGTTACGACATGGGCGCGTGACGCAGACGAGTTAAGCCAAAAATGCAGTCGAATGCTGGAGAGCTACGGATGGTCTCGGAATCGAACGGGCCAAACCTGTTTTCGATGAGGACGAGTTTGACGAAGACGTAACAGACATGCTGGAAAGAACGAGAGAGAATCCCATCGCCAGCATTTATGGCACATTCCATACATACCCCAAGATGTAAAACGGCAAAATGAAAACGCGCCCCAGGGCTCCCCCTACGGCATGTCACAGGTTCGACTGAATCGGTGCAGACGGTCTGCGGTGCCGAAATCCCGCGTTCGGACCCGCCCATAGGTTCTGTGCTGGTTCAGCCTGAACTGGAGAGGTGACGTTTTCCGTTAGTGAAGGTTCCGCCCCTCCGGGGCGGGGATTTTCAAGGCATGGGAATCTATCGTCCGATGCTCGTATGTGGTTATG
>JBEKSZ010000222.1:0-8119 GCA_049516615.1 Candidatus Acidiferrum sp. | reverse complement strand
CCGCGGATAGTAAATCGCGGCGTACTTTGTGTCGTATAGGTCTCGCTGATTCTGAATGTCCGTCATGCTGGGGGTTCCGCCGCTGGCCGAAGGCGCGGGGTCCAGAATTGCGAACCGGTACATCAGGTTTTCGCACTGCGTGATCAACGCCTCTTGCGTGTACTGATCGGTGATTCCTGGCGCGGCGATGATGCTGATGTTCTGCGCGTCGACCAATGCGGCGATTCCCGTACGATTTCCCGGGCCTCCGTCATTTCCCGCAAAGTCGATATTCGACGGAGCGCCACCGTCACTGGCTCCGGCCATGACTACATTGAGGCCGTCTGCGGCGGTCGGCATTGTGCTGGGGTCGGTGGTGGTGTTGTCTGAGGGAATCGATGGAGTCTGTGGAACACTCAGCAGGTTCGAACCATTGATGATGGTCGTTCCGTAGAAGTACGGGGTGGTGTTGTCGAGCGTCAAACCCTTAAAGCTTTCATTTACGGTCCCGTACGATGCAACGATGTCGAATTCGCATGTCCGTGCCCAGACCGGCACTGCGGGAGTCGCTCCAGTGTTGGCGGTCACCGCCGACGACTGCGCGGCCGTCAGGCCGTTGAGCAGGAGAAGTCCGGTGGTTCCCTGCACGCTCTGTACTTTCGCGTAGAACTTCCCCGCAAAAGCAACGGCGGGCGTTGCCGTCGGCGTGTAAACCGCTGAGCTCGTCTGTCCAACCCAGGTGTCCCCGGCGCTCGGAACGCCCGTGATCGAGCGAATGGTCATCGGGATTGCGGTCGCCACCAGTATCGCGTTTGCGCCCGTGTTGGTCTGAACGAGGGTCTCGCCGGCCGCAAACGTTCCGCTCGTTACACTTCCAGCCACCGTAAACGTTCCGCCCGTGTCGAATTCCAGGATGGCACCGCTGTAGAAAGTTGCCGCGGAATTCATAGTGACCAGATTGTTGGTGCCCCCGCTCACGCTGGAAACCGATTGCACCTGGGCTTTGGCGCGCGAACTCGGGGTGATCTGCACCAGTAACCCGGAAGGCGGTGTGCCGGGGATTGTGTTGCCCCAGATTCCCGGGCTGGCCGCGTTTAGTACGAAATTCGCGGCGTTCGCCACCGGCGCCAGTGGACTGCCCGCCCCGTTCGCCGGAGCGCCGGATGCCGTGCTGGCCGTTGCACCGGTAAGCGCCACGCTGGTGTAATTCGGATCGAAGCTGGAGGCCAACGCCGGGCTGAACCAAACGGTGTTTGTAACGCCGTCGTAACTTGAAACCGTCAGCGTCCCGGACGCCGTCGAGATTCCGTTCTTTTGTTGCGTGAGCACCATCGTGGTGTTCACTTCCAGTCCCAAAACGCTCTGCAATCGTACGGACGTAGCGCCAGTTGCGCCGTTCGATCCCGTAGCCATCAGGCGCGTTAACAACGCCGGCGTCCCGGCGTTGTTGGCAAGACCACTGGCCGCACTCGCCGCGGTCGGCGGTGTCGCCGCGCTGGCCACACGCTTGATGTACAGCAGCTGGCCGCCGTTGTTGAAGAATCCGGCGACCGCATGCGGGAGGAAGTTGTACCCCGCGCCGGCAAATCCGGGCGTGAAGTAGCTTCCAAATGTGCGCTCGAACTCCGGAAAACTCGTAACCAGCACCGGTCCGAGGCCATCCACCGGCCCCATCTGCGTCACTCCCACAAATCCCGTGACGCTTGTGCTCACTCCCTCGATGGGCTGCGCACCGCTTATTTCCTCGATATAAACTCCCGGCGAAAGGTAGTCCGGCATGGCGCGTCCTCCTCACAAAGTCCTGTTGCGAATTACGAAAGCCGAAAATCCAGCAGATTGACGGGCTGGTCGTACTCGATGAACCAGCCGACGGTCTGCTGCAGGCCGCCCTGGGCCGCGTGGAGAAAAATCTCTTGCGCTCGGCCCATGCCGTCCAGTCCGTAATAGCCGTCGGCATCGCTTAGCGCTCCCACTTCGTGGTATTCCTCGCTGAGAGTGCCCGCGTCGACCACCAGAGTCGTGCCATTTAAAAGCTCTGAGGCCAACACCACGCCGTCACCTGCGTTGGCAACCCCGGCCAGCGTTGCTGCCCCTCCGGCAGGAGTTCCGCTCACCACCTGTATCGTCGACGCCATGGGGTAGCTCCGATTCAGCTGGTTCCGCAGGAAAACCTGCCCGGCGCCCGCGGCCGGGCCCGGCCCGAGATGGTCGACCACTCCATACTCCACGATCGTTTTCGACGAATTCGAAAGTTGCACGATGGAGCCCGCGCCAAGACCGGTGCGGGAATTCAACTCGATCATTTGCGTTCCGGCGACAGTCTCGGCCTCTAAGTTCGGACTACTTAAAACCGCGATCGTTACGTTTTGTACCGAGACTCCATTCAGATGTTCGAAGTAGAGCGGCGAACGCAGTGCCGTCGTGTGCACCGCGGGAGGTGTATTCGGATCGTCGACGCCCAGCACCAATGCGCCGGAAAGGGCCGCACGCGTATGAGCGTTGACCACCCGTCCTTGCACGCGCACCGGCAACCGCTGCAGCGCCACCGTCGCCGCAGGCACCGGGTAGGGTCCGCCCGCCGGAACGCTCACCGTCAGCTGACTCTCGCGAAAACCTGGCGCATCGAAGTACAAAGTCAATGTCGCGTTCACCGGGAACGATTGCTGCGGATAGCCGGTAATCGCGAACAATCCGTTTGACGTCACCTTAGACTTCAGATCCGGACGCTTCGCATCTACGGTCAGCCCCGGCGCATAAAGGTTCGCGCCATTCTCGTCAATCAGCGCACCGGTAATTATGGCCCAGTAGTTTGTCGTGCCATCGTTCTCCACGATGTACGACCAATCGCCAACCTGTACTTGGTACGAGGTACTCAATTTCCCTAGCCTCCTGAGACCGAAAGAATCTGTGCGTAGGTTGTCTGCTTGTCCAAAACCGGCGGCGACTTAATCAGTTCGAGGTCCGAATCAATCTTCGCGACCTGCACCAGATAGGTGACCGAAAGCTGATACGGCTCACCCAGTGCTTCCCACACGAGACTCAATTCCTCGACGGTCAGGGTCTCGAAATTCACGCGCAATTGCTCGGTGGTATTCGCCAAGGTACCCTGCAGATCCGCCCCCCGCAGCATGGAATGGTCGTTGAAGACTTGCAGCACTCGTCCGAGCAGGCTTTGGCGCGCAATGGGGTCCGTGGCCATGGGTGTCACCAGGTAGTGCAAAAGCACCGGGAGCGGCGTGCGCGCGAGTTGGTTCGCGCTTTTTCGCTCGGGCGGTTCATTCAACATCTCCGCCATGCGCGACACCTTGAACAGCCACAGCGAAATCCCGGGAATCAGGTTCGACGTCTGCATCTCGATCGGGGAGTTCAGGTAAATGGGCACGTTCAGCGGTGCGGCAAGCGCGTTCGTGATGTTGTCGGTCAGCAACGCTTGCAGCGTGCTGCTCACCGCGCCAAGCACCGAGTAATCACTCATGCGCATCTCCACGCACAATCGAACCGAACTGTTTCTCGTGGCGATTCAACAGATCCTGCAGGACTTCCAGAAAAGTCTTGGCGTACGCCGGGGTGGTAATGATTCGCGTGTGCATTCCTGGCTGCGTGTCTCCCTCGTAGAACTGGCCGAATTCAAGCATTACCTCAAACGCGTTGTGACCGGCCGTGAAGTAGTTCGCATACCGCGCCTCCGCATGTTCGCCAGAGCTCGACGGCGGCGACTTCTCGGTCATTCAGTCCTCGCCGAAAACACAAAGCATTCGCTATGCCAAGGTTCGCGAAGCGGTGGAAATCTCCGGAGTGTTCGAGCGACAGGAGTTAGGAAGGATCCTGTATCGGCCGCCAGTTCTGGCAGCGCGGCGGTGTAACATCGCGAGTGTACGGATGCCGCGGCGAGAATGGCGCCTCGTTACGGCTAAAGGCCAGCGTCGGGTGAAGATACGGCGGGATGCGCTGCTTGTTTTCGGTTGTAACGCAGGTTGTTACAGCACCGTCTTGTGTTACGGTGGCCGGCCTTGGAAGACTCGCTCGGAATACCGGCACGAAAGAGGTTACGAGGGATTGCGGCTGCTGTTCGCTTCCGGCGGGTGGTCGGCGATATTGTATTTCTCGATCTTCCGGTACAGCGTCATGCGCGACCACTTCAGCCTTTGCGCAGCTTTGGTTTTATTCCACTTGGTTTCCAGTAGCACGGAGAGCAGGCGCGAGCGCTCGTCCCCCAGGCGTTCCGGCCTTTCCAGGCAACGCCGCAGATGCATCGGCAAATACTCCACGCCCACCTTGTGCGGCAGGCGCATCAGAAAAAGGCTCTCGATGATGTTTTTCAGTTCCCGGACATTTCCCGGCCAGTCGTAGCCGACGAGGGCATTCAGAAAGTCCTCGGAAAATTCCGGCATCTCTCCGGTAGTCATAGGCGCAAACTCCTTGCAGAACTCTCGTAGCAGAAGATTGATATCGTCCCGGCGTTCCCGCAACGGCGGCAAATGTACGTGCGCCACGTCCAGGCGAAAAAACAGGTCCTGGCGAAACGTTCTCAGGGCGGTCATGGCGAGCAAATCCTGGTTGGTCGCCGCCACGAAGCGCAGGTTGAGATGCACGCGGCGTGTTTCGCCCAACCGGCACACTTCCTTCGTATCCAGCACGCGGAGAATCTTGGCCTGGGCAAAGGGGCTCATGTCCCCGATCTCATCGAGGAAAACGGTGCCGCCATCAGCGGCGCGCAGCAAACCATCCTGTGTCTCGCGTGCGTCCGTAAAGGCGCCGCGGGTATGGCCAAATAGTTCGCTTTCCAGCAAACTGTCGGGAATCGCCGCGCAGTTCACGCAAACGAAAGGTTTGTCCCGCCGGGAGCTGCTTTCGTGCACGAAGCGTGCTGCCAGTTCTTTGCCGGTTCCGGTCTCCCCGGTGACCAGCACCGTGCAATTGCTCTGCGCGGCTCGCGTCAAGTATTCCTTGGTCTCCCGCAGTCGCCCGCTGATTCCAACCATTTGTACACAATCGCGTTTTACCGCGCCCGGCAAGCCGCACGCCCGACCTGCCGCGACTCTTTCTAAGTGTTCGTTGACTCTCTCCAGAAAATCCAGGGGCGCAATCGGCAGCCTAAGGTAATCCTGCAGCCCGGCGCGTAAGACGGCAATGGCCAGAGACTCGCTCCCCTGTCGTGTCGCGAAAATGATCGGCAGCAGCGGTCGCGCGCGGCGAATTTCAGTCGCCACATCAAGCGCCCGGTCCGCACCCGAGCAAACCTCTTCCACGATAACCAAGTCCGGAAGGATGTGTTCCAATCCATTCAGGATGACACTGCTCTCGCTGTCGATGGCGATCGAGAAGACCTGGAAGCTCTGACAGCGCAGAAATACGCAAAGATCAGCAAAGGCTGTCGTTGGAGCGGAAAGAAATAAGAGCCTAGGCGTGCTCATGAAACTGACCCAGCTGGGGGTACCCCAGGGCGCGCCGGGAGAAGTGCGTTGAGGGATTGTACCGGAAGATCGATTTTCCGACTATCGAATTGCGCGGAAACCCTCCCGGCTAGGTGAGGAGGCTATGCCAACTGTGGAAATCGATATTCCCGCGCCTTCCAAACAGCGGCCGTGGTTTTCTACGACGAGTGCGCAAAGCCAGGAGTGGTAGATCGCGGACCACTAATACCGTAGTTGTGCATTCAATTTCTCATTACAAGCTGTAATATTCTCTAACTCACGCGTTATCACAGTCCGGTTTTGGTAAGAAAATTGCAAGAACCTTTATCACTAGATGTGTCGACGGTCGTAGTTCACTTGGTCTTACCTTAAATTGAGCACATGCGTCTGGCAACACCGACGACTGCTGATAATCGTCTGGCCCGGAGGCCCCTGCATGAATTGGAAACCCTTTCGATTCCTTTCAATCGCTTTGCTGTTGTGCTGGTTCTCCGGCTCTGTGAGCGCGGACACACTGCCGGTGGCTGTGTTTTCGTTCGACGATTTGGGGCAGGTGATTGCCTCGCAAGACACCTTTGGGCTGGACCTGTTCAATTACTCAGGTCCCTCGGAAGCCACGGATGTATTCACTACACTGGGCTTTGAGGATTTGTCACTATCGGTGACGTTTGTAGACGGCTCAACGACGAGCTCGCCGATATCGGCGGTGGATGCTTTCGGAGATTTTTCTACGGGGCAAGCCTTCGCCAGCGGCAACGTGCTCTCTGCGGTGCTCGCGGGAGACTTTGTTCCTACCGTCGTGACGCTTGACGATGGCTCGACGGTGAATATAGCGAATACCTTTTCGGCCACGATAACGGATCCGTCCGGGCCGTTGCAGGACGGCGATTTTGCGCTGGTCGACGTGGTAACAAGTCCCTTCGCAGCAGGCGTACCGGAGCCTAACACCGGCGCGTCGCTGTTGATGGGACTGGCATGCTCGGCAGTGTTCGCGCTGCGCCGACGGTAATTGGGATTGCTTTGGGTGGTGCTTGCGTTTTTCTAGTTCGGCCGGGTCAAAACAGGTCAGCAAAAGTAAAACACACCGAATGGGATCAACCGGTTAGCGCTCGGTTACATGCGAAGAGCAGCCTCCTGACAACCGTGCGCATCGGGAAAGAGCGTTATGTTAACGCCGGTTGGGACGTTGCGCGCAGACTTCGGCAATGACGAATTGGTGTCATAACTCTGGGGGTAATTGCACATGAACCGTCGTATTCGTCTTGGGTCGTTGTTGGCGGGACGCATGGCGCTGAGTTTGCTGCTGACTTTTCTGCTGCTGCCCGGGGGAGACTGGAGCGGGGTGGCAGCGGCGGCGGGCACAGCAGCGCCACAGCCGAATGCCAGTGGGAACTTTGCGCCAGAGTTGCGTGCGATGTTTCATCCCGCGGCGGCACCGGCCAGCGCCGAACCCAGCGCAGGGGCCATGCCGCAGGCTCCCGCGTCGGTGACACTGACCGCGGCCACGGTGCCAAGTTCGGGTGAAGCAGGCGTCAACATAGTGTATGTGAGCGGCTCGGGCTTCCCGGCGGGAACGATTGCGCCGGCGAGCGTGAGCATTGCGTTTGCAATTTCCTGTGGCGGGACGCCGGTGGTAACGACGGCGCCCACGGCGGTGCAACTGGTGCTGGGCAGCACACGGCGTTTGCAGTTGCTCGTTCCGGGCGGGATCGCGGCGAATACTTATTACTTGTCGGTGAACGGAGCGACGACGACGGGCACAACGTTCGCGAGCACCACGTGCTCACAGCTGCAGGTGACGGTGCCGAGCGCGACGTTTAGCCCGAACAGCGGGGCGCGCGGGCAGCAGAATCTGGCGGTGACGATCACCGGACTGGGGACGCATTTTTCGCAGGGCACGACGATAGCGAGTTTTGCCGGGGGAATTGCGCTGGGGTCGCTGACGGTGCTATCGCCGACCAGCGCGACGGCAGTGGTGAACATCGCGGGGAGCGCGCCGCTCGGCACAAGCAACGTGACGATCAGCACGGGCGCGGAAGTGTTGACGATAATGAACGCGTTCACCGTAACGGCGGCGACGCTGGTGTCGATCGCAGTCACGCCGGTGAACCCATCGGTGGCCGCAGGTGGTACACAACAGTTCACCGCCACAGGGACCTATAGCGATAGCTCTACGCAGAACCTCACGGCGAGTGTGACCTGGGCTTCGTCGACCACCACAACCGCGACAATCAATGCTGCGGGCCTGGCGTCGGCTCTGAAAGCTGGCAGCACGACCATCAGCGCGACAAGCGGAGCCATCTCTGGCAGCACCACGCTCACGGTAACAGCGGCAACGCTGGTGTCCATCGCAGTCACACCAGTGAATCCATCGGTGGCCGCGGGGAAGACCCAACAATTCACGGCTACGGGTACTTACAGCGACAGTTCTACGCAAAACCTCACGGCGAGTGTGACCTGGGCTTCGTCAAGCACCGCGACGGCGACGATCAGCAGCGCAGGTTTGGCGTCGGCGCTGAAAGCTGGCAGCACGACCATCAGCGCGACAAGCGGAGCCATCTCTGGCAGCACCACCCTGACGGTAACAGCGGCAACGCTGGTGTCCATTGCAGTCACGCCGGTGAATCCGTCGGTGGCCGCGGGGAAGACCCAGCAATTTACGGCTACGGGTACTTACAGCGATAGCTCCACGCAGAACCTCACGGCGAGTGTGACCTGGGCTTCGT
>JBEKSZ010000221.1:0-8189 GCA_049516615.1 Candidatus Acidiferrum sp. | reverse complement strand
TCCGGGCTACAATATTCACAACGTACTACCTTATGCGGAGCACTTCAATTTCTCTATTCAACGGGAGCTCACCAAGTCAACCGTGCTCACGTTGGCTTACGTCGGCACCGAGGGGCACCACCTCATCACCCAGCAGGAATCCAACCCGGGTGACCCAGCCCTCTGCCAGCAACTCACTTCCCAAGGGGCAATCGACCTGACCGCAAGTACCCCCGGTAATCCGGTCGTCGGCTGCGGATTTGGCGCCGAGAACGACGTGTTCCAGCTTCCGAGCGGCAATGTGGTGTACAGCACCAGGAACAAACTTATAAATCCAAACTACTGCCCGGGTGCGGCTACCCAGGTGTGTGCCGGTTATGGCAACACCTTCACATACACGAGCGCCAATTCGATCTACAACGCCGCGCAAGTCACCGTCGAACGCAAGGCGAACGATTTCACGTTCCTGGCCGCTTACACATTTGCCAAGGGCTTGGACGATTCCTCCGGGTTCGGCGACTTGGTGAACTTCGAAGATCCTAAATTGAGCCGAGGGCTGTCCTCCACCGACATCAGACACAATTTTGTGGCCAGTTACATTTGGGCCATCCCCTTCGACCGGGCCTTCCCCAATGCGCCCAAGCGCTTGACCCAAGGTTGGCAGATGCAAGGCATCACACGCTTGTCCACTGGCTTCCCGGTTCAACTAAACCAGGGAAATGGCGATTACACTCTGTGGGGCAGCTCGTCTACGGATATGCCCGACGTGGTTGGACCATTGCAGATCCTAAATCCACGAAAATCGAATCCAAATTGCCCAACCTCTGACGGTACGGGATGCTACTTCCTCCCGCCTCCGGCGGGTCTTGCGACACCACAATTCCCAGGTGACACGACAGAAGCAGCGTGCTTACCGAGTGTGGGGGCGTTCGCGCTGAACTGTGTGCCAGGTACGTTCGGAACCGCCAACCGGCGGTTCTTCCACGGCCCTGGCTTCAACAACACCGATTTTGGATTCGTCAAGCACACTCAAATCAAGGAGAATTACGCTTTCGATCTCCGTATCGAATTTTTTAACATCTTCAACCACGCGCAATTTATGAATCCCGACGGGAATATCAGCGATACAAACTTCGGAATCATCACCAACGCGCGCGATCCCCGCATCGGTCAGGTCAGCGCGAAATTCTACTGGTAGTAACGCAGATCAGGCGAGCCCAGCGACAGGGTATTCCCTCGGAGCCCGCCTGACTTCCTGCGCATGGTAGGCTGTCTTCGATGAAATCTGGTTGGACGTTTTCGATCATTCGCCGTGCTGGGGTTTTGCCGATCGTGTCTACCCTCGTTCTCAGTCTTGTGCTGTCTCGACCGTCGTTAGCTCAGACGGCCCAGCTCTACCGGGAGCAAGCGAATACACTGGCTCGCTCGGGGTCCTGGGAGCCGGCCATCGCCGCGTATCGCAAGGTTCTCGAGCTCGATCCTGATGACGCGGTCACCCATTACGATCTTGCGCTAGCCCTAAAATACAAGGGCGACACGAAGCAAGCCGTCGAAGAATTCGAGGTCGCGATTCGACTAAAGCCAGGATGGGGCCAGGCCCACTATGGACTGGGTGCAAGTTTGTACGAACTCCATGACCAACCTGGCGCCCTAAGGGAATTCCGCAAAGCCGTGGAGTATGACCCCCCCAACGCCGCTGCGCATGTTTTCCTTGCGCATGTGTATTCGGAGCAGAACGATTTCTCCGCTGCGGAACGCGAGCTAAACCGTGCGGTCGGGCTGAATCCCTCCGCGGAAACATATCTCGACTTGGGGCAGATCGAAGGCCAACTCGGTAAGCTGGACGCGGCTGCGGCTCAGTTTCGCGCCGCGCTTCGCCGTGATCCCAAGATGGCGCGAGCTCACGTCATGCTCGGCGTAACCCTGCGACGCCAGGGCGACCACCATGGGGCGCTTGCCAACTTCCGCAAGGCCACCGAACTTGATCCTCTAGACCCCAACGCCCAATACAACCTCGCGATGGAGCTTAAAGCTGGAGGTGATCTCGCGGGCGCCATCAGCGTATTCCGGCGGGCGATCGAATTGAAACCCGATCTCGAGGAGGCCCACTACGGCTTGGGGATCGCTCTCCGCGCCCAAGGGGACACCGCTGCGGCCCACCAGGAGCTCGATGAGCTGAACGGGTTGCACAGCTTTCGCACTCGCCTCACCCAAGCGAAGCTGCTTATCCTGCAAGGCGTCGCGGCTATGAAGAAGCAGCGACTGGACGATGCTCTGGGTTTCTTTCAGCAGGCCATTGATGAGAGTCCAGAGTTGCCGACCGGCTACTACTACCTTGGTGTCACCTGGGACCACAAAAACAATTCCGCGCGCGCCGAGGAAGCCTATGGCCGGGCTCTGCAGCTGAAGCCCGACTATGCCCAAGTCCACACCAGCCTCGGACTTCTGCTCTGGCGCGAGGGCGACCGTGATCGCGCGCTTCAAGAGTTCCGTCAAGCGGTGATGTCTGATGCTGATCTCCCGGAGGCACACTATAATCTCGGTCTTGCCCTAGCGCAGTCCGGGCAACTCGATGAGGCAGTCCGTGAACTGAACGAAGCCCTCAGCCTCGATCCCAAGTACAGCGACGCGCGTGTGCAACTGGGCCTGGTTTTGAGCGGGAAAAACGACATGGCCGGCGCCATTAGCGTTTTTCGGGAACTTGTGCGTCGCGATCCCGGCTTCGCAGAAGCGCGTAACAATCTCGGGTTGGCGCTGCTGCAAGCGGGCGACGTCAGCGCCGCGAAGTCGCAGTTCCTCGAGGCCGTTCGTCTCAAGCCTTCCTATGCCGAAGCCCACTACAATCTTGGATTAGCTCTGCACCAGGAAAGAAAGGAAGACGAGGCGCGCGCGGAGTTTGAGAAAGCCTATGAGATTTCGCCGGAGCTACGAAACGCGCCGCATCCATAACCCATGAAACCCATTCGAAGCTTGCCGCTGCTGCTATTGATCCCGGTCCTGGCTTGTGCGGTGGACGTGTGTGAGGTCTCATCGCCAACAGCCGCGCTGACCGTTCCATATGTAGGCAAAGCCCCGGAGCTCAACACCGATCCCCACTCGGCAACGTGGTCACACGCCGCATCCGCATGGATCGAGAAGGATTGCACGCAGCGGCTCGACTATCCCAAGCTCAAGACCGAGGTGCGTGCGTTTTGGACCGATTCCGACCTGTATCTCCTCTTCATCTCGCCGTACAGCGAATTGAACCTCTGGCTGCCCGCGGACAACAGCAAGGATCACCTCAAACTGTGGGACCGCGACGTGGTCGAATTCTTTCTGGGCGACGATTGGACCAACATCCGGCATTACCGGGAATTCGAAATTGCTCCCACAGGCGATTGGGTCGATCTGGCCATCGATCTCGATCACGACAGCTATGGCGCGGAATGGAACTCCGGTTGGCAGCGACAAGGCCGGATCGATGAAGCGAACCATGTCTGGTATGCGGCGGCGCGTGTCCCGTTGAAATCCGTCAGCGAGCAACCGGTGAAGGCCGGAACGAAGTGGCGCGGCAACCTATATCGCATCGACGGGCTCGGCGAGGATCCGCAGCGTCACTTCATGTGCTGGCAACAGACCTGCGCTCCGAACCGCGATCCCAATCATGTCCCCGAGCATTTTGGAACGCTGATTTTTGCCCGGTAAGAGAAGAGAATCCTTCGGAGGTTAGGATGCCGATTAGCCCTGAATCATCGCGTCGCCGATTCATGAAAATGCTGGC
The DNA here is from genome assembly GCA_049516615.1 of Candidatus Acidiferrum sp. Classification (GTDB taxonomy): domain Bacteria; phylum Acidobacteriota; class Terriglobia; order Acidiferrales; family UBA7541; genus Acidiferrum. The sequence goes on along the minus strand of JBEKSZ010000221.1, from coordinate 4,450 downwards.
AGCCTCGCCGCTGCTGGCGCAGATCACAGCGCAAAACCTTTATGCAAGATCGGCCACCGCGACCGGATTGGCGTCCGGCGACAATGTGTACAGTCGCCTGGGCGTTAAGACCGTCATCAATTGCCGCGGAACCTGGACATACCTGAGCGGATCGCTGCAATTCCCGGAGGTGCGCGCGGCCCAGAGCGAAGCGTCGCACTACTTCGTGAACATGGTTGAGTTGCAGCACGGTGCGGGGCGAAAACTTGCGGAGTTGACCGGCGCCGAATCCGGCATGATCACCACCGGGGCGGCCGGGGCCATGGCCGCGTCGGCCGCAGCGTGCATGGCAGGCAGCGATCCGCAAAAAATCTGGCAATTGCCCGACACCACCGGAATGAAGCATGAAGTCATCATGGTCGGTGGCCGCAGTGCATTCGACAGCGCGATCCGCCTGACGGGCGCGAAACTGGTTCTCGTCGAGTCACCGGACGATATCGCAAACGCCATCACACCTGACACCGCGATGATCTACACCACCGATCTCGGCGACAAACTGGTGCGCGAGGTGGCGATCGCGAAAGAACACGGCGTCCCGATGCTGCTCGATGATGCGGCCGGCATCCCGCCGTCTGACAACCTCAAGTTGTACGCGCAGATGAAAATCGATTTGTACACCTTTTCGGGCGGCAAAGGGCTGCAAGGGCCCCAATGCAGCGGCGTCCTGCTCGGCCGCAAAGACCTGATCGAGGCGGCCATGCGCAATTCGGCTCCTTGGGAGGGAGCGGTCTGCCGTGCCATGAAAGTCGGCAAGGAGGAAATTATCGGTTGCCTTACGGCGGTCGAGACATGGCTGAAAATTGATTCCAAAAAGCTCTATTCCGAATGGAACGCCAGAGTCGACCGCATCGCTAAACTGGTGGAAACCGTGCCAGGCGTCAAGACCGAAATCTACATTCCCGATGACGGAAACCGCTATCCGACGCTGAAGGTTTCCTGGGATCAGCAGGCGTGGGGCTTCACCATTACCGATTGCGTGAAGCAGTTGCGGGCTAGCGATCCGACGATCGAAGTGCTGGGCGCCGACAACCCCAGCCTGGTGCAGGCCGTACGCGAAGGGACGCAAAAGCCGGACAAGAAAGTGCGTAAAGAAGTCGATCATATCGAACTGGTTTCCATGACCATTCAGCCGGGAGAAGAATTGATCGTGGGCCAAAAGCTTCGCGCGATTCTTGGCGCAGCTCGCAAGGGAAAACCGGCATGAGGTTCCTGTGCCGGCTCGGCGCGACCCTACTTTGTTTTGCGGCGAGTGCACACGCGCAGCTGCAGGCCATCCCGCCTAAAGCGTCTCCGCCTGGCAGTGACGCGCTGGGCTCCCCCGGGATCGACGCCGGAGATTATGTTTATGTTTCCGGACAAGGGCCTCGTCGCCCTGACGGCAGCGCTCCATCCGGTTTTGCGGATCAAGTTCGGCAAGCGCTCGAGAATGTACGAACCGTAGTCGAAGCCGCGGGCCTGACCATGGAACACGTCGTTTATATCCAGGTCTATCTTGACGACATGAGCCACTACCAGGCGTTGGACCAAGCCTTCACCGAGTATTTCCCGAAGCTGCCGCCCGCGCGCGGAGTTTTGGGAGTTGCCCGCCTCCCTGAACCTTCCGTAGAAATCAACGCCGTCGCCGTTCGCGACCTTACGGGAAAACAAGCTGTGGAAGTATCTGGTCTCAAACCGAGCAAAGCGTACTCCGCGGGAATGCTGACCCACGACAGATTATTTGTTTCGACAATGCTGGGTAGCGACCCCGTAAGTGGCAACGTGCCGGCCAACCCAGCCGCACAGGTCGATTTCGCGCTCGACCGTCTGAAATTGGTGGTGGAGGCCGCCGGACTAAGCCTCGACAATATGGTGTTCGTGAACCCTTATCTGACTTCCGAGATCCCGATGCGAATTATGAATGAGCACTATGCCCGTCGTTTTGAGTTCGGGAACACGCCGGGGCGGGCCACGATCGAGGTGTCGAGTCTCCCGGAAGGAGCGTCCATCGCTTACACCGGCGTGGCGGTGCGCGACTTGGCCCAGCGGCACGCGATCCGGCCGAAGAACATGCCACCCAGCCCGACCGCAAGTCCGTGTGTATTCGCCGGCGACACCCTCTATTGCTCGGCGAAGAGCGGATTCATCCCGGGACCAAACGGTGGTGTGTTCGCCGCTTCGACCAGCGACCAGGTGCGCCAGACGATGCGGAATCTGCTCGACAACCTGGAAGAAGCGGGAATGAAGTTCGACCAAGTCGTTTCAACCACGATTTATCTGGACGATTTATCGGAATCGGCAGCCTTCGGGAAGGTGTACCGGAAATATTTCAGCGGAGTTTTGCCCGCACAGACGATCGTTCAGCAGATCCAGCCGAGCGATCGAAAACCCGATGAAGATGGGCACTACCCGGATTTGGAGCAATTGTCCCTCATCGCTGTGCGCCGCCCCGCGAATCATTGATTCGCGGGATTGCCTTTGGCAATCGAAAAATTTTCTGAAGGGCGCCGGCTGCGCGAGGAACGCCCCGGGAATTGGGTTGTCTATGAGAAGTGCCAACGACATTCTTGGCGTCCGCATCAGGCATGTTGTGAGGCTCATGCTGCTCTCTGCCATGATCGCTACGCCGAGAGCTGCGTCACCGGGGCAGAAATCGCCGCATTCCACAAACGACGGTCAGAGTGTGGAGGTGCCGAACGTCGACGGTAAGCAGGTGTTTGAATCGCGTTGCGCGGGGTGCCACGGCTTGGATGGGCGCGGCGGCGAACGCGCTCCTGACATTGCCCTGAGTGAAAAAACGCAGCAGCGATCCGACGACCAGCTCTCGCGCATCATCGCAGGCGGTGTACCGGGAACGGGAATGCCTGCTTTTGCGTCTTTGGGAAGCAATCTCAAAAATGTTGTCGCCTATGTGCGCCAACTTCAGGGTAAGAACAACGCAGCAAAGTTTCCGGGTGACGTAGAGAGAGGCCGGGCGCTCTTTTACGGAAAGCCGCGATGCTCTGAGTGTCACGCGATCTCCGGCTCCGGGGGCTTCATCGCCTCAGAACTCTCTGGATTTGGCGGGAATCATTCTGAAGCTGAGATTCGTCAAGCCATCGTTAAACCGGCCGCTGCAACCCGCCTGGGCGGCCAGATGACTGTCAAGACGCGCGATGGCAAGGAATACTTGGGCGTGGTGCGGAACGAAGACAATTTCTCGCTCCAGCTGCAGACAACTGATGGCGCTTTCCAGCTTTTTCAAAAGTCGGATCTCGCTAGCTTTTCACATCAACCGGATTCCCTAATGCCGGCTAATTACGCCGCAACTCTCAGCCGCGGTGAGCTAGACGACCTGGTCAGCTTTCTGATGTCTGCGGCTCGCGGGGTGAAGACAGAACCGGCCACGAGCAAGCAGGCCGAAGACGAGGAAGAAGAGTGAGGGCCAGAGCTCTACCAAAAAACGCGCCCGTGGCTGCCATAACTGGGGCGTTGCCTTGGTGTGTTCGGCGCTCCTTGAGCGGGGCGCTCGCGGCGCGTTTTCCTCAGGCATTCGCAAAAACGCCTCTATTCAATCGAATTAAAATTAACTCGCGACTAGTGCCGAATACCAAGAAATGCTACATTCCAGCTACTCGGACTTCCGGAGAATCGCGATGATGCTACCACTTGACTGGGCACTTTTTCGCCGAATCGTTCGCGCCGTGGTTTTGGGCAGTTTTGCCATTACGGTCATCGCCATCTCCCTTGCGCCGCCTTTGGCGCGCACCCGTCAACTTGATGCGTCGCCTACGGACGACGCTCCCCTGCTCGACGCTTTCCGCCACGTTGAAGTCGCCTCTGTTTCCGACGCGCTCGAGCAGCTCACCGGTCGCAAGATGTATATGTCCCATCGTATGCGGCCGATCTTCCCGACCAAATTTGCGGGCTTTGCGCTAACGGTGCTTCTCAAGAAGGAGGCCAACCGCGATCCTAAGGCACTCGACGGCATGCTTGCGGCCATCGATCATGGCTCTTCCAATTCTGTATATGTAATGGTCGTCGAAGACGGCGCGGACATCGCTGGAATGGGAGGACTGATGGGCACGGCGATGAACTCGCGGAACTTCTCAGGGGCGGTGATCGACGGCGGGGTGCGGGATGTCGCTTATTTGCAGAAAATCGGGTTCCCCGTGTATGCGCTGGGTATCGTTCCGTCCACCTCTGTAGCTCACTACCGCTTCGCTGGCGCCAATATCCCGGTCGTCTGCGACGGAGTCGCCGTGAATGCGGGCGACATCATCGTGGCCGACGCAGATGGTGTAGTCGTCGTGCCGCGGGAATCCGCGCCAGCTGCGCTCAAGCTCGCCCGACAGATGGATTTCAAAGAACACTCCATGTACGCCACCATTGAGAAGCTGAAATCCATTCAAGAAGCCGTGAAGCAGTTCGGCCGCCTTTAGGAGCGCTTCTTTCA
>JBEKSZ010000220.1:0-8250 GCA_049516615.1 Candidatus Acidiferrum sp. | reverse complement strand
GTCCTGAAATACCGGATACGTGGCTGCGAAATTGTCGGGTACTTTGTTGTAATTCGTGACAACCTCGTTGAAGATGGCGATCGCCGCGTTGCGGTGTGGGTAGGTGCCCATTCCGGTTCCCGCCTCATAGAACTTCTCAGACATGCTGACCCGCGTGAATTGATTGTTGCGGATCGCGATGTCGGCGCTCGGAGCGCCTTCGCTCCAGTAGCTGGAGAAGTGAAACACGATGCCGCTCATGGTGAGATCTTCGAAGTGTGAATTCTGGACCACGCCATGCAGCGCGCCGAAGATGACACCGTGCCCAATTTTCTTGCGGATGTTCAAATCGGACATGTAAAAGCCAGAAGGAATGTGGGACATGTTGATGGCTTTCAGTCCGGGGCGCAGAAAGGCAAGGCTCTCCTTCAATTGAATTTGTAGCGTACCGCTTCCGGTGAACGAGCGGACTTGCGCGGCACCGAGGAACGCAAGGGTCTCATCGAAGAAGGCGAGAGTATCTCCGTCGTCGGGCACACTATCGCCGCCCGTCATGCTAAACGCATTGCCCGACGAGACCTTGGTCAGCGTGTCCCAGACGACGGCGACGTTGATCGCGTCGTCGCCGAGGCTCTCGAAGGTCGAGTTATCAATGATGATGTCGCCCGGGGAACCGGTGAGGTGCACGCCGTCCGCCGTGGTCGAAATGTGACGACCCTGGCTTGGCGTGATCGTCAATCCCTCGAAAGCAAAGCCGCGTTGGCGGCCTCCGCCGGCAATGCCCATGTATGGCGAAGAGTGGAGCGTGCAATTGATCATGCGTAGATCGCCGGTGCCGTCGACCAGGGAAACCGCTCCCATCGGGAATTGCGAGAAAGCGACCAGAACGTAACGATTCGAGAATTGCACAAGGTTTGATGCCACCCATTTTCCGGAGTCGTTGTTATTCGGATAGAGCGACAATCCCTTCAGATGCATCGCCTGCGTGGGACCTTTTTTGTGTGCGATGCAGTCAGCGTCGCAACCCGTGTCAGTGGGACCGGGAAGCTCGTCCTCGTGGGCCATCAGGCCGGTCGATTTATCCCACAGATGAAAGGTGTAGATGTAAGGCGAAAAATTGGGCGGCAGTTTTGTGCCGGGATCGAGTTCGATGTGGCCGGTGGTTTTCGAGTCCTTGCGAATCGTGCCGAGGACTTCGAAGAGCGGCCCGCGCCACGCGGGATTGGGGTCGAACGGATTGCCCCAATCGATAATCAGGTTTTCGATGATGCCACGCTGGCAGTGTGCAATATCAAAAGCGCCCGTGGAACCCGTGAAATAGACCGTAGAGCCATTGCCGTCCAAGACGAAGTCCTGCGCGTCGCGTATGGTGAAGTGCGGCCGGTGGTTGAGCACCCAGTCCTGGCTGGGCGGCAAGTTCGCCGGCAGCACGATGTGATAGGCGGCATGCGGCGCAAGACGCACCACGCGGCAAGGCTGCTTGCTTGCCGTGCTCATGCGATCTAGAAAGCCCTGGATGAGTTTTTGATCGTCGCCGGCCGTCGGAGCAGGAACTGTGCAGACTTCTTCGGCCTTGAGTTTCTGCCATGGCGGGGAGGCGGCCGAGTCATACCAACTTGGCGACTTCACCAGGACTTTCATCGGCGTACCCCCGGCGCTCATGAATGTTCGGACGGCGTCATTCGCGGTCGCGGTTCGCTCCGGGCGCACGGCATCGTGCACGAGCGTGCTCCACTTGGCCGGATCAGCCCAGGTCGCGCGACCAAACCGGCCTTCACTGAGCCCGGCGGCGACGAACTGCTCGATGGCTTGCGCGGGATTTCGCGGCACCTCGGGATACCGTGCCTGATACTCTCGTACATGGAAAAACGGCGAAGCGTCGCGACGCTCGGAAATCCCATGCTGCAGCCAGTGGAGTTGCAGATCTACCAGGTCCCACGGGTGGTTGTAGGCCTTGTTCAGGTCTGGATTGTTTGCCGGGTCCACGTAGTAGTCGAAATCGAAGATTGCCCAGTAGCTTTCAAATGCACCAATTCGGCCTTCATTCGAGCCCGCCACGACGAAGTGCTGCGCGGCTGCTACACAATCGCCGGAGGCCAGATCCTTGTAACGGTTCAAGTAGTCGTGCGCGTTGAAGTAAAACGAGCCGCGTCGGCAGGCGCGGGCGCCGCTGTTTGTCCAGTTGCGGGTCGCGTCCGCGTCGCTTGCAAGGTGCAGTCCTGGGTAGAACTTCCTGTAAAATTCGGCATTAAACACGCGGGGATCGGTCAGGAAATTCCTGCTGGAATCCGCCGACACTTGGTTGTTAATGGCGAGGGGAACGAGAGCCGGCTGTTGCGCAGACCCCGCCGACTGGCAATAGAGCAAGATCGCGAGGAGCGGGACTTGCTGCCGGAACAGGAACTTATCGAACCTTGTCGTCACAGGGCTTCTGTGCCTCCATACGGCTGTCGTCATTGTAGAGAGAAACAGACATGTTGCACGTATAAACTAGGGTGTAGGCGTTTCCCCACTGTGATGGGTGCTGGAACGGGAAGAGACTCCCGAAGTGGGTTTTCTTGTGAGCAAGGAACGCAACAGGCCGCGCAAAAGATTGAGTTTTTGGGGCAAAAGCCCTTGGCAAAGCTAGGGCAGTAAGGTACACGGGAGCTGTGCCGCTCAATCCGCTAAAAAAGAGCCTTTGTCGGAGATTTCCGCCTCTACTTCTGCCGGCCGAAGACCTCGCGAAACATCACATCGAGGTCATCGAGTGCTCGGGCGCAGTCACCTGTAAAGCTAGAACCATGCATGATGGCGAGCGTTTTGGGCTTTAGGTCGGCGAGCTTTTTCAGGTTCTGCGCGGTGAGTGGTGTGTAGGGCACATACTCCGCGAGAATGCCCGCCTGAAATTCCTTCATCGCCTGACGCGAGCGGCCCACCACATCGGCAGTGGTGAGCGCTTCGACGTCGCCCATGTGATGGAACAGGTCCGAACAGAGCAATGTTCTCTGCGTTTCTTCGAAGAGGACGCCAGCGTCCCAGCCGTGGGGCAGGTGGGGAGTCTGGCAGTAACGAAAGCGGTAAATTCCCGTCGTAAAGATCCCGCCGTCAGCGAGCTCGCGTGCCTCCCGGCCAATGAAGTCGTTCATGTTCACCAGGGCTCCAACCTGGCTGCAGATCACATCGGCATTGGGCGCTGCAGCCAGCCATTCATTGAGCGACCCGCACTCGTCTGACTCAAAATGGCTGAAGCTGATGTGGCGCAACTCGGAAAGGTTGATGAGCTTTGCGACGGCCTCGCGAATTTCCGCGTGCATTCCGCGCAGCCCGGTGCTGAACAGCAGCGGTTCATCGTCCCTCACCAGGAAATGGTTGAACTGGAAATTTCCCCATTGAGCAAAGATCGAGATGCGATAGACATTCGGCGCGATTTCCGTGGTGACTGCCATGCTAGCCTCCTCAACCGGATTTTTTACGGTGTTTCTATTTTGACTTCCCGAGCTGAATTTTCGCCAAACTCGTCCGTCGCCGGTCCATCGTCGCTGCTCAGTTAGTTATTCATTGCCTTTCTCGCTCCAATTTAGCGAGCCGATCCGGGCACCGCGGAGACCTCGTCCGTGAGCCCCAGCAGGCCGACGTGGTATCCAAGCCGGGCTTCCACATCGCCGGGTTTATGAAAGCCGCGTTGGAACAGAGTCCGAATGCGCGCCTGGGCCGCCGGGCGTCCGAGCGAAGCGATAAAGGCATCCCATTCGGGTGCGATCTCGCTATCGGGAGGCAAACTATTGAGGTTGACGAGGCGTTTCGTTTCTGCGATTGCTCGCTTGTCGAAAGTGGAGATTCTTCTGGCAAGAGCATCGACGAACGCGTCGAGCTCTGCGTCAGGTAACGAGCGATTCACATAGCCATACAGCTCCGCGAGATCGCCGTTGACATCATCCGCCCCCAACAACACTTCCAGAGCCCTTCCGCGTCCGATCAACCGTGGCAATCGAGCCATCGGTCCGCCACCCGGAACCAAACCGGCTCCGACCTCCCATTGCGAAAGGACAGCCCGTTCGCGGCTGGCAAAGCGCATGTCGCTCGCGAGAGCGAGCTCGCTCCCGACGCCTGTGGCTCGTCCCCGAATCGAGGAAATGGACACAACGGATGCTCGACTTAGCCGGGCGAGCATGTCAGGCAGCGGTTGCAAACCGGTTATCCCAACCGGAAATTTTGCCGACTCTTCGGGTTTGGCCACGAAATCGTAGTGAGTTAAAAAAAATCCTTCGACCGCACTGTCAAACACCACTACCTTGACACGGTCATCGGTTTCGAGCGACGACACGATTTCATCAAGCTGAGGGATATTCGCCGGTCCAAATATGTTGAGAGGTGGAAAATCAAACGTAACCCTCCAATACGCATCGGAGTGCTGACTCAGATGCATCTTGCCCTTATTGAGTGCCTCGTTCATGCGTCGTCTCCTGAGCGTAACAATCACTGAATCCCTTTCGGATGAACCGAGATGCGTCGAACCGCTGGACGTGGTGATTCCCCTTGTTGACGTGAAACGCGTTGTGGCACCACCTGAGCATGGTTTGCTCTCCTTGCTGCTGCGCGTTTCGCACAATCAACATTAAGCCAGGAGCGTAGGGCCGAAACAATTGCACGAAAGTATCGACGATACTTTCGTAGCACTCGGCGAGACTGCGTTCATGATCTGGACGCGATACGGGGGCCCCCACGAACCTAGGCCGGCATCGGAGATTATTCGTTCGGTGGACTGTGCACCCGCCAGGTGTTAGTAAACTCTTTATTTTGCATCACTTTTCCGACCCGGATGCCACCTCGCCTACCCCGTCTGAGAACGCTTGCCACAACGTCCCTTATAAGGTACACTAAGCCACTTAAGATACCTTTTAAGGTGCAGTATGATGGATACGAGAAAATCGATGCTACCGCTCCCCGCTAAACGGGCGCTGGATAAACTCAGCGCCGACATCCGGGACGCCCGTCGTCGTCGCCGTATTCCCATGGCGTTGATGGCGCAGCGCGCCGGCGTCGGACGCATGACCTTGGTGAGAATGGAGCAGGGCGATCCGGCGGTCTCCATGGGCGCGTATGCCCGCGTCCTGTTCGTGCTTGGCCTCTCCGCGCGCCTCGACGAACTGGCCGACGCGAGCCACGACGCCACGGGGCTTGCCGTCGAAGAAGAGCACCTGCCCAAACGCATTCGCACGCCGCGTAAACCGAAGAGCACAACTTGAGCGATACCGAAGCATTGGTCTATGTCGATCTCGCCGGGGCGCCCGCTCTGGTCGGCCGCCTGTGGTCGCGCGCCCCGAAAGGCCGCGCGAGCGCGACGTTCGAATATGACAAGACCTGGCTTGCACACCCCGAACGCTTCGCGCTTGAGCCGGCATTAACGCTCGGGCCCGGACCGCAACACACCGAAGCTGGGAAGGCGCTGTTCGGCGCGCTCGGCGATTCCGCGCCGGACCGGTGGGGCCGCGTGCTTATGCAGCGGGCCGAGCGCAGGGCTGCGCAGCAGCAAAACCGGCTCGCGCGTGCGCCGCGCGAAATAGATTTTCTCCTGATGGTCGACGACGAGGCCAGGCAGGGCTCGCTGCGTTTCGCGCAGCAGCCGGGCGGACCCTTTCTCGCGCCCGCGGACGCGGAGCGCATTCCGCCGGTGGTCAACCTGCCGCGGCTGCTCGCGGCATGCGAGCGCGTCGCTGACGATACCGACACCGCGGAAGATTTGCGCCTCCTGCTGGCGCCGGGCTCGTCGCTCGGCGGGGCGCGGCCGAAAGCGGCCGTGCGCGAACGCGACGGCCAGTTGGCGATCGCAAAGTTTCCCCACAAGGACGATTACGCTGACGTCGAGTTGTGGGAAGCGCTCAGTCTCAGGGTCGCGCGCAATGCCGGCATCAGCGTTCCCGACAGTCGCATCGAAAACATAACCGACAAAAACGTTCTCCTCGTGCGCCGGTTTGACAGGGCAGGGGACACGCGTATTTCTTTTCTCTCCGCAATGAGCATGCTCGGCGCGAAGGATAATGAGCAGCACAGCTACCTGGAGATTGCGGATGCCATCCGCCAGCACGGCGCGCAGCCGGACGCGGATCTGAAGGAACTCTGGATGCGGATCGTTTTCACGGTGCTGATCTCAAACACGGACGATCACCTGCGCAACCACGGCTTCCTCTACGACGGACCGCGTGGCTGGCGTCTCTCGCCCGCGTTCGATCTCAACCCCGTGCCAACCGACGTCCGGGACCGCATCCTGCACACATCGATCAGTATCGACGACCCAACGGCCTCTTTGGAAATCGCCATGGCCGAGGCGGAATATTTCGGGCTGTCGTCGCAGGAAGCAAAGCACACCGCCGGCGTCGTCGGCGCGGCCGTTGGCGGCTGGCGCAAAGAGGCCGGCGCTCTCGGGCTGAACAAGGCCGCGATCGACCGTATGGCTTCGGCATTCGAGCACGCCGACTTGAAGCAGGCGGTTCGTTTCAACGCGGGTTTGTAGCTGCTGAAGTGGTAGCGCACAATGGAAATGAATTGAAAAGGTTCGGATAACGATGGCCCATCAAAAATTCAGCGCAGCAGAGCGAGAGACCGTATGGCTGGCGCACGAGAAAAAGTGCGCATACACCAAATAGGCAGAATTGGTGTGAACAATGCTCAAGTCTCCAATCTCGTAGTCTACGTGCGGTGGGACGCAGTCTGATCGAGAGGAACCCGGTCGAGTGTGCCGCAGTGCGCCTCCAAAATCTCGGGGTTGCAGGGTTTCGAAGAGCGCCAGGCGCCATTATCCGCTGTGGCTTAGGGACTCGTTTTCACAGGCCGGCGAAACAGCATGTAAGTGAATCGACCGTGCAGCCAAGATTCGTTGCTTGGACCGTCATGGTGGCTCTCCACGGATTCGCTCAAAATGTGGGCGTAGTCTCCACCGAGGCGGGCGACTTCCTGCTCGAGTCGCGTGCAGGTGCAAGCCATCAGTTTTTCATAGCAGCGGTCCCACAATTCACCGCGATGTAAGAGAGTTCCTGGAACGCGGCCGCTTGCGGCTTCGACGACGTGCTCGTCGACGGCGTCAGCATCAAATGGAGGCAATTCGCGATGCCAGTAAATGACTTTGCAACTGGTTCCAACCAAGCTCATGGGTCCATCCTCACTTTGTATTTAACGAACGGCAAATTGCATACTCTTTGAAGGTTCCGAGAGCGAGAGAACTTGACCGGGGCTCGGGATGAAGGCCCCGTTCCTCCGTAGTCTGTTGCGCTTAAAGATTGCTCATCTGTTTGGCTCGCGTTACTTCTTCAAAATGCGCTGGGAGGCGGTGTCTGATTTACTGCCAGCCAATAGAGTCCTAATTTGTTGACTGCCTCTTGGAACTGATTAAAATCCACCGGCTTCTGAATGTAACTGTTGACACCCAATTTATAGCTCTCCACGAGGTCCCGGTCTTCTTTTGAGGATGTGAGCACAGTCACCGGGATTGCCTGCGTATGGATGTCCTTCTTGATCTCCCGCAGTACTTCCATCGCGTCGACCTTTGGCGGTTTCAAGTCGAGGATCACGAGTTTTGGCGGGTGATCTAAGGAACGGTCACTGTAGGATCCCCGGCAGAAAAGAAAATCGAGAGCTTTGCCGCCGCCACGAGCGACGTGTATGTGGTGACGAAAGTTTTCCTTGCGGAGCGCGTGCAGAGTCAACTCGACATCCTTCGGGTCATCCTCGACCAGGAGAATTTCGAACTCAGCTGCGCTCATGCGATAACCCCACTTGATTTACCGCTCATTGACCCGGCTGCTTCCATCTCAGTTCCTAAAGAGAAATAAAACGTGGCGCCTGCGTTTAGCTCAGCCTCTGCGCAAATTCGATCTCCGTGTTTCTGGACGATACGCTGGACTGTCGCGAGTACCACACCCGTGCCCTCAAACTCTTCCTGGCGGTGCAGACGCTGAAAAACCACAAATAGCTTGTTGCTATATTTCATGTTAAATGCCGCGCCGTTGTCACGGACGTAAGTCGCTGACTGGCCGAGCTCTCAGTCGGAAGCGAGACCATCGATCTCGTTTCTGGCTGTAATCATTCGGATGCATCCTCAATCGGTCTCATCGGCCAAGATCCTATAAACTTGAAGGCTCTGAGCAGGAATTCGTGGAGACGCAATACTAGGGCGGTTTTCTGTCAGAAGGCAGTTGGGCTAGACTCGCGGAATGCGCGACAGCGAATTCACGAGGATATTGGATTGGCCGGGCTATCGGGTGTTTCGACACGAAATCGATGAGAGCGGCAAGA
>JBEKSZ010000219.1:0-8328 GCA_049516615.1 Candidatus Acidiferrum sp. | reverse complement strand
CCCTGGCTTATTGAAATGCAGAAGGCCTACAACTCCAAAGGCTTCACGGTTTTGGGCATCGCCATGGACGAAGAAGGCAAGAGTGTCGTGGCCCCGTACGTCGAAACCGAGAAGTTCGACGTGAACGGCACTCCCACGCTCATGAGCTATCCCATTCTCCTCGGCAACGATGCCGCAGCCGACAAATTCGGCGGACTTCTCGGTTACCCCACCAGCGTGCTCATCTCGCGCGAAGGCAAGCAGATCAAACGCGTTACCGGTATCATCGATAAGGACGAAATTTCCAAAGAGATCGAATCGCAACCCTGACAGGCAGGCACCGTGCTTGAGGAAAAAGACTTTCAGCGCAAAGCGGACGCGGCGTTTGAGCAACTGAAGAAGCGCCTGCTCACCGCCGGCGATGAGTATGACTTCGACGTCGAAGGGCAGAGCGGAAAGCTCGAAGTGCTCTTTGAGAAGCCGGAAGGGGCCAAATTCGTGATTTCTCCGAACACCCCGGTGCGCGAAATCTGGATTTCCGCGCTGTCCACCAGCTTCAAGCTCGCCTGGTCGGAACCGAGGAATGCGTTCGTGCTGGAAAAGACCGGAGAAGACTTGACGCAGGTGATGAATCGCGTGATTTCAGAGCAGATCGGCACGCAGGTTACCCTGTGAAGCAAGATCCCTTCCCGCGACCTGCAGGCGGCGGGAAACCGCCTAGAACGCAGGCGCTACGGATATTCCTTGCCGCTGCGGCTTCCGCGCTGATGGCCGCGCTCAGCTTTTCGCAAATGCCCAGCGGCAAAGACGTCGTTGCTCCGGCGGCGTATGTTTCCGCCGATCCCGCGGCTCGCAACGTGCCCTTTCAGATTGCCGTAGTAATGACAATTCGTCCGGGTTTTCACGTCAACGCGCGCGAAAAGTCCGAAGACTATCTCATCGCTACGGACCTCAAGTTCGATTTGCCGGTGGGCTTCACAGCCGGTGAAGTCGCCTATCCCCGGGGCACGCTGCACACGTTTTCTTTTGCCAAGGATAAACCGCTGAATATTTATGAAGGGACGGTAACGCTGCGCGTGCCGCTCGCCGCTTCGAGCGCCGCGTCCCTCGGCCCTCAGCGCCTGGCGTTCAAGCTGCGCTATCAGGCGTGCAGCAATGAAGCTTGCCTTCCTCCGGTCACTCTGCCCGTCGAGGCTACCGTCAACATCGCGGCCTCCGGCGCGAAGCCAAGCCACGCCGACATCTTCGCTCCGCGCTGACATTTCCTCATGACCGCGAAGCGCGCCCTTTCTAGAAGATGGCTTACGGTAATTTCCATACTGGCGCTCGCCGCCGCACTCTCGGGATATCTCGTCTGGCGTTCCCTGCACATCGATGCTTTTACGCGCGACTGGGTGACGCGTTCCTTGTCCGAGCGGTTCGACACCGAAGTGCAACTCGGGAGCCTGCACGTCTCGGCCTTCCCGGAGATGAGCGTACAGGGACGCGGCCTGACCATCTACCACCGCGACCGCAGCGATATTCCCTTCATCCACATCGATACCTTTACGTTCCACTTGGGTGTGCTGGGCATCTTTCGCGTGCCGCATGAAATTCGCGGCGTGAACGTCCAGAATATGAGCATTACGATTCCGCCGCGCGGCGAAAAACAAGCGGCTGCGGCACCGCCGCGCGGGCGAAAACCGCTGCCGGCAATTGTGGTGGACGAAATCGTCTGCGATAACACCACGCTGACGATTCTGCCGAAAAAGGCCGGCAAGCTGCCGCTGGAGTGGGACATTCACGCGCTGAATCTTTACCATGCCGGCGCGGACCAGGCCATGGACTTTCACGGAACGCTGACGAACGGCAAACCCAAAGGCGAAATCGCCACCAAGGGCAGCTTCGGCCCGTGGAATCTGGACGACAAGGGCGCGACCCCGATTTCCGGTTCTTATGAATTCACCGACGCCGATCTCGGGCCGTTTCCCGGGATCGCCGGGATTTTGTCTTCGACGGGAAAATATTCCGGGCAACTCGACAAGCTGGAAGTCACCGGCGTGACGCACACGCCGGATTTTTCCCTCGACCGCGTTGGAAAGCCCGTGCCCCTCGACACCGAGTTTTCCGCAACCGTGGACGGGCTGGACGGCGATACCTACCTGCATCCCGTGCGCGCCACGCTGATCAAGTCGGTTATCGTCTCCGAAGGCAGCGTGGTCAATGTTCCCGGCAAGGGCCATGACATCTCCCTGAATGTGCGGGCGCCGGACGCGCGCATCCAGGACATTCTGGCGCTGGCGATGAAGGACGATACCCCGCTGCTCGTCGGGCCCGCGCAAATCACGGCGAAATTGTTCCTGCCGCCCGGCAAGGTGAAAGTTCTCGAGAAGATGATTCTGGACGCCGATGTGGCGGTGGACAACGCCACGTGGAGCAGTGCGAAAGTGCGCGAGGAGTTGCAGTCGCTCAGCCGTCGCGCGGAGGGCAAGCCCAAGGACGAGGAGGCGGGCAGCTCGCTGAGCGACCTGAGGTGCAAGTTCCACCTTGAAAAGGGCACGGTGCATTTTTCGAGTGTGACCTTCAGCGTGCCCGGCGCAAGGATCCAGCTGGCTGGGGAGTACGGTTTGCAGGGCGGGGAACTGAATTTCTCGGGAAAAATCCAGCTGCAAGCCAAAATCTCGCAGATGGTGAGTGGAGTAAAATCCGATTTTCTGAAGGTGCTTGATCCGTTCTTCAGCAAGAATGGCGCGGGAACCGAATTGCCCATCACCATCACCGGCACGCGGGACAAGCCGACCTTCGGCATTTCGATTTTTCACAAGACGTTCAAGAAAACCATCGGGTAAGAAGCCGGCGCTGGCGACTTGCTTTTCCCCGCGCCGGACGGGAAGCTCCTCGCGGTGCCGGTTGGGTTTTGTGTGAGAAACGAGCGCTTATGCTGGCAGGGACGCCACCGCGTCGCGAAGTCGCGCGACCACCCGCTGCTGGCCGATGACTACCATGGTATCGAAAAGCGGCGGGGCCACTGCCTGGCCAACGATGGCCACCCGCGTGGCGTTGATCAGCACGCCGGCCTTTACGCCCCCATCTTCGGCAACCTTGCGCGTAGCCTGGTCGCAGGCGTCGTGATTCCACTGCGCAAGCGCCGCCAGGGCATCGGCTAATTTGCCGAGCAGCGCAGGCGTTTTTTCATCTTTCCAGAACTTGGCGATGGCCGCAGGATCACGGGGAAAATCGTCGCTGAAAAAGGCCCGCGACCAGGTGGCGAAATCCGGCAGCAAGCGCACGCGACTGCGCAGCAGGTCCACCGTTTTTGTGAACCACGCCTGACCTTCACCGGCGGCCCACTCTTCCCGCCACAAATTGTGGCGCTGCAATTCCGCTTGCACCTGCGGCACGAGCTCCTCGATGGGCAGCCTTTGCAGGTACTGGGTGTTGAACCATTGCAGCTTGTCGCGGTCGAAGACCCCGTTGGTGCGGCTGACCCCCGCAAGGGCAAATCTCGCGAGCAGATCGGGCGTGCGCAAAAATTCCAGGTCGGCCCCCGGGGACCAGCCGAGTAGCGCAAGGAAATTACGGAAGGCTTCCGGCAGGAAGCCCTCGGCGCGGTACATGTTGACGTCCGTGGCGCCATGGCGCTTGGAAAGACGCGATTTGTCCGGGCCGAGAATCAGCGGCACATGCGCGAAAATGGGCGGTTTCACCCCTAACGCGTTGTACAGCAACACTTGTTTGGGCGTGTTGGAGATGTGGTCGGCCCCGCGAATAATGTGCGTGATGCGCATGTCGATGTCGTCCACCACCACGCCAAGGTTGTACATCGACTGGCCGTAGTCCTCGTCGCCTTTGCCGGAACGCAGCAGCATAAAATCCTCGATCTCGTCGTTCTGGAATTCGCGGTCACCGAAAACAGCATCGTGAATTGTGGTGCTGCCTTGGAGGGGAACCTTGAAGCGCAGAGCCGGTTTGCTGTCCGGCGTAGAAGGCTGGCCATCGCGGCAGGAGCAACGCGTGACGCGGCGCACCTGCGAGCCTTGCCCGGGCGCTCCGCCTTCCGGCGCGTGATCGCCGCCCACGTATTTTTCCGCGGGACAGTAGCAGCGAAAGGCGCTGCCCTGGGCCAAAAGTTTCAATCCGGCCTGGCGATAGAGCGCAGTGCGCTGCGACTGGTAAAACGGGCCTTCGTCCCAATCAAGGCCCAGCCAGGTGAGCGCTGAAATGATGCCTTCGACCAGTTCCGGTTTGTTGCGCTCGGCGTCGGTGTCTTCGATGCGCAAAATCATCTTGCCGCGATAATGGGAAGCTTGGCCGCGAGCGTAGAGCCAGTTGAACAGCGCGGTACGCGCTCCACCGACGTGCAGATAGCCGGTGGGCGACGGCGCAAAACGGACGCGAACTTCGCTTTCGCTGTGATTGGAAATGGGCTCGGTCATCGCTGTCGGGTCTTTTCGCTGTGGCGTAACCAACCAGTCTAGCGAAAGCGCCGCGCAGCGTCCAACCTGGCGAAGCAACCGGCGACCCCTGACGAAGAAGCATGCAGGAAAGGCACGCGCTCAGTTCGTGACCGATATGGAGATGGTAAGCAGGGCTGGCGCGGCGCTGTCCGGCATATCGCCTTTTCCAGCGACCACGCTTGCGCTGGAATTTCCGCTGTTCCAGACCGTGGCTTCGCGCGATTCCAGCGTCGGCGCTCCAAATTTTTTCCTGAGAGCGGCAGCCGCCGCGCTGCGGTCCGCGCCGGCTACACTATAGACGAGCGAGACCAGCCGCTCGTCTGTGAAACGCGCGGTCAGTCCCTCGAGGCACTCTGCGGCGTAGCGCTTCTTCAGGTTACATCCGGAGTCGGGGTGCGCGATCAACCCCAAAATCGCGACCTCCGCCCACTGGTAGCAGGAAGTCCGAGTCTTTTGCGATGCATCGCACTGCGCTTTCGGATGCTGGGCCTTGAAAGCGGCCAAGCTCTCGCCGAGTTTGTCTCCCTCGAGTTCAAACGACACTGAGCTGGGGGCCGGTTGCGAACCCGGCGCCTCAGTCTGCGGCTTGGCCACCGGCGCATCCGGTATCTGGCTGAGAACGAGTGCGAGGATCAGTGGTAGGTACATGGTGCCTCCCCTAAGATGCTAGCACCTCGCCCGGCGCCTGCGGTATTTTAGGGCGGGAGCCGCCGCCGGATGAAAATCATTATTTTTGGTGCCACGGGCATGGTCGGCCAGGGCGTGCTGCGAGAGTGCTTGCGCGATCCTGAAATCGAGCGGGTATTGTTGCTGGGACGGAGCGCGCCCGGTGTCACGGATGAAAAGGTGCGCGAGATTGTCCTGAAGGACTTGACCGAGTATTCCTCGATCGAGCAGCGCCTGGCGGGTTACGACGCCTGTTTCTTCTGTCTGGGGGTCTCCTCGGCGGGAATGAAGGAGGCGGATTATCGGCGCGTGACCTACGACATTACCTTGGCTGCCGCGCGCGCGCTGCTGGCCGCGAGCCCGGCGATAACCTTCATTTATGTTTCGGGAGCGGGGACCGACAGTTCGGAAAAAAGCCGCGCAATGTGGGCGCGGGTAAAGGGTGCAACGGAAAATGCCCTGCTGGCGTTGCCCTTCGGCGCGGCCTATATGTTCCGACCCGGCTACATCCAGCCGCTCCACGGCATCAAATCCAAAACCAGATGGTATGCAGCGATGTACGCGGTGGTCGCGCCCATCTATCCGCTGCTCAAAGCCCTTTTTCCGAAGTACATGCTCACCACCGAGGAATTGGGCCGAGCGATGATCTCCCTCGCGAAACACAGCCCGGAAAATGAAGGAGCGCCAGGGGACCATACGCCGCCACGCGCCGGCCGGAAGCGCATACTGGAAAGCGCGGACATTCTCCTGTGGGGACAACCGCGCAGGTGACGCCCGGGTGTGCGGAAACCGTTAACCCTCGGAGTGCTGTCTCTTTGGCTACCAGTACGGTGGTACGCTTGTTCCGGGTAAAATTCATCCTCCATAATGCAAGTACTTTGTAATGTGAACCGGCGGGTGGGGCGGCGGCCTTTAGACGCGCCGCCAGCGACCTCTCGGGAGACATTCGCCGATAAACGGAGACTTCGCCGCGCGTGCTGGCACGCCTGCGCGGCGCCGATCGCGGTTTGAGCGTGGAGCCAATCGCAACCTTGTTACCCTACAGCATTCTCGCCATGGCACTTCTGGCGGCCACCGGGCTGGTGGCGGTATTCTTCGCCTACATTCACAGCATCAAGCGCCAGAATTATCTGTTGCTCTGGACCATCGCCTGGGCGTTGCTCGCACTGCACCACGCCGGCCCGGCGCTGGCCGGCACGGTCCCGGCGAGCCCGCTCAAACTGGCTAGCAGCGTGCTGTACGCCTGGGCCGGCATATTTTTCTTTCTCGGTGCGCAACGCTATGCCTCGCGGAAAGCTTGGGTCATTCCTGCGGCGGTTACGGGCGGCGTGCTGTTGCTCTGGTCGCTGGCGAGTAGCAGTCGATCTATTCCCCTGCCCTCGGTGGTGTATCCCTCGGCTGCGCTGTTTGTGGGCGTGGCGGTTATTTTCTGGCGCGAGAATCGCCGCCAGGAAACGCTGGCGGACAAACTGCTCGCGGTTTCGTTCTTTGCCTGGGCCGTGCTGCGTGTGGGACTGTTTTATTTTTTCAGTGACGCCGGCGGAGACATGATGTCCGGCGTCCGCGCGGTCGCGGCTGCGCCATCGGGCTTTGTGGCCATGCTCATGGTCATGGCGCTCTATGAAGAAGAAAAGCGCCGCATCGAGCGCAACATGCTGGCGCTGTCCAATTTAAATCTGGCCACTTCCGGTTTTGTGGGCGGAGAGATTCAGCGCATGCTCTCGCAGGCGCTGGACCGCGTGCTGGGCGTGGTGCGCCTGCCTGCGGGAGCCCTGTTCCTGCATCACGGCGACCCGCAGGGGCCGACTTCGGTGGTCGCCGTCGGCCTCAGCGACGATTTTTGCCGCGCCGCGCAGAGCGAAGGACTCGATGATTATCTCGTAGGGCTGGTGGCGCGCCTCGGCGGCCTGCTCGGATTTCGCGATTTGCGCGACGCCGGATTGAACGCTCTTGAAAAAGAGGAATCCATCCGGCGCTTTCGCGAACTGATGCTGGCCCAGGGATTGCGCAGCGTGGTGGCCATCAGTCTGCAAGCCAAGGAACAGGCCTTCGGCGTTTTGCTGCTGGGCACACCCGATGCCCGGCGCTTCACCCCTGCGGAATTGCGCCTGCTTCTCGCGCTGGGGCACCAGATCGGCATGGCCGTCGAAAACAGCTATTTGATCCAGCAGACCGCGCGGCGTTCCGAAGAGCTTCACGTCCTCAACGAGATCGGCCGCGCGCTCAGCTCCACGCTGAACAAAGAGGATTTGCTGCGCAAGACCTGGGAGGAGCTGCGCCGGCTTTTCGACGTCGAGAATTTTTATATCGCGGAGTTCGCCTCCGACAGCGATGAAATTGTTTTCGCCCTGGAAATGATCGGCGGAGAGCGCATGGCTGCGCGCACCCGGCCGGCCGGGAACTTCATTACCGAATACATCATCCGCACCCGGCAGCCGGTTCTCATCCGCGACAACTACGTGTCGGAAGTTCGCAAACTGGGCATCGAACCGATTCGCGACAAAGGCTGCTTCTGCGGCGTGCCGCTGGTCGCCTATGACCGCGTGATCGGCGCGCTGGCGGTGTTCAGCGACCACGAGCGCTCCTTTGACGAAGGTCATCTGGAGCTCCTGCGCGTCCTGGCCAGCGAAGCCAGTATCGCCATCGAGAATGCCCGCCTGTTCCAGGAAGAACGCACCAAGGCCCGGCATCTGTCACTGCTCAACACCATTTCAAAGAACGCCATCGCCACGCTCAACCCCGACGAGATGCTGGCGAAAATCACCGGGCAGCTTGAAGAGGGATTGACCTACGACCACTTCGGCATCGGGGTGCTCGAATACGCCACGCGTGAAATTGTCATTCAATCCGAAGCCGGGCTGCGCCGCGGGACGCTGGGCATGCGCATCCCGCTTGATTCAGGACTGATTGGCTACGTGGCGCGCAATGGCCAGATGGCCGTGTATCGCGCGTCCGTGCCCGCGGATGCAGCATTGCGGCCGCTGCTCGCGGACTCCCTGGCGGCCATCGCCTTGCCGGTCTTTTACGGCGAGCAGTTGCACGGGGTTTTGTACATCGAATCTTCCGTGACCATGGATTTTTCCGACGAGGAGATTTTGCTGTTGCGGACCCTCGCGGATCTCATCGCCGGCGCGTTGCACAATTCGCTCTCCTTCCAGAAAGCCCAGGAGCAAGCCATCACCGACGGCTTGACCGGCGTAAAGACCCATCGCTTCTTTATGGAAGCGCTCTCGGCGGAGTGGAAACG
>JBEKSZ010000218.1:0-8394 GCA_049516615.1 Candidatus Acidiferrum sp. | reverse complement strand
GGATTTGTTTCATATTTTGCGATTCACGCCCGAGGGTACACTAGATCTTTCTCTCGGGCTACCTACGGATAATTTGTTCAGTAACGGCTTCTATCTCGGGCCAGATGATCGTATTTACGCGCGTGCTAACAGAACTCTGGAAGTTTTGACCAAAAAAACAGACCCATCCGATTTAGCACTCAACTGGGAAGTCTTGTTGCCCTGCTCAGTCGAATGCAAAATAAGTCAGTCGCCAAGTCGCCGCACATTGGTCATTCGAGATCTCCAAGAACAGGGCCATTACACTTACACCGTGCTGGACATTTCTTCAGGCGCTAGGCCTTACTCAAAACAGTGTCCTTGGATCGGGTTTGATGCAAATGGTATCACCGATGAATTTTCGTATCAGTCGGGTAATGGGATAAGTTGGGATGTACGCCGCTGGCCACTTTGCGACAAGAACCGTGAGGAAGAGCTGCCGTTAGCCATGCAGTCAGGCTTTGTTAGCCCTCTATCGGATGATTTGCTAGTTCTGCTAGGTACAAACAGGGAGCGCAGAGGGATAGAACTCATCGCGCCGAGCGGACAACTCAAGTTTCGGCAAGAGCTGCCGAAGAATGACCACCCCTCGGCCGAGCAGGCGCGTACCGACGAACACTGCGACCGGATTGCATTCGTCGTACAAACATGGCGAGGCGGATCTCGTGTGCTCGATATTTCTGGCAAGATGATTGGCCGGCGAATCGTGGTCTATACGGACCGCGGACAGGAGGTCGTCTCGGTTCCGGTAAGTCTCGGGCGGAATCTCGTTCGATATCGACGCGATTTCGATTTTTCGCTGAGTCCCAACGGCCGGCGACTGGCGATTGTCGACGAAGGGGAGCTGACGATTGTCGGTCTGAACTGAGACGGGCCACCACCGGAATTCGGTGCTGGCCGTGTTCCCCAAGCGCCAGAGTAAAATTCAGCTAATTACCGAATCGGCCTTGCTGTTTCGACATTCCCAAAACGCGATATGCCCGCCGCATGGCCCGAAACCCGTCGCTGCGAAACCCAAACGATGTGGTCTCAGCTCGTCCGAGTTGGGCGCAGATTCCTGCCGAAGCAGCTCTGAGTTTTCTGAAAGACATGAAAGGCGCCATGAACTTGTCCATTCCTGACCTGATGCGCACTATCAATATCAATCGTCAGGACGCCGCGCAGGTTCTGGCAATTTTTGCTACGCAAGGTTACGTCAGGCAGTCGTCCCAGGATTGGATTACGACGCCTGCTGGCGATGCCGTTTCTGGCGCCCGTGTGCCGCGGCTTTCACCGGAGAACGTCAAAAAGGCTGTGGAAGCGCTGCGCCAGCGAATCAAACAGAACAACAAAGATGCGAAGGCCGCGTTCGAAGTCAGCCGCGCTGTCGCTTTCGGCGACTTTCTGCTGAACGACCGGGCGCGGGTCCAGGCTGCGGACGTTGGTATCGGATTGATTCGGCGCGAGGGTAATGCGGTCGAGAAGATCTCAGCTAGAGATGCGAAAGCCGAGGAGGCGTTTCTGAGGATGCTTCGCGGAAAGACTGCTTTGCTGAGCGTGAAAGAATATCAGGAGTGGATGGGGAAACGGTCGCACTTGGATCTCGTGGAGCAATGACCGTTGCTGCTCCAGTGCTCAGGTCGATTTCTCCAAATTGGCCGACAAATGGGCGTCTGAGCCAGGCAGCGCAGTGATGTCAAGCGACCAGTCCTTGAATCCGGCCATCGTGACCTTTATGGTGTGTTTGCCGGCTGTGAGTTTCAAGTGGCAGGTGCGTTGCCGACGGATGCATCATCGACGGAAAAGTCTGCTCCATCAGGCGTGGATTTTATCTCGGCGGTGGACAACGTGTCCGCGCTGCCCGCATTCTGTGCTGGGGGTACTTCTGGCATGGCAAAAGCGCAAACGTCCATTTGGAGCTACCCGGCGGTTAGAAAAGCTTGGAAAGGTCCGAAACATGAATATCCTTATCTTAAATGGTAAGCAAGACCCTGCGGCAGACGCCCGCTATAGAGGTACATGCAGAACTCACCCTACCTACTGCAACCATCTATCGCGAGACCATGAAGTTAACGAGTTGTTTTTCTGGTTCCTTAGAGAAGGTGGAGAAACGGGGGTCGTGCACGATCTGGCGAAAGCATCAAGATACGCCCAACTCTTAAATGAAGTTTGTATGGTTGGATTCGAACGTTTTGAGGTCGTAGAAGTCGCAGACGGATTCGATCCTAGGGGTCAAGGCGAATTGCTCGGTTACGACATCTCATCCGGTTATAACGACTCGCTCTTATGGTGGGGGCTCCAGCCACAGCCAGGAATCAACGTACTTCCGGGACCGATAAGGGAGTTAGCTGACCTCTTGCATCGGCATTACGCCCCTCTTTTGAGCCAATACGGTCTCTTCAAATCGGCAGAAACCGCCGATCAGTGCCTGCGGTCCATGGACGCCCTGCAAAGGTTGTCGCCGAATCTGTTTGAGGGAGTAGACCTCCGTCCTGGCTACCAGGTCGTTAGCGTCTCGCTTCTGAGTACGAACGGGTCCGCGGCGCCTCAGGAGACGCGGGTCGCTAAAATCGATGGGGACTATAAAGGCGGCGGCTCGGACGTCAAACACTAGAGAGGCTTACGCCATGGTGGCGTTCAGAAAGTTCGCGGTGCCTGCGGGCACGCCAGAATCGTATAACGCCTCAGATTTTGCCGACCGGAATCAGGCATGGGCACAATCCCTCACCGTCAAACCACGCGAGACCACGACGGTCAGTTTGAAGCTGACCTTGACGAAGCCCTAACTAACCGTCAACCTTGTCAGCGCCTTGCCGGACATGTTCCCGGGTGTCAATCCGTTTGTCAGGTGACGGCGCTTAACGAGGACCGGATTGTACATTACAACTTCCTGCCGTTCCGAACGGACCTCACCACCTGTTCGATCGCATTGATGACCACGTCAGGTCTGTCAATGATAATGAAATGACCACTGCTCTCGGCGGTGAGTTGCTTGCTGTTGCTTGAGAGTGACAGAAGTTTTGTCTGCAACTCCGCGTACCTGGAAGCCTGCTTCTCTGCCATCGCAGGGGGAACTGGTGGCAGATTACCCGCGGTAACATCGACGAGCGGCTTGTCCCCGAGCGGATGAGTCTGGTCTTTAATAGACGCGTCGGCCTCTGCAATGCAATCCAGCAACATATCAAGGTCACCCAGAGAAGACGGATTGCCCTGTGCTCGTAAGGCCCACAAACGGTGAAGCTCGATGTCGCGAGCCGGGAGCCTGCTGAAATTCGGGTCGTCTGTCATTCCCGTGTTGCAGATCTTGCCGGCCGGAGCGGAAGGTGGCGGAGGTGGCATCGGAGGTGGTGTTGTTGCCGCTGTCGCAGGGGCTCCGGAGGAAGGACGGCGGTTTATCATTGCGAATGCGTGATCGACAAAAACGACGCCTGCGACTTCGTCGGGGTATTGAGCAGCATAAAGACGCGCAATCACTCCGCCGAGCGAGTGGCCCACCAGAACGTAGGGCCCCGCGATCCCGCCGTTTTTGAGTGCCGCATGTACTTCTTGGACTCGAAGCGCACAGGAATCTTTCGGTCCTTCATCGCTCCAGGCCGACCCTGAATGATCGTAAGCGCAGATTTGGGTGCTTGCAGCAATTTGCGGTTGCACCAGGCCCCAATCGAACGAATATCCCGCGCCCAGAATGACGACCGTGGGACTGCCCGTACCTGCGCAGTAGAGGTGGACTCGATAACCACCTACATCCACCAACTTGCCGAGTGGCGGCGGCACCTGCTGAGTCCCGCCAGACGTTTGTGTTATAGCGACGTTTGGAAGAGCAAAAGAAAAACCGCAAAGGAAGAGAATCGTAAAAAAGCGTCGTTGCAACGGTACCTCCCTCCCGAATCTGACAGATGCCGTTATTCTTTTAAAGAACAGCGCTGTCACTTCTTTTAGGCCTGACATATTATCTCTGTTAAATATGTTGATAGCTCTTAACCGTTCGTGTCGCTTGCCCGTCCTTGGTGCGGCGCTGCTTTGGCCTTGCTTTGACGTTGCTCAAGAAATCGCAGTGAGTGCAGCCGCTCGCGCCGTCCACAATTCCGCCATCGTCGTAGACGCACATGAGGATACTCCGCAGAGGTTCCTCGACGAAAGCTACGATGTCGGCTCGGTCGATCCGCAAGATACGGATTTTATCAGCCTCAAGAAAGCAGCTGAAGGAAACTTGGGTGCGGTTTTTTTCTCCATCTGGGTGTATCCAACCACCAACCAAGGGCACTTCGCGAACCGCGCGCTGGAGTTGATCGATTCCGTTTATGCCGAGGTTGGCAAACATCCAGACGCGATGATGATGTCTTTCTCAGCGGAGGACATTGAACGCGCTCACGTACAAAATAAATTGGCCGTGCTCATGGGGATCGAAGGCGGGCACGCCATTGAAAACAAACTATCCTTGTTGAGGGACTCTTCATTCCTTCGATATATGTATCGAACGCTTGCATTTTTGAATTAGCGTCCTGCAAAGGTAAGTATGCGGACGGAACATCTCCCACGAAAATCCATTCCCATGGGTCCACATCAGCATGCCGAGAAGCTATTCTGAATAGAAATATGGCGAAGATGTTTCCTACGCCAGCGGCGAAATACGCACTGACGACCGAATCGCACCAAGAGAAGGACTGAATGTATTTTGTCGCTTGTCCGAGCATTTCACCCAGCAACGCCGTATCCTCGTCATCGTCGCCCGTCATTCGTTCGACGGGCACGACATCCTGCACCGGAATAATTTCTTCCGTTCCTGAGTTAGAAGGAAGTGGCATGGCGTCGCAATTCTATAGCATGTCGAGATGTGGCGCGGCGTCAAAATGTTTGCTTGCATCCATGCTGGCATTCAGAAAGTTCGGCGGGTGCCGGCCGGGCCGCGAGGTTGCAGATTTCAGCGGCGGCGAAGAAACGTTGGGTCAAAACTGAGCCGCGAGCTCGGTACCTTTGACTTGGTTGTTGCAGGAAATTACCAAACGGATTTTGGGCTCGTAGAACGCTTTTTGCTCGTGGGTGGTGCGTGGCATGCGAAGGAATGATTGGGAGGTTTGAAATAGGTGGATTATTGGATTATAACGTATCCAGCGTGAGGAAGAACCGATATGACGGATGAAGACAAGAATAGGGAGAAAGCGGGACGGGAAAAACGCGGGCGATATTTCGACACGTTTATCAGAATTCTTGCTGGTCTCCTGGCCGCAGCTGGGCCTCAGGGCTTAAAGATTTACGGACCTGAGGGTTTCGCGAAAGCAATCCGGCTCGTGGGGTTGCACAAAACTCAGATCGGCTTAGCCCTATTGATCATGCTTGCGGGCATAGGCGCATATTTCTTTAAACAGATGACCCAACAATGGTACGGGTTTGTGGAAGCGATCTTTGGGGGAAGCGCCGTGGTCGCGGTTGCTCTTGGAATTTCGCCTGGCTCGGCTACCCCGGCACAATGGGCAACGTTAGTCGGCTCCGCCTATGTAATCGCGCGGGGGCTTAATAATTGGGCGGAAGCTACGGGCGGGAACAATAGGACATTGGGTGCGAGCTTCAAGATGCTACGGCGCCTTACTTAAACTCTTCAGCAAATCCGAGATCCTCTTTAAATCGCCCGGCTCGCAAATCACTTCGACTCGCACCTTGCAGCGAAGGGACACAGATATCGTTTTTGTAGGTTCTAACGGCAAACCGCTGAGACGCAACACCCTGCGATACAACTTTGTACGCCTCTGTGCGCGGGCTCACATTCAGCAAGAGCACAGCTACAGTCCCACCCCTGGTATGCATGATCTGCGGCATACCTTCGCTGTCCACTGTTTGGAGGCGTGGGTCCGACAAGGCCAAGACCTGCGGCAGAAACTGCCCCTCCTTTCGGGCTACCTCGGCCACGCGAACCTGAAATCGACAGAGCTCTATCTGCGGTTGGTCCCCGGGGGATTCGTCAAATCGTTAGCGAGTCTCGAGAAACGGCCGGCTCCTCTGTCCCCATCGGTACTCGCTTCGATGTAGGTGCTCGCCCGTACCGGCGGCCGACAGGCAAGTAATAGTACAAGCGGCAGTGATACACTTCGCACTGTTTCCCGACATTTTGAGAACTGAATGCTGAACATCAAAATTGATTTTGACCAAGAGAGCGACGGACGTGACGAAATTGATCCGCTCGGCGATTTGACCATATCGGATGGTGCCTCAACGATATTCGCAGGCACTGTCTATCTGGATTCATTTTTGGCCGGTTTAATCTCCGCTTACAATCAGAGCGGAGCTGCTGCTCATGTCGCCGTGGAGATTATGGAGGAACCACACTTGCTTCTAATTGAGACGACACCCGAAGGGTGGCTTTCGATTTCGTACGAGAATCGCAAGATAGCGCCTCAACCACGACAAGATTTGAAGGCCGCATTATTAGTCGCCGCGCGATATCTCTTGAGGTCGCTTCCCGGTTTACCAGGTAGCAAGCGGAACTCCTTTATCGACCCTATCAGAGAATTCGTTGCGGTCCAGTCGAACGGTGACGTTAAAGACGGCTAGCCCGCTTACGGACGTTTCAGCGGTATCGCACAGGAGAAACTCTCTGCAAAAGGAGGAACGAGCGCCAAACCGGGCTTTTAGTCTTGATAAGGTCCTTTATCATTCACCATCTGGATCGGCAAGCGGGCAACAACTTCGGGTCATTTGCCCCATGCAGTGACGATCCGCTATATCAGCTTTACAAAAACGACAGCTCACCTATGCAATCCGAGGGTGGGCTATGAAAGCATATCTACTTATTGACAGCTACGCATGGCACGAACTGTTCCGTTACTGCCCGCACCCCCACTTTAGAATGGCTCATCGTGGAAGTTCCAACCCACCGGGCGTGGAACCCGGTCCGGGCACACATGGCAGAATTCTGCTTTGAAAGCCTGATCGATATTGTCAAGCTCCCGGCCCGCGATGGCGTACCTGTGTAGGTTACAGCCTATAATCTTCGGATTAGCTCGCTCCAATGCGAGCCGGTCCAACATTAGATCGCGGCCCGGATGTTTCATCACCACCTTATGCTGACATTCAATCAGGACCCGCGTCGGATCATCATCCTTGATTGCCAAGTCGATGATGCTAACCCACGGCTCGGTAGTCGGATCGATGCCCGCGGATGTAAGGATATTGTGGTGGATCTGCCGGGGATTGGTGTCGATGTCG
Organism: Candidatus Acidiferrum sp.; assembly: GCA_049516615.1. Lineage (GTDB taxonomy): Bacteria > Acidobacteriota > Terriglobia > Acidiferrales > UBA7541 > Acidiferrum. The sequence goes on along the minus strand of JBEKSZ010000218.1, from coordinate 1,197 downwards.
CCTTCGAATCTCGCTCCGCTCTTCCGGTCAAGCGCCCGCTGCATTAGCTCCTCGGCGTTCTTGCGGTACTGGCTGTCTTCTGCCCATTGCTCGATAACCGACCGCACCCATTTGAATATCTCTCCGTCCAGGTCGCGCTCCAGGACTCGCGCGTTCATGACGGCGTTGAAGAGCTCATCCATCGATTTGTTCTCGGTTGCGATGGCCGCCGAAAACTTCAGAAGCCCAAAGGCGGACTGGTGATACTGGAGGCCCGCTTCCTTGAAGCCACAACTGTCGAGCAGGCCGGCAAGCGTACCTATTGCCATCGCAATATTGGCTATCGGCCGGGCGGTGACCCAGCGGAACTGCGATTTTGCCGTTGCCTCCGCGAGTCGGAGCGACTGCTTGTATTTCCGGTGGGCGGCGAGCAGGCTTTGCTGGAGCCGGAATGACAGCACGGCGACCCAAAGGGGATCGTCGCCCCTCAGCACGTGACAGTGCCATAACATAAGCAGCCCAAAAGTCTTCTGAACTGCGACGCCTAGCTCGGCGGCTTTGCGGGTTATCTGCGCGAAGAGGTGAAGGTGCTTTGGTTTGCGCTTCGCGATCCTGCACAATTCTAGGGCCGTCTCTAGTTTTTTATCCGCTGCCAGCGCCTGCGGTACGTCGGATTTCGATACCTGCAGCCACTCCAGTTCGCCAGCCTGAAGAATGGCGTTGAAATTAACCTCGACGTACCCTGACGTACGCGCGCTGTCCGCCACCTTGCGAATCGCGGCTATGGCTCCGGCGATGTCTCCACCCTTCTGCTGTTGGAATGCCGCCTGCAATTCCAGATGAAACCCCTTCTCGTGAAGATCCTCGGCCACCTCACTGATTCGCTCGATGGGCTGGGATGCCATCGCGTCCGCGAATTCGATGGGCCTGGTCCCCAGCAGTATGCGGCTCACGACGACCATCTGCGACTGCGTAAGGTCCTCCAGAAAGCGCTCAAATCGTTCGGGCAGGACATTGGCCGTCGGAATGCGGACGGTCAGGCTTTTTGCCCTGCCCTGCTCCAAGACCTCCAGCACTCTTTGGTCAAGCTGGATGGCGCTCCAGAACAACTTCTTGGCCGCTACATCGGCATGAAACAGGAACGTGGGCTGCCGAAGTTGCCGGGCTAGATAATCGGCTGAATCTATTTCCAACTCCTGCGATATGAAGGACCCGTCT
>JBEKSZ010000217.1:0-8478 GCA_049516615.1 Candidatus Acidiferrum sp. | reverse complement strand
TGGTGAACCGGGGAGGACTCGAACCTCCAACCCGCTGATTAAGAGTCAGCTGCTCTACCATTGAGCTACCGGTCCATTTAACTGATTCTAAATTATTTGCTACTCGTTTACGCGAAACCACAGATGCGTTTTGCGTTGTCAGAGACCCCGGCGACCGCCAAGTGCAGGTGCGCGGTCGCTGCGACCGCGTAGCAGTCGAACCCTGAGTCTTTTTCCAACGTTGATTTTAACACAAGCCCTGTTCGATTCGCCCCCGAAGTTCTTCGTGGCGAAAGCTGGGCCTTGTTCCCGACGACTTCCTAGGCATGGTCGCGAGTCTCACCGAGACCGAGAACAGGCGGTCCGAGGGCGAACTCGAATAGCTCCGAGCATCGCCAGGGGACGTTGGAATCGCATCTCGACGATCAGGCAAGTGACGCTAGAGCCGCCGAATCCATGAACTGGGCAAGCACTCGGGTCGCCTGAAGAAAACGAGGCTTTCGCCGGATTCATGAACATCGCGAAGCGCTGTAGAAAACCATCTCACGCTCCGTCGAAGCTACTTACTATGATTCCTGCGGGCCTCTGATACTATCATTCTTGCACTGCTGAAGGAGTTTTCTGACATTGATGGCTTTAGAAAACCAGCTCGGGTTTTCCACCCAGCTTTCGCGCATCAGCTTTGCGACCATTCGGAATGACCAGGAACGGCACCTCAACGGTCTCCTTAGTCATTTCGTAATTCTCTTTCTCATTCTTTTTTTCGAATTCTCGCGGCGCTTCGAACTGCGCTTGTTCAGCTTTTCTCGGTTCGCACTTGACCTTTATTGTCGCAACAACGCTCCGCGTTCCGCACCTCGGCCATATTCGATCGAGAGCGTTGCGCGATGAGTTCTGTTGTCATCCTCGGCGAAGGTCTCGGGAAGAGCTACCAGAGAGGAGCTCGCCAAGAGTCATGGCTGCTTAGAGATCATCTTAGCCGTGTCTTGAAATCGCCTTTGTCGATGTTCCGCCGGGGCAAAAACGACACTTTCTGGGCTCTTAAGGATGTTTCTCTGGACGTCCGCCAAGGCGAGGTCCTCGGCCTCATCGGCCGCAATGGCGCTGGCAAGAGCACGCTTCTGAAAATCCTCTCGCGCATCACAAAACCCACCACCGGACGGGCGGAGATTTATGGGCGGGTTGGCAGCCTTCTCGAAGTCGGCACGGGCTTTCACCCCGAATTGACGGGCCGCGAGAACGCCTACCTCAGTGGCGCCATACTCGGCATGAGCAAAAGCGAGATTACACGCAAGTTCGATGAGATTGTCGCATTCGCCGAACTCGATGCGTTCATCGATACACCCGTAAAGCACTATTCCAGCGGCATGTATGTCCGTCTCGCCTTCGCGGTCGCCGCGCATCTGGAACCCGAGATCCTATTCGTCGACGAAGTGCTCGCGGTGGGAGACGCGGCCTTCCAAAAGAAGTGTCTGGGGAGAATGGGGACGGTAGCAAAGCAGGGACGCACTATCATATTTGTCAGTCATAACACGGCTGCGCTGCAGAAGCTTTGCACGCGCATCGCCTGGCTGAACGGCGGACACCTCATCGAAACAGGAGAGCCGCGCAAAATTATTGACCGTTATCTGCAGACCAATGCCGTTGCTAATCTTACGTCGGAGTGGAACGATAACCGGGAAGCGCCCGGGAATGAATGTGTTCGCCTCCGGAGCGTGCGAGTACTCCCTCAGACGAAGCCGGGAGAACCTCTCACCGTTCACACTGGCGTGCAAATCGAATTCGTGTATCGCAACTACGTACCAGGAATGGTTCTGAACGTATCCATGATACTCAACAACATCGAGGAGATCTGCATTTTTGCGAGTTACTCAGATTTTGCGCCCCGGCCTGCGGGCCTCATACATCACACGGTAACCATCCCGGGCGATCTACTCAACGCCGGCTACTACTATGTGAACATGATCATTGTGAAGGATGCATCTGCCGGAATATTGTTCCAGAGCAACGTTGTCGGGTTCGAAGTGGTCGAAGGAGAAGTTACCGGGAATTGGTATGGAAAAGATCCCGGGGCCACGAGGCCAAAGCTGAATTGGGACAGCAAAGTGATTTCAACCAGTCCCGAGGAGACTACGAAATGCGGCTCCTAAATGGTCCCGACATACGCCTCTCCTTCCGTGCGTGAACGTTGTACCCTCGCTGGGTTTCCGTAGGCAACGACAAAATCTGGCAGGTCTCGAACAACGACCGCACCCGTTCCGACCACGGTATGGCGCCCGATTGAGATGCGGTCAGAGATACAAGCCCCCACACCAATCGCAGAGCACTCGCCGACTTCGACCAGCCCGCCGGTCGAAACGCCTGGAGCTACACTCGAAAAGTCTTGCATTACACAATCGTGGTCAATGGAGCTCCCCGTATTGACGATACAAAAATTTCCGACTCGAGCGCCCGGTCCAACATGGGAGCCCGCGAGAAGAGCAGAACCTTTTCCGATCTGGGCCGAAAGCGAGACGGTAGCGGAGGAATGCCGGACGACCGCATAGTTGAGGTTCGGACATCGCTCAACTAACTCTGAATAAACCTTGCGACGCCACCAGTTATCCCCGATCGCGACCACGACATTGTCAATGATTTGTTCTTGGCAAATCCTGGGCACGTCCTGAAACGCGCCGAGCACCTTGTAGCCTCTGCGCCCCGTGCCTATCGACAGCGTATCGTCTGCGTACCCTGCGATCTCGTATCGATTCGTCAGCTCAATTGCGTCAACCAAAACCGAAGCGTGGCCAGATGAACCGATTATCAGCAGCTTCGGCAGATTTGGTTTAGACGTCGTGGGCGGCATGGATGCTACTGTATAGCATGATTGAAGGGCCGATGAGTGTGAAAACGGCCCCGACAAATTTGCGACTCGTGCTGCACAATTCGGCGAACCTGCCCCAAGCACCGGCGTTTGCCGCCAGACCGGCGATCAAGGGAGGCTAGATCAGCCCTTTTTATTTCGTGGCTTCGCAAATAAGCAAGGTCTCGATTCTCGTCTCGCGATTTCTCAGCTCGAAATGTCGACTCTCGCCCCATTTGACAATCTCGATCTGAGTGAACCCCGCCTCGCGCAGACGTCTCTGCAACTCTTCGACATCGTAAAGCCACTGGTGTCCCCATTCCCGAAAACAAACATTGATGTACTCGGCTCGGGTCTTAATCCAAGTGAATCCGTATTTCTCGAGCCAGGGCTGATTAGCCCAGTCGCTTTCGAAGTAGTGGCGCACAATTTCCTGCGCCGAAGGCATACCTATCCTGACCACCCCCCTTTCTTGCAGGGAGCGATGGCATTCGGCCAAAAAACGAACCCCGTCTTCAATTGCCAGATGCTCCAAAAAGTGTTCACAATATATGAAGGCACAAGCACCGCTAGCGAACGGAAGGCCATCGGTAACATTCCAAATGATGTCGGCCTTTGCCTCCGAATCTAAATCTAGATTTAGCCAATCCTTGAATGGTTGCCCTCCGCAACCGATATTCACATTTAGCGGTCGGAGCGCAAAACGACTCAAGGCCACTTTAGCGTCTTCGCGCCTCTTTTTCTTGGCCAGCTGCATGCTTAGAGCGCTGGCACGCCGGCCCATTCCCGTCAGAATACGCAGCGGATCTAGATATTTTGAAACCATGAGCCTCTCAGGATACAACAACATTTCATTCACGGTGTCGCGCAGCCCGCGCTTTGTGCACCAGATGAGTCTTGCGACGTCCGCGGCTCTCGCAAAGAGCGGCGATGCGCAGATTTCATCTCCCGCAACAACCATGACGGATCTGCGTCGAGAAAATGTCTGGGAACCGCGCGCGGATGGCACTATGTCGTGCGCAGAACCACGCCTTCTAGCGCGCCGTTAAAGTTCCCTTGATGGGGCCGCAATTGTCACGCTTCTCGATCTTGAAGCTAGCGGACTTGTGATTCACGCGCGGGAACCCTGGGTCGACTCCATGCGGCAGATCGCTGCCCATAGCCTAATCTCTATCCTAGTCCATTCATTTCTTCGCCAGAACGACGGCCGACTGGTAGCCGTAGGCGTCGGGCGTGTGTGACACAAAGCCTAAAGAACGGGGCAGCAGGATCTTAAAATAGTCGGAATGATAGAAGACCTGGGATCCCGTGCATCTTCCGACCACGATCATGCCGAAGTCGTTTTTATTTGACACGTAGACTGGCTGCTCCCGCAAGTACCGCACCAACCTGTGGTCGCTATCCGATGCCTCGAAGCGCTTCACTGTGTATTCGTCATGAAGAGTAATGAACAGCCTTCCCGTTGGGCGCAGAATTCTCGCCAGCTCGAGAAGCCACGATTGCTGCAGGTCTTCGATATGCGTGAACACCGACCCGCAGAAAATAAAGTCGAAATATCGATCTTCAAACGGCAGATGGGGAACCACCGTCGTCGTAGCGAATTGCATCGCTGGTGCCAAATTGTTCACACACCATTGAACGTGCCGTGCGCTCAGATCGACGCCCCAAAGTTCAGCTCTCGGCGCGAACTCGCCGACATGCCGCAGCATTCTGCCCGCTGCGCATCCAAACTCTAAAATCCGGTCGGCGCCTGAAAGCGAGGCTCCGCTTTCCTCGACTATGCGCGCCATTTCAGCGACATCCCTTCTGCCACTCGAAATATAGGTTTGAGCATCGGGACCATAGCCGACCCACAACTCTTCAGGAGGCACCGGCAAATCCCGAGTTCCAAACGCACCAGACTTGACGCAGTAGGCGTCGTCGCCTGGGTGGCTCGGGAAATACAGCCGGGCACCTTCGACCGCGTGAACGTACTCTGGGTCGCTTTGCACTACAGCGCGGATATGAGCAGCGATCATCCGCTTAATGGGCGCCGGAAGCAGCTTGCGCAGAATGTTCGTCATATTTAGTAGTAATTGTTTTAAGCCAGTGAGTGACGACCAGTAAAACACTCGACCAAAAAACAGAAACCTCTATTTGCGTGCAGCTTAGTTGCTGGGCGGACCGTCCGAACGCGCCACGTTTTTCGATATCGAGAATATTTTATACCATGAGCCGATTAGCGCGAAGGCGCCCAGCCCTGCGAGAAGACGCTGGCTGCCGGGGAGTCGCAAGCCGCCGTTGCGCAGGCAGGAAAGCACGCGGGCCGCGGTCTCCGCGCGACTTCCGCTGCCGCCTGCGCGCGCAATGACCGCGAGGTCGAGGTCCAGCCGCGCAAGCGTGCGTCGTATCTGGTCGGTATACTGAAAGTGCAGATGCTCGTCGAGCACGGTAAGCATTTGTCTGGTCGCCAGCAATTGCTCGGCCTGAGAAAGAGACGACCACGCGCCGGCCGGGTGTAGGCGGTAGACGCCCAAAACCTCATCCATGAGACGGATTTTCCCTGATCTTGCGACCAGGATATGCAAGGGCCAGTCACCCATCTTCAAACTCAAAATCCAGTCTGGGAAGGCGGCAATCGCTCCCCAACGATAAATGGCGGTGCAGGTTACCACCCAGTTCGTCTCAAAAAGATCGAGAACCGTGTAACTCCCACAAGGGATGGTGGGGTGAATCTTGGCCCGGGCTCTTCCCGTTTCATCGAGTAGCTCCGCGCGGGCGCAGCAGATTGCGTATTCCTTCTCCGAATCGAGAAAATCGATTTGGGTTTGCAGCTTCCTGTCGTGAGTCCAGTAATCGTCTCCTTCAAGGAGGGCCACGTACTCTCCCCGGCAGGCCGTCAGGGTCTCCTTGAAATTCCTCATGGCACCCAGATTGCGATCCCTGAGGAGCGGTACAATCCGGTTCGGATATCGGCGGTGAAAATCTAAGACTATGTCACGAGTTCCGTCGGTGGAGTTGTCTTCCCCGACGACGATTTCATAGTCAAAATTCACCTTTTGGGCAAGGACACTGTCTATCGCCTGTGCAATGAATCGCGAATGATTGTACGTGATCATTGCGACGCTTAGTTTCATCCGTTCCCCCGCTGCCATTGCGACGATGTTGCAAGTACAGGATAATCGAAACGGGTGCTGAAGCGAACCCCGTGAGGTTTGGGCAGTGCGGTCGCACTGCCGGTTGCGTGTGCCAGATCTGATGACCAAGCCTTGCAAAGTATCTGTCGTAATCCCTTGCTTTAATCATGGAGAATTCCTGCCTGACGCCGCCGGCAGCGCGACGGCGATCGGGCGGAATGATATTGAATCGATTGTCGTCGACGACGGATCGACCGACGAGCGAACGCGCTCAGAAATGGCCGTGTTGTCCGCAAAGGGCGTTAGGGTGATACGCCAGGAAAACAAAGGACTGGCGGCGGCGCGAAACGCCGGCGTTGCGGCTTCCAGCGGGGAATATATCCTCCCGCTCGATGCCGATAACCGCCTGCGATCCGCCTACATCGAGCACGGAATTCGAGTTCTGGATGCCAACCCGGAGGTCGGTGTCGTGTACGGCGATGCCGAGTATATGGGGACACGCACAGGTCGTTGGCAAGTTGGCTCGTTTGATCGAAATCGCTTGCTATATTGGAATTATATTGACGCTTGCGCGATGTATCGACGTTCTATTTGGTTGCAAAATGGCGGGTATGACGGAACGATGCCAGTGCAAGGATTGGAAGATTGGGACTTCTGGCTGGGTGCGCTGGAACACGGCTGGGAATTTGCATATGTCCCCGAGGTCTTGTTTGATTATCGAATGGCCGAACAGTCGATGCTCACTCGGACGCAGGGATTTGATTCGCAAATCGAGGCATTCATCGCCGCCAAACACGGCTTACTATATCGCCGGGCTTGGCTTCAGTCGGAGCAAGAGCGCTCATCCGTGAGAGCGACTTGGCGTACTCTTCGTAAATTACTTAAATCACGGCTAAAACAGAAATTTCAACAATGACGCGTGCCGGCGAGCTGTTCCTTGCGCCAATCCGAAAATGAGATAGCTCGTCGAAGCGAAAACCCGCTTCGTACAAATTCTCTCGGCGCGTTTGCCTTTTGCCAGCGCAAGCATGCAAGGACATGACATCCCGAGACTGCTTTCGCCATTCGGTCTCGCACGCGGGATCAATTGCGCCAAGTGGTGCGTCGATTGCTTTGTATCTCAGGTAATTTAGAATAATGTGCGGAAGGCAACGTTCGCCCTCCGTGATCCCCATGCAGTAGTTCGGCGGCCCGCAAGCGTCGCGCGGATGATCCAGAGGCTCAAGTAATGATTTTCCGCATTGGCTCGACCGCTCAGGGACGGCTGATCCTCGCAGTTTCTGCGAGCTTGGCCGTTTTTCTGAGCTTTTTTGCGGTTCGAGTTTTTCTTGCGGAACAGGCTCGCGGCCGGAATACCCTCGGTGGCTACGAACGAGCTACTCGTCTCGAACCTGACAATGCCGACAATTGGTTTGCCCTCGGCCGATACTTGCAATACGACGCGCCGATCCCTGATCTCGAGCGCGCCATCACGGCCTATCGATCAGGTTTAACCCGGAACCCGCACTCGTACTCGGCGTGGCTTGAAGTGGCGATGGCCTACGAAAGCGAGAACCGGTTGACGGAGTGCCAAGCTGCCTTCGCGCAAGCCGAGACTGCCTATCCCCTGTCTCCCGACGTAGCGTGGCGATACGGAAATTTCCTGCTGCGTCAGAATGAGCTTTCCAGCGGATTTGAACGAATCCGACGCGCAGTGCAACTCGACCCGAGCCGCGCAGCAGAGGCCTTCTCAATCTGTTCGCGATTTCTGCTGGGAACAAATATCGAGGGACTGCTCGATACGGTAATTCCCCCTTCCCCCAGCGCCTACGAAGCTGTTCTCCAGGCCTTGTGCAGTAAGCGTGATTTCGCGGACGCTCTGTCGGTGTGGGATCGGCTGGTCCTTATGAAGCCTCGTCTTGCTCTTACAAGCGTCGCCGAACTCGTCGGAGGGCTACAGCAAGCGGGACGGTCACTCGATGCCAAGCGCGTCTGGGATCAAGCTAGCGCACTCGCCGGATTCAGTTATCCGCAGTTGGATCCTGATTCGCTCTTGTGGGATGGGGGCTTTGAAACGGGTGTAAGCGGGTTCGGCTATGCTTGGACCTATGCCAGCGCCTCGGGAGGGGTTCAAATTCTCCGGGACCCAACGCAACCGCACTCCGGGGCGAACGCTTTGCGTATCGCCTTCGATGGCAAGACCGATATTCGATTTGTTGACGTCTGTCACCGGGTTCCAGTCGAGGCCTCCGCCAGATACTTGTTCTCGGCGTGGATCCGCACAGAATCGGTGTCATCCGATCAAGGCGTTCGCTTCGGCTTGTGGGCTATGAATGTCCGGGATAACGGGGAAAAAATCACCGCGGACTTTCGCGGGACATTGCCGTGGACGCGAGTTGAGTCCGACTGGACCGCGCCCCCGGGAGCTACAGAAATGCAGGTATGTGTCGTTCGCTATGCAACCGACCAGCCGGACAGCCGGATCAGGGGCGTGGTGTGGATCGACGACGTAGCCGTCGTTCGATCGAAGGCAACGCCGGACGCGGAATAATGCTCTCCCAC
>JBEKSZ010000216.1:0-8563 GCA_049516615.1 Candidatus Acidiferrum sp. | reverse complement strand
GGCTAGTAATTCTTGCAGGTTCTGTAGGACTTCGTGGGTGTGACGTACCCAGCGCTCGCTCTCCTGAGATACGACAATACTGCGATAGGAGACCGCGCCCACGACCAATAAGGTCAAAAACAGTAACGCCAAAATGGCGGGTCCGGACGCGTGCTGGACTTTTCGATTTGGCGGCGGCCGATCGGATGAGTTCGAACTGTTCATTTCACACCTAGGAGACACGGAAGGTTCAACGAATGGTGCTCAAAAGGGAAAGGCGCGGCACACAGCGATGGTCGGCGTTTCTCGAAGGGACCATAAGTTTATCCGCTTACGAGGTTCGCTGCCGCGGGATGCGCAGGCTGGTGTCGGATTGACCAATGAAGGTCGCGTGGTGACCACAGCGCCCGAAGCAGTCGCGGCCTCGCCGATGTGTTGTTTGCCCTGCGACGCGGAGTATCTCCTTGGCGCGAGCGCCGGGGGCCGCAAAAAGTATCGCGATCAGCCCCGTTCGCCGGTCGCCTGGTCATAAAGGCTCGGGTGGTAAAGAACCGCATCCCACGTGAAAGAAATGCTCACTGCGGTTTTGTCGCCGAAGCGGATGTGGACATAAATAACTCTGCTCGCATCTCCCGCGCTGGGAGGGGTAAATCTGGCAGGAAATAGGGCGGGCGAACGGCAGCACTGTCTGTCATTGCGGACACCCGGCGTTGCAGTGACGGGTTTTTCCCGGCCTCAAATCGCTGAAACCTCTCGAACTTAGGAAAAAGCTGGCCTGAATTCAGGCCATGGCGATCATTTTTGCCGAAAGACCGCGTGATTGCCCTAGAACGGTTTGAAGGCGGGCGAGCCCATGCCGTCAGACGAAAAGCGACATCCCGGCGTCAAAGGGAACCCCCGTCGAGCACATCGAGACCGCGCAGGATTTCCCGTCGGCGATTTGAGAGCTCTCCCTGCTCTCGTGCAACCCCCTTCCCGATTCTCCCGCCGGTTCATGCGCAACCGTTTACCGGCAACTGTGGGCGTGCGCGGCGTCCGGCTTTAGATGCAAGGCGGTTCGGATGACCGGACCCCTTAAAGGAGAACGGGACCATGAGCAACGAGAGACAGGATATTTACACACGCGTCACCAGCCAAATCATCGCGGATCTTGAATCGGGCGTCCGCACCTGGATGAAACCGTGGAAAACGGCAACCACGGCGGGGCCAATCATGAGGCCGCTGCGACATAACGGCATGCCCTATTCCGGGATCAACATATTGATGCTGTGGGCCGCGTCGGTCACGCAGGGCTTCAGTGCACCCGTCTGGATGACGTTCCGGCAGGCCTTGGAGCTTGGAGCCCATGTGAAAAGAGGCGAGAAAGGCTCGCTGGTGGTCTACGCGAACTCGACTGCACGTACTGAGGAGGACGAGGGCGGCGAAGCAACCGAGCGCGAGATCCACTATGTGAAGGGCTATACGGTGTTCAACGTCGAGCAGATCGAAGGGCTGCCCGAGACCTACTACGCCAGGCCCGAAATAAAGACGACGCCCGTCGAGCGCATCAGCCACGCCAGGGAATTCTTCAAAGCGACGAAAGCCGATGTCCGCTACCGTGGCGACCGCGCTTTTTACAGCAAGGACGGCGACTACATCCAGATGCCGGTCATCGAAGCGTTTCGCGACGCCGAGAGTTTTTACGCGACGCTGGCTCATGAGGCGGCCCACTGGACGAAACACCCATTACGGCTCGAAAGGGAATTTGGCGGCAAGCATTGGGGCGACGAAGGCTACGCAAAGGAGGAACTGGTTGCGGAACTCTCCAGCGCTTTTCTCTGCGCCGATCTCGGGCTGACGCCGGAAGTCCAGCAGGATCACGCCTCTTACATCGCGGAGTGGCTGGCCGTCCTCAGAAACGACAAGCGCGCCATCTTCAGCGCCGCAGCGCACGCGCAGAAGGCCGTGGATTTTCTCCACGGCTTGCAGACCCAGCGAGCCGGTGCTGCAGCGTGAAGGACTCGGGTCTGCAAAATCTGCGCAGTCTCTCCGAATTCGAAGTTTTGGTGCTCTGCGGCCAAGCATCCAGACCATCTTGGATGGCTTTCGCCCTGATTCATCATCTCCCGTTGCGGTAGGATCAGGTGCACGCCTTCCATAATCCGGTAAGCAGAGGGTTGCCAATCTCCCGGGTTGTTAACACTACCTTCCCGGCATACGTCTATGGTCTTGTGGGATTCTTTACGCATGGCCAGGTCCAGCGACAGAGGTGACCTGCTCGCGGCGGGCCTGGGAACCGGGCCTGCGAGGGAGCGGCTCGCGGCGGAAACCTCTGAGGACACGACTTGTGTGGCTGCGGCGCGGAGCGGCGACCGGGCCGCGTTTGGACGGCTCTATGAGCGGTACGCTCGCCTGGTCCACGGAGTTTTGCTGGCGAGAGTCCCGGTTGGCGACGTTGATGACCTGGTTCAGGATGTCTTCATCAGGGCATTTTGTCGGCTGTCAACGCTACGGGAGGCCGGCAGCTTTGGGGCCTGGCTGATGGCGATTGCTCGCAACCTCGCGAATGACTACCACCGGCGTTCGGTGCCCGAGGAGTCACTGCCGGATGATGCGTCGGGCAATGAAGGCAAGGTCACAATGTCCAGCGGAGATCATGCCGGGCCGGCCGCGGCGGTGCTCGAGGCTGTCAGGAGCCTGCCCGATGCGTATCGGGAGACACTGATTTTGCGGCTTGTCGAAGGCATGACCGGTCCTGAAATCGCAGCTCGTACTGGGATGACGCACGGCTCCGTGCGGGTCAATTTGCATCGCGGCATGGAGCAGCTCCGCGCGAAACTGAGCCCGGAGAAACGCGGTTATGGCCCAGAGATGGAGAAGTCCTAGTCATGGACACGGGGAACAACAGGGTCGAAAACGAAACACCGACCGAGGGCGACGCCTATTTGTGGGATGGATCCGGCCAACCTGATCCCGAGATCAAGAGGTTGGAAGGGTTGCTCGGGAAGTTTCGCCACGACCAGCCCGTCCCGGTCTTTCCCGAGATCGTCCGCGACCGACGATGGACCTTTTTCCCGTGGAGAATGCAACTGTTTCCCGCTCTGAGCGTGGCAGTTGCTGCCCTGGCAGCCTTCGTTATCGTCACATTTCTCGTGCTCAGAACCAGGCCCGCAACGACTGTCGCCGGCTGGGATGTGTCCGCCGTCGAAGGAACGCCGCGAATTGGACGAACCACGATCGGCGGGAAAGAAGGCCCGAGCCGGCTCGGCATTGGCCAAATGCTTGAAACCGACCGTCAGTCGCGCGCCTCCCTTCAGGCGGAGGACATCGGCCAGATCCAGGTGGACCCGAGCACCCGTCTCCGACTGCTGAGCATGGGCTCGGGGCTAAAACGGATTGCTCTCGATCGCGGAACGATTCATACCTACATCTGGGCGCCTCCCGGTCAATTCGTCGTCGACACACCATCGGCTGTAACGGTGGACTTGGGTTGCGCCTACACCTTGCAGGTAGACGATTCGGGCGCGGGGATGGTGCGCACCTCGATGGGATGGGTCGGTTTCAAACTAAATGGCCACGAGTCGTTCATTCCGGCGGGTGCCGCCTGTGCAACCAGGCCGAAGGTCGGACCCGGCACGCCGTACTTCGAGGATGCCTCGGCGGAGTTCCGCGCTGCCTTGCTAAGATTCGATTTTGAAGACCGTACCGTAAAGCAGCGGGCGGACGATGCGGCGATCGTACTGCGCGAGGCTCGCCGACGCGATGCGCTCACGCTGTGGCATCTTTTGGCCCGCGTCGATGACGGAGTACGAGTCCTGGTTTATGATCGGCTGAGCAAGTTCGCACCACCTCCTGCCACTGTCACCAAGCAAGGAATCCTCGGACTCGATCAAGCGATGCTGGACCTGTGGTGGAACGAATTGGGATTTGACGACATCTCGGTTTGGCGCCACTGGGAGCGCTCGTGGGCAGGGTCGGAGACGCCCGGTCACCAAAGGTAATCCGCAGGATCTGACCTCATAGTCGAAAGTTCCAGTTTCCCGGCCGACGCCGCGCGGGTTTGTTAACACCCCTGCCCGTCTCGGCGTCTCTTAGAACGTGGGCTAAACCAAGACTGAAGAGGATCAGAGATATGAATTCGCCTGCGTTTGCACGCCCGGCTATAAGCCTCGCGGCCGTTCTGTTCGTGTTCACAAACTTTGCACAAGCGGGACCGCCGCTGATCTGCCATCCCATTGAAATCGGGCAAGCCAAGTCGCTGCCTTCGGTCGATTGGACCCGCAGCGGAAGCACGGATTATGACCTGAAGAATCTCATGCGTGACACGCTGGCGGTTCTTGATTCGAATACGCCTGTGCTGGTGCGCATGGAGACCTTACGGCGCGCCACAATCTACGTTCGTCAAGACCCGCAACTGGCAAAGGAGCTCATTACCCGGCTAGAAGCGCGCGCCGCCAACTCAGACGCCGCCGGTCACTCGGACGCCCTGGCGTGGTTTGACGTCGGCTACCTGGCCGAGGCTTACAAACAATGGATGGGCAAAGGCGAGCCGAATCCAGCAGCTGGTTTGGACGGATATGCACTGGTGAAGAAAGCCCTCGGCCTGCGCGGCCTGGATTCAGAGATGGAATTCGCGGCCGCCCTGATCACGCTCGGGAGCCCAGACGGCGCTCACCAGGACCATGCCAGGAGGGCGACGGCCGGGGCGAAGACCGATCCTCTTCTCGCTCGCAACTTGGCCTCCGAGTTCAACCACCAGACGATTGCCGAGTCGCTGGTCGCCGTGCCAGTAGAAGGGGTTCGTCGATGAACTTGCCAAACAGAAAACCCCTTGTCGAAATGCGAGCCAGATCGTGGCTCCCCCGTTTGCTTGTGTTCGGGCTCTTGGGCTTCTCGCTCGCAGCCTGGCTCGTCGCAGACGAGCAGACTGCCCCTGATCTCACCGTTCACGAATGGGGGACGTTCACCGCGATTGCCGGTGAGGATGGTCGAGCGATCGAATGGTCGCCGTTGGGGCTGCCGCGATTCCCGGGGTCTGCGGATCTGCCCAAATTTGTGGAGCACGTCAGCGACGTCAACTTTAAGCGCGGACTGCGCGGAACAATTCGCATGGAGACCCCAGTGCTTTATTTTTATTCTTCGCGCGACGTGAAGGTGTCGGCGAGAGTGGCCTTCTCCAAAGGACTCATCACCGAATGGTACCCTCACGCAGATCGTGTTCAGCCCGGCGGAGTCTTGCGCGACGCCAGCTTGAGTCAGTTGCAGACAGACGGAAGCATCGTGTGGAACAACGTCGCCGTCTCTCCGCATCCCGATGCCCAGTTCCCACGCGAGGGGGAGGTCAATCGCTACTATGCTGCGCGCGAGACCTCTTCTTCGCCGCTCCGCGTGCATACCGCTGCCGGGGAGCAGCAGGAGAAATTCCTTTTTTATCGAGGAGTTTCCGGCTGTCCATTGCCGCTTTCTGCCAGGTTGACCCCCGCCGGAGAGCTCGTCGTCAAGAGTCTTAGCGGAGACGAGATTCCAAAGGCCGTTCTTTTTGAACGCCGGGGCGAACAGGTTGGCTACCGATTGGCCGGCGCGCTGACCGATGAAACATCCTTGGACGCTCCGGTGCTGAACGGAAACGTAGATTCTCTCTACCGCGATCTGGAAGAGATCCTCGTCGGTCAGGGTCTATACCGCGACGAAGCCCACGCCATGGTGGAGACCTGGAAAGACGTCTGGTTCGAAGAAGGCAGTCGTTTGATCTACATCGTGCCGCGCGCCTTCATTGACAAGGTTTTGCCACTCACGATCGAGCCAACGCCGGGACAGATCGTGCGAGTCTTTGTCGGCCGACTTGAAATCGTGACGCCCGCGACCACGGAAGCTGTAAAAACCGCGATTGCCCGTAACGATGAAGAAACCCTCAACAAATATGGACGCTTCGTGGAGGCGATTCTCCAAACCGTAAAGCAACCCGCTCATTAATTTCGTCGCCCTAGAACAAATCGACGGCGCGCCACGCGTTGCTTCTGAGGCCAGCGTTGGAGGACTTGTAGGATCTGGAAGACTTGCACCGCGGGAAAGGCAAGCTTCACTTATCCTAGTGGAGTCCTGCGATCAGTTGGTCAATACGTTCCGTATGGATTCATTGGATCTTTATACTTCCAATTCTTGTCCCGTTTTCATGGCAGTCGTTTTGTTGGCGGATCCCTTCGAAAGAAGTCGTCGAACGACGTGGCCTTTCCACATCCACAATCCCGAAAGCAGCAAAATGGGAAAAATGACATAGCGAACAGAGGAGGCATAGTTCGGAGTATCCGTCGGCGAATCATAAATGTAACCGATTACCGGAATGCCGAAGATAATGTGAATCCATCGAAAAATCGAACGTTTGGTAGCTTCTTTCATGATTAATTTGTCCTCTCTTTCTGAGACGTCCCGCCGGGCGTCGCGACACCGAACTGCTTGGCGTAGTCCGCGTGCAGCCGCTGCCAGCCGAACTTCATGGCCTCAGGACCAACGATGCGTCCGATAGGAGTTCCGGCGAGCAGGTGATCCAGAACATCGAAACAAATGTGCCAGCCGGCAGCACCCATTGCGATGAAGCGGTGACCGATGTTGGTCCACAGCGTAAGGCGCGTGCCGCCAACAATGGGCTCGAGTTCCCACCGCATCTGAAAGTCGCCCCAGTTGTACTCAAGCGCCTTGGGAGGGTCGGCTCGCGTCACTGTTGTTTCAGTAACGCGGAGTGCGGGCGCTGCCACGGTGGTGAGCTTCACGGTGGCGCCAGCCGTGCCGAGGCTCCCGTCGGCGTCGAAAGGCGCCCACTCTCGCAGATGCGCTGGGTCAGTAAGCGCCTGCCAGACTTTCGCCGGCGGGTGGCGCAGTTCTCTGACGAGAATCAGCGTCCACTTCTCGCCATCCTTCCGTACCTGCGCCCCGCAGGCCGGACCCGGTGTGTACTGCTCGCGTTCGCTCACCTCGTCTCCTTAGCGCGAATGGCGTGTCAGCTGGGTGAGCTGGATGAGGTTGCCGCAGGTGTCGTTTAGCATCGCAATGGTTGAGCCGGTCACGTCGGTGGGCGGCATGGTGAACTGGGCGCCGCGGGCCTTGATCCGCTCGTAGTCGTCCTTGAGGTCGTCGGTGAAGAACATGGCGGCGGGCTGGCCCTGTTGAAAGATGGCCTGCTGATACGCCTTGGCCGCGGCGTTGTTGTTGAGCGCCAGTTGCAGCTCAGTGCCCTCGGGCTCCTCCGGCGACGTTACGGTCAGCCAGCGATATGGGCCGTTACTGAAATCGGACTTCTTGGCAAAACCCAGTACCTCGGTATAGAACCTCAAAGCCTCGCTCTGATCGTCCACGTATACACTCGTGATCTTAATTTTCATTTGGTTTCTCCTTTGTCTCGATCGCGGTTTGGGCCGCGTCCTCTTTTCCTCGTTTTCCGTTTCGATGCTGTTGACGGCTCCATGCGGTCGAGGTGGCGTTCGAGAGCATCCACGTGAGCGGACCAGAAGCGGCGGAACGGGGCCAACCAGGCATCCACCTCCTGAAACGGTTCTGGCTTTAGGCGGTACAGACGGCGTTGCGCGTCCACTGTGGACTCCACGAAACCGGCCTCGCGAAGCACCCGCAGGTGCTTTGATACGGTCGGCTGCGGCATGCGAAGCTGACGCTCGATCTCTCCCACCGACTGTTCTGACGAGACCAACAGACTCAAGATCGCGCGGCGGTTCGGCTCGGCAATGATTTCGAACACTGCTTCCATGGTCTTCATATACACCGCAGAGCATATACGTGTCAAGGCATATTTAGGCAGCCCAGGCAGCGGCTTCAGTCGGGATGCGGGACAGTAGCTCTTCTAACGGGAAGCCAGCGTCTAGCAATGCCATCGCTGGGGGGGCCGGCCGACGAGCGTGATCGCGCCAGCAGGGGTCAGTCAACGGCTCCTCCTTCCAACGGAACGATCCCGCTCTTACGAAGGTGCATTAAGGTGATGGCACCTGAAAAAGGTGTTGACAAGGAGTTTGGCTATGTGGACATCACCAAGAATATCCAGTCGCTCACAACATTCCGCCGCTGCGACGAGTTCATGAAGCAGCTCAAGAAAAGCAAGCGTCCCGTCGTCCTCACGGTGAAGGGCAAGGCCGCGGCCATCGTGCAGGACGCCAAAGCCTATCAGCGAAGCGCATTTTGCAGCGACCTTCGGCGCATTTTACGGGAGTCGTTTGCGCTGGAATTCACCACAAAGAACGAAAAATCGTGTAGCCCACGCGAAGGCTGAGTTGTCCGGCAGGAATGAATGCAATTGCGGGGGCGCCATTTGACCGGCGCGAGTAACTCTTAATTTTTTAATTTGTTTTTGGCTTTCTATTAGCTTCTTCGAGCGGTTAGCGCCGTATTCAAAAACCTTGACCGGCAAGACGGAGAGCCGTACCATGCATCGCGCTGAGGATTTAATATGATTTTAAGAATGATGGAGAAGGAAGTAAACGGAGTATTTGTCTTAACCCTCGACGGTCGTATTGTGCTAGGTGAGGAGAGCCATTTTTTCCGCGAGAAACTGAAGAGCCTAACCGCCGAGGGAAAGAAGAAAATCGTCCTGAATATGGCGGAT
>JBEKSZ010000215.1:0-8599 GCA_049516615.1 Candidatus Acidiferrum sp. | reverse complement strand
GATCATGTGGGCTTTGCTTCTCACGTCCCGATGGGCCGTTGCTGCCGACTTCGCCGTCACCTCCGGGTTTAAATAGGTGGTTGCTGTGGCCCCCGTAGTAGCCATAGAATGACCGCGATCTCCCTGAGTATTCCTGCCAGGCTGCCGCATCAAAGCAGCGCAAGTCGAGAAGCGCTCTAGCTCGGAGGTGTTCAATGGCTACGGCAAGCCCCACGCACGGCCTTCACGGAACAGGCTTCTTGGTCAAAAAGACCAGCGGATGGCTCATTGCCATCGGCGTGCTATTCATCATTCTCGGAATGTTCGCCATCGCTGAGCCTTTCGCGGCCGGCTTGGCCGTTGGCTTTCTGGTGGGCTGGCTGCTGATTATGGGAGGCGTGGCGCATCTCGTTGCCGCCTTCGCTGGCGGCGGCGTCTGGCGGGTGATCGTTCAGCTCTTGATCGGAATTGCGTACGTCGCGGGCGGCGTTTATTTTCTGACCCACCCGCTGCTCACTCTGGGAACTCTCACGCTGCTGCTGGCAGGAATTATTCTGGTGGAAGCGGTATTTGAAATCGTCCTGTATTTCCGCCACCGCGAAACACACGCCTCCGGCTGGCTGCTGATCAATGCCCTCATCACCCTTTTCGTCGGCGGACTCGTCTGGTTTCATTGGCCATCCAGCTCCGTCTGGGCCATCGGCACCCTGGTCGGCGTAAACCTCCTCATGACCGGCATCTCGCGCGTGATGCTAGGCATGGCCGCACGAACTCTCTCAGCCCACGCAACCGTAGCCTGATGTAGCAGACGAACGCCGGCAGCCGGATTCAATTTTCCCTAATCGCCGAAGTGGATCTGGATGGCACACCTATCAAGGCCCGGCGCCCCGTTTGGCGTTAAGCCCCGTTTGCCGAAGAGAGTCTGCAGAACTTATCTGGCCGCCACCGCAGGCTCGAGCTTTTCCATGCTGTGATGCATGCTCGCCATCCGCCACCGCCCCTCAGACTTCCGGCACATTGCCATCCCCCGCCCGCGCAACAACCCGCGTGCCGAATCAATGGTAAATTCATACTCGTACCACACCGCATCGCCCACAGGATGAAACGCGCTCTCATGCAACTCTAATTTCGCGGCTGGCTGCTGATGAAAATATTTGTCGCGAAAGTATCCCACCACCGCGTCCCGTCCATACAATTCCGCGTTCACCGTAAACAACACGATCTTCGGATCAAGGCAAGCGCCAAACTCCTCTTCATCCGAATGGTTGAAGGCCGCCAGACAGCTCTGCATGCCCTCATGCATCTCCGCTGCCAGTTTCGCCGCGCGTTCCTCCTCGGCAGTGGTCACATGCATGGTCAACCTCTTTAAATCAATTGTCGCTCCCAATTTGGCAATCAGCTCCGCCCCTAAAATCCCGTCAATCTTCCGTCCACAGGCCTCCCCGATCGAGGAAAGATCAATCGCCGGTAATTTCAAACCGACCAGTTTCGTGCTGCCAATCACTACTTCTCCCAAGGTAATTTCCTTGGCGCTCGTGGCCAGCGTCCCGCTCCACGATGTGACGCGAATATCCTTGGCCCGGCCCGCGGCAAAAGACTTCAAATTCAGCATCGAAGTGGCCGCGGTATCGACGAGCAGGGTCACCTTCTCCCCACCCACCAGGACATCAATCACCGGCAAGAGATCGCACTTCTCAAGGGGAATCTCCTGCGCCGCGACGCGCGAGGGCCAAACAAAAAGGAAGGCCAGAGCGCCAAGGGCGAGCAGGCAACGAGCCGCGCCGGCCGCCGCTAGCCGAGGGCCCCTCGCTTGGCGCCCCGGGGCCCTGGCCCGCGCGCTGCAAAATCGCGGCTTTAAGGCCGTCCGAGGAAGGCTGCGTCTGAAAAGGAATGCGCCTTGGCCCGGACGCCGGTCCGTAGGGGGCCGCGCAGGAATGCTGCACCCCCGCGCGCTCACCTGCCCGGCGGATGAAGACGGCGCTCGAAATTTCGCTTCGCACGGGTACCACCGGGAATTTTGCGACATAGCGGTTTGCTCGGAAGCGCAGCATAACACACAAAAACGAACGTTCGTACTATTTATTTTGTGCTACACTGAAGCTCATGCCGCAACTGGCGCGCTCTCGCCGCAAAGCCCCGCCCCGCCGGCAAACGCGCGGCGTGCGCACCCGCGAAGCCATCCTGCGCCGCGCCGTAAATCTAGCCTCGGTGGAAGGCCTTGAAGGCCTGACCGTCGGGCGTCTCGCCGAAGACCTAAAAATGAGCAAAAGCGGCCTATTCGCGCATTTCGGTTCTAAGGAAGGCCTGCAATTGGCAACCGTCGAAGCCGCGCGTCAGATGTTCATCGACCAAATCACGCTGCCCGCACTGAAGGCGCCCAAAGGTATGCCGCGTCTCTGGAATTTAATTGACAGCTGGCTGGGCCACGTCGAAGGGAAGCTCTACGCCGGGGGTTGTTTTTTTACCGCCGCCTCGTTTGAATTCGACGATCGCCGCGGACTGGTTCGCGATCGCATCGCTGCCATCATGCGCGAATGGATGGCCGCCCTCGAACGCGCGGTGTTTGAAGCGCAAAAAGCCGGCCACATCGAAGCCAAAATCAGTGCCACGCTCCTCGCTCACGAAGTGCAGGGCATTGGCCTCGGCGCCCACTGGTCGCATCAGCTCCTCGACGACCCCATCGCCTACGCCCGGGCCCGTGACAACGTCCGCGAGCGCCTCGCGAGCGTAGCCACACCGTCCTGCCCCCCGCTGCCCTTGGCCAACGCGGCAAAATTGAAGAAGCATCTCTAAGGCCCAGGTTTGTCCAAGGCCCGGTTCCCGTCGGAGCAATCACCAGAGTGGTCAGGATTCTAGGGAATAGGCCTGTGCTGGTACGGGTTGACATTCGACAGGAAAGTGTGGAAAACGTAGAATTCGAGCATTATGAGCAACCTATCTATTGAGGCTCCCTCTGCCATAGCAGCCCGGCGCATGCGACGGGTTGTCTCTGGGCCCGGGCTGCTCGCTTTCGAGGCCGCGTACGATCCATGGTCGCGATTGCCAGAACACGGTCATGGAGCACCTTTTTTCACTTACGTGCTGCACGGCGGTTTTGTCGAGCGCGCAGGACACTATGTCCGCCAGTGCAGCCGCGGCGCGGTGATCTTTCACGATAGGGAGTCGCACAGGAACGAGGTCAGCGGCGCTGGCACGGTTTCGTTCAACGTCGAAATTGATCCGGAGTTGTGGCGCGAACTCACTGCTGGGGTCGGTGTGGCCACGGCTCTCGTCGGCCGCGTGGTGGGTGGCGACATCGAGTGGGCAGCTTTGCGCGCGTGGCGCGAATTCCAGCAAGCTGACCAGGTGAATACGCTCGCGCTCGAAGAAGCGATCGTGCTGCTCTGCCAGGCCGCCCGCTGCGCCTCCTCGCGTGGGCTATTTGAGCCCCATCAGCGTCTCGACAGGTGTGTGGCCTATCTCGACGCGCACCTGATGGAGGCCCACAGGCTCACGGACGTCGCACGCATCGCCGGCGTCCATCCCATGCACCTGGCCAAACTGTTCCGGCGCCGATTCGGCTGCTCGATGGGGGAGTACGTCAGGCGCCGACGGGTAGCATGGGCGTGCGCGCAACTGACACACGGGAAGGAAACCATTACCACCATAGCGCACAACGCCGGCTTTGCAGACCATCCACACTTCACGCGAACATTCGCACGGGTCACGGGCTGCACGCCACGATGGTATCGTGCCCGGATGACGGGCGCCGAAGATGCGGCGCAGCCAGGACACTGACCAGGCCTTCGAGGCTTCCAGCGTTCAAGATTACCAGCCTCGCCCTCCTGTACGCTTCGCTTCATGGCCCTTGCACATCGTTTCCTTATCACCGCCGTCCATTGTCTTTGCCTAATGACGGTGCACACTGCTTTTGCCCAAGAAACGCTCAGTGTGAACCACCCGATCAGCCAGACCGTCACAGGCGGGGGCACGAACAAGTATCCGATTCAGCTGAACGACGGAGATTACGTAGAGGTTGGCTTAGCGTCTCGGTCCGGCGCAGTGGACCTTCTGGTGGCCAATCGCGATGGATCCTTGATGCGCGATTTCACCGGACCGTCGATCGGCGCCAGCGATACTTATGCGTTCGCCGCAGAGGGCTCGGGCATTTTTTCCCTGAACATTGTGAATCCAGGTGAGCAGGCGGCGATCTATGAACTCACATTAAAAAAGATCGTTTCCCTTGACGAGCGCTTCCGACCCCTAGAATGGAGCGATCCGGATCCCAGCCCGCGTATTCAGGCGCTTCAAAAGCACATGGCCTCAGGCGAGACGAACACCGAGAGTTTTTGGAGAGAGGTCGCAGCGCAGGGTACTCCGCTGGTCGAGCGCCTCAATGCCAATTATTGGCTGGTGACGTTTTTGTGGCGCGGACTGCACGATACGCGCAGTGTCCTGGTGACAGGCTCATTTAGTGTTCCCGGACCCACGCGGAACAATCTAATGCACCGGATCGGACCGTCAGATGTTTGGTATTTGACGCTGAAGCTCCCAAAGAGCGCGCGCTTCACTTATATACTCGTGCCCAACAATCCGCCGGGTTCAGAGAGCACAGAAGCGACAGCTCAGGCCGATCCCTACAACCCCAGGCGATGGGATTGTCCGAAGACCGCCCAAAAGTTCAGCTGCCGAAGCGTAGTTGCGTTGCCTGACGCAGTGCCGGAACCATGGATCGTAAGCAATCCGGGAACACCAGCAGGCCGAATCGAGAAACACACGATCACCAGCGCAATCCAAAAACTCGAGCGCGATTTCGCCATCTATACACCGGCCGGGTACAAAACAGCCGGGCCGCCAAACCCGCTGCTGGTTCTCTTTGACGGGGACGACGTCCTCTCGGACGACTTCCAAGGGCCGACGACGCTCGATAATCTGATCGCCGCCCGCAAAATCCCTCCGAGCGTCGTGGTGATGGTCGACAATGTTAGAGACCGGCGTCTCGTTGATCTTGTCGCCAATCCGGAATTTGCCGAGTTTATGGCAACGGAATTGGTGCCGTGGGTTCGGGCCCACTACAATGTCACTCGCGATCCCGAGCGCACCGTGGTCAGTGGCACGAGTGCCGGCGGGCTTGCCGCGGCGTACCTCGGCTTGCGGCACCCGGAAGTGTTTGGCAACGTGTTCAGCCAATCCGGCGCGTTCTGGTGGTCGCCGGAGCATAGCCGGGGCGTTTGCGCCTTGAAGTGTCCCGAAGACGGCGGACGGCGCTCCGATCCTGACAGCCGGGACAGCCGCACGGAGGAAAACTGGATCGCGCAGCAATTCCTTACCAGCCCGAAACTGCCCGTGCGATTCTTCCTTGAGGCCGGGACCTTCGAAGTAGATCAGCAGGGCACCGGCGGAGATATCCTCGAGGCGACGCGGACCTTGCGCGACGTGCTGCTGGCCAAGGGCTACGAGGTCGACTTTCAGCAATTCGTCGGCGGTCACGATGATCTCAGTTGGCGCGGCACGTTCGCTAACGGTTTGATCGCCCTGTTAGGTCGGCCTTAAAAATTTGTTGGCCGCGGCCCTGATTTGCGCTGCCTGGCATGTCCCCGCCGTCACCGCTGCTCTCAAGAAGCCTCGCGACACTCATAGCAACAGCAGCTACCGCAAACGGAAAGATCGCTTTTTGCCGAACCTCGTAATTTGCGCATCCTGAGCGAAGGAACCGAGCCGTTACAGAATCATTGAGGTCCATCAACAATCTGTATCGAGGAGGAGCGCCACAAGCCCCAGAATCGAGTGGCTGTTGCCGCCGGGCTGCGTCGCGCGCGCGAATGAGCTGGTTCGCAAGGCGTTGCCGCAAGGTGGGGCTTAGAGCGGGCCGGCGCTCTAGCCGACGGAGGAGACTTCGGCGCTTTTGCGGGGATATTTCGTGGCGACGTAATTGTCAACCAGGGCCTGAAACGCCACCGCCAGCTCGTCGTAAGTGCCTTCGAGCGTCACATCCTTTTTGCCGTCGATGTAAACGGGACAGCGTGGCGCTTCGCCGGTTCCCGGCAAGCTGATGCCGATGCTGGCAGCCTTCGATTCGCCCGGGCCGTTCACAATGCAACCCATCACCGCCAGCGTCATGGTTTCGACGCCATCGTACTGCGTCTTCCAGGCAGGCATCATTTCGCGGATATAATCCTGGGTCTTCTCCGCAAGCTCCTGAAACGTGGAACTGGTTGTCCGTCCGCAACCCGGGCAAGCGGTCACGCTGGGCGAGAACGCGCGCAGCGCCAGCGATTGCAGTACCTCGCAGGCCGCGTACACTTCCTCGCGGCGATCGCCGCCGGGCTTCGGGGTCAGCGAAATTCGAATCGTATCTCCGATGCCGTCATAGAGCAGCACGCCCAGCGCGGCGGCCGACCAGATCTGCCCCTTCATTCCCATCCCGGCTTCGGTGAGTCCAAGATGCAGCGGCTGTTCGGTCTTGGCCGAAAGATCGCGATAGACGGTAATCAGATCACGCGGGCGCGAAGTCTTGCAGGAAATAATGATCTGGTCGTTGCGCAGACCGCTCTCGAGCGCGAGCTCGGTAGATTGCAGCGCGGAAAGCACCATGCACTGATTGATGATGTCTTCGGATTCAAGTCCGAGATTTTTGTCGGTGTTCTCCTGCATCTTGCTCATCACCAGTTCCTGATTGAGCGAGCCGCCGTTCACGCCGATGCGTACCGGTTTGCCGTTGTCCACCGCCACTTTGCAGATGGTCGAGAATTGTTCGTCGCGCCGCTGACCCGCGCCCACGTTCCCGGGATTGATGCGGTATTTGTCGAGGGCCCTGGCGCAGTCGGGATATTTCTTGAGCAGCACGTGCCCGTTGTAGTGAAAATCGCCGATGATCGGCACGCGGCAACCGGCCTCGCGCAACCTGTTCTTTATTTCCGGAACCGCCGCCGCCGCTTCCGGAACGTTCACGGTCCAGCGCACCAACTCCGAACCCGCTTCGGCCAGTTCCAGCGTCTGTTTGAGCGTGCTTTCAACGTCCGCGGTGTCGGTGTTGGTCATGGACTGCACGACGATGGGCGCGCCGCCGCCCACGCACACGTGTGCCAC
This sequence comes from Candidatus Acidiferrum sp., assembly GCA_049516615.1. Classification (GTDB taxonomy): domain Bacteria; phylum Acidobacteriota; class Terriglobia; order Acidiferrales; family UBA7541; genus Acidiferrum. The sequence continues at coordinate 1,552 of JBEKSZ010000215.1, read as the reverse complement.
CTTGACGCCGTAGGTCTTGCGGCGCGGGTGTTTGGATGCGGCAGCTTCAAAACCCTCAATTTGCGTAAGCATTCCCTATAATTCTATCGTGAATCTACCCTGCTAGTGAAATCTCACAAGGAACCTCGGATGCCCAGGGCCTCGGCGTTTTCGCGCAACGCTTTGATACAGAAGGCGATGTGTTCTTCAATCGGAACGCCCAACTCTTCGGCTCCCTTGCGCACGTCTTCGCGATTGACGCCGCGCGCAAAGGCTTTGTCCTTGAGGCGCTTCTTCACCGAATCGGGTTCGAGATCGAGGATGCTCCTTGACGGCCGCACATAGGTGCAGGCCACCAGGAAGCCGGCGAGTTCGTCGCAGGCGAACAGCGTGTGTTCCAACGCCGTTTGCCGCGGGACGTTGCAGTAATCCGCGTGCGAGAGGATGGCGCGAACCAGTTCCTCTGGATAGCCGCGTTCGCGCAGGATTTTTGCGCCTTCCGCGGGATGCTCGGCGTCGGCGGCCTGCGCGGTGTTGGGAAAGCGTTCATAGTCGAAATCGTGGAGCAGCGCAGTCGCGCCCCAGAGTTCCTGGTCCTGGCCGTGTTTGCGGGCGTACGCGCGGACGCAGGTCTCGACCGCCAGCATGTGTTTGCGCAGCGACTCGGATTGCGTGTATTCGCAAACGAGCTTCCAGGCGTCTTCGCGTGAGGGGAGATTGGCGTTGGTCATAGATATGAAAATATAGCAGAGCTTGGACGGAGAGGAGACCGGGCAAGGAGGGATGGAGGGTGGGAAAGCAATGGAAGCGAGGGAGCGAACTTCGGGGGAAGATCGTGCGCACTCGGGCAGCCCGCCTCTCTGACGGTGTGAGATGTCGAACGGCGCCGTTCGGAGAATGGCGTTCCGAGGGCAGTGCGACTGCTAGGCTGCGCGGACAGATTTTGAGGCCGCTCCTCCCTCTTGCGCGGTGTGCCTGCGAGGTTTGACCACGGCCCCTAGATTCGGTGCAAGTTGTTTTTTATGAGTTCGTTGTCATGCCATAGCCTCATGATGTTTTCCCGACTCTGAGCTAAGTGCTTACTTCTGAATCACTTTGCCGTTTACCTTTCTTCCAGTTTTTTTTCACCCTGCGGTCCTTGACGCTTGACGCGGAATTTGAGAAGTGAAGGGCCGCGCCGAGGTAAGCCCCGACTCCCGCCGGGATCCTGGCACGAGGACGGACCGCAGTTCCACAGAGGTTCCAGGGATTCGAATGCTTTTCTGCCGCTCGCTGCGGATGGGTGTGTCTCGGGAGTTCGCGAGTTGGATGCAGTCGATTGCCGTTGGAAGTACGCAGGCTCAAGGAGATTCCGTATGACCGGGTTGAGGTTGGGAGCGTTTCGATCATTGATTTTTGTTTGGGCCGCGATGCTGCTGGTAGCCGGCGCTGCGCCCGCAGGAGCCCAGGCGCCCATCACCTACATTTACGTCACGACCCTTGACGACGCCGTGGCGGATCCGAACGGCTGCTCTTTGGAAGACGCAATTGCGTCAGCAAACGCTCAGAACAATATCTATCCTACGGCTGGTCC
>JBEKSZ010000214.1:0-8612 GCA_049516615.1 Candidatus Acidiferrum sp. | reverse complement strand
AAGTGATCGAAGCGCGCTGGCTGTTTGGTGTGCGTCCGGAGCAGATCGATGTCGTGGTGCATTCGCAGTCCACGGTGCACTCCATGGTGGAATTCGTGGACGGTTCTGTCTTAGCGCAACTGGGGCCAACGGATATGCGCATGCCGATTCAGTATGCGTTAACCTATCCTGAGCGGGTTGCGTCTAATCAGGTAGCCTTGGATTGGTCCAAGCTGAAGCGGCTGGATTTTGCGAAGGTCTCGGCGCGGCGCTTTCCGTGTTTGCGCCTAGCGCGGGAAGCGATGAAAAAGGGCGGGGCACTGCCCTGCGCGCTGAATGCCGCGGACGAAATTGCGGTCGCGGCGTTTCTCGAGCGGCGTTTGCCGTTCCTGGGAATACCAGAGGTAATTGAGCGGGTGTTGGGCCGCACACCGCGGATAAAGTTCGCTGGCATGGAGGATGTGCTGGCGGCGGATGGGGAGGCGCGGCGGATGGCGGCCGAAGAGGTCGCCAAGCTGGCGCCGGCGGTGGCAGTAGCCCATTAACCCAAGGAAACGCGAATCGCGCAGTCAGGTTGGGGCGGAGACGGATTCCGGGAGAGACAAAGAAGATGGGCTTCTTGCATCTGGTGGTGGGAGTTGGACTGGTTCTCGGCGTGATGATACTGATTCACGAATGGGGACATTTCGCCATGGCGCGCCTGTTCAAGGTGCGCGTGGATGTGTTTTCCATTGGGTTTGGGCCGCGGCTGTTTGGATGGAAGCGCGGAGATACGGACTACCGCATCAGCGCCTTGCCGCTGGGCGGATATGTGCGCATGGCTGGGCAGGATCCCACGGAGATTGATTCCGCTGACCATAAGTGGCTACCGGGGAGCGGGGAAGAAAAAGCGCCAGGCGCGGCGGGTAGTAATGGCGCGGAAACCCGCGACTCCCAGATGCTTAGGGCTGGCTGGGCGACGGATGAATTGACGAGCAAGCCGCGATGGCAGCGGGCGCTGATTTCGTTTGCGGGCCCGGCGGTAAACCTGGTGTTTCCGATCTTGCTCCTGGCGGGATTTTTCATCATCAACGGCGAGCCGTATTCGTCCTATCTCAACCAACCGGCGCAGATTGTATCCCTGGCTTCAGACAAGGATGCCCCGCACAGCGATTTGCGGGTTGGCGATACGGTGCAAGCGATCGACGGAACCCCGGTGAGCACCTGGGAGCAGGCGTACAAGGCCATCGAGAAGGCGGGTGCGGCCGAGCCCCTGCAAATACGCGTGGAATCGAATGGCCAGGTGCGAACGGTCAACGTGGCGGTGAAAAACCCGGCCAGCGCCGAATTGGCCCTCGGTTATCCGCCGCGGCGCGCCGTGCTCGATGAGGTCGCCGCCGGTTACCCGGCGGACCGCGCGGGCCTGCGCGACGGCGACGTGGTGGTGGCTGTCGATGGGCAACCGATTCAGTATTGGGGACAGTTTGTGGACCGCGTGCGGACATCGGGCGGTAAGACTTTGGCGATTGACGTGGAACGCAAAGGACAGAGCGCGCACGCCAACGTCACGCCGCAACTGAACCCTACCGACACTGGCGAAAGCCTGTATCAGGTGGGCGTTTCGGTGCAGGACGAGACACTGTACCGGCGCGTGCCGCTTACGGAATCGATTCGTGACGGGGCCGCGACGACATGGCTTACGATTCAGAAGACCGCGGAAACCGTGGGCTTGCTGTTCAGCGGAAAGGTTTCCATCAATCAGTTGCAGGGGCCAGTGGGCATTTCACATGCGGCAAAGCGCGCGGTGGATCGCGGAGCGCTGGCGGTGATTTCGTTGATGGTGCTCATTAGTGTGAATTTGGGGATCTTGAATCTGCTGCCCATTCCGATTCTGGATGGCGGGAACATTCTGTTGCTGGCCATCGAAGGGATTATGCGGCGGGATCTGAGTTTGGGATTTAAAGAGCGTTTCGTGCAAGTTGGGCTGGTATTCCTTTTGGTGCTCTTCGCCATTGTTATGTATCATGACGTGCTGCGGCGACTGGCGGCGCATTCCTAGCGCCCAGGTTTGCGGCCAGCGGAGAGCGAAGACCAATGGCTTCGGGCGTAACGCATGGCGCGGCGCAGCGGGTGACCCACCGGGTGTCCACCGGCGAGCGCATCAATACCGCGGAAACCACCGGGCGGTTGCAGAAGACCGTAGCGGATCGTGGCTTGCGCATGACGCGGCAGCGACGTGTGATTCTGCAGGTGATGGACGACGCCGAGCAGCATCTGGATGTGGACCAGATTCTCGAGCGCGCGCGGAAGATTGATTCGGATGTGCACCTCGTCACCGTTTACCGCACCATTGATCTGCTGAAAAAACAGGGCTTGATCGACGAGTTAGACCTGCTGCATTTGCGCGGGGACCGCCATTACTACGAGAGCCACGGTCCGCGGGACCATATTCACGTGGCGTGCTTGCGCTGCGGGAAAGTGCGGGAATTTGAGTCGCGACTCTACGAGCAGCTCAAGGAGCAGATTGCGCGTGATTTTGGGATGCGGGTGACGGTGTCGCGCACGGAAGTGGGCGGGTATTGCGCGGAGTGTTTGGCGGCGGAGCGTGCGGGGCGTCACAGTGCGTAGACTTTAGGAAACAGCTAGCAGTTTTGCAAGAGTCCGAACAGACCCGCTTTACAGCCTTGGTGGTACGGGCACGACCCTATTCCCGCCCTCCCGCGCAACGGCAATTCACGCGGCTTTTGTTAAGTCCAGCGGATGGCAAAGAGAATCACGGCTGAGGCATTAGCCGGATGTAGGTCTCGGCGAAAGAGCGGTGTGTGCGCATGCGGCGCAAGAGCGAGAAAAATCGCTGTGCTTGCGCGATGTCTTTCGCGATCTGAGCGCGCAACTCCTCTGCTCCGCTGAACTTTTTCTCCGCGCGCAAGCGCTTCCAGAAACGGACCTCCATACCTGGCGGCCTATTTTCTGGAACCGCTTCAAGCAAGTGCGTTTCTACGGTTAACGCCGTACCGTTGAAGGTAGGGCGCATGCCGACGTTGGTTACTGAGCGCACGCTGCGCGGCAGGCCGGCGAAATAAGTGCGGGTGATATAGACCCCGCGGCCCGGCAGCAGTTCCTGCTCGGGTGCAAGATTTAATGTTGGGAACGTGAATCTGCTGCCCGTGCCCGTGCCCTTGACCACCGGTCCGGAAAGCACGAACGGGCGGCCCAGCAGGCGGGCGGCCCGGCAGACGTTCCCCGCGGCAATTTCGTGGCGGATGAGAGTGCTCGAGACGATTTCGCCGCGGTACATGACCGGCGGAATAATGGCGACTTCAAAGCCGAGGCGCTGACCGAGCTCGCGGAGTAATTTGACGTTGCCCGCCTGGCGATGACCGAATCGGAAATTCTCCCCGACCAGCACGGTCTTGATGCACAAATCGCGCACCAGAATCTGTTCGACAAAATCCGCAGGCGACAGGCGCGACAGTTCGAGCGTGAAGGGCAAGACCACCACGGCTTCAAGGCCCACGTCTGCGAACCCATCCATGCGCTGCGCGTTGGTTGAGAGGCGCAGCGGGGCGGCCTCCGGGCGCAACAGTTTTAGCGGTGGCGGGTCGAAGGTTAGAGCCGTAGAGACTGCGCCGCTCTCGTGAGCGCGTTCGACGTCGGCGCGCAGAATGGCCTGGTGGCCGAGGTGGATGCCATCGTAGTTGCCGATGGCCAGGACGCTGCCACGTCCCGAACTGGCATAAGCGGAGTGCCAGCTCTCGGCGGAAAGAAATATCTTCAGCCTCGGATATTCTGCGACTGCGCTTTCGGCCGCTGACAGACCCGAGGAGGGATGTCGCTGCGGGCTGCCGGCCGGGGCTTTATTTTTCCCCTCGACGGGAACTTCCAGCTCCAAACCGTCATAAGCCAGATACACATTCCTGAATCCCAGCTGGCGTAGGCGCTCGTTGGTTTCCGCGTGCGCCAGGTCGTGAGCGATGTGCGTAAACCAGGCGCGCTTGGGCTTTAGTTGTTCGACCAGCGCGAGCGCTTGCTCGATGGTTTGGTGCATCGGGTGGGGCACGTCACGCAGCGCGTCGACGATCAGTTCGTCGAGGCCTTCAAGCAGCGCCATGGACGATTTGGGGACGGCGCTGAAATCGGTCAGATACGCGGCGTTAGCGAAGCGAAAGCCGACCACCTCGATGTTGCCGTGGATGAGCGGAACGGGGAGGAACGGCACGCCGAGGAGCTCAAAGGGTCCATCGATTACCTGGAGCTTCACGCTGGGAATGGTGCTTAAGGTGGGGCGGTTGTCGAAAACGTAGGAGAAGGCGCGCCGCAGGACGGCGAAGGTTTCCTCGTTGCTGTAAACCGGCAGAGCGGATTTTTGGCGGATGTTGTAGGGCCGGATGTCGTCGAAGCCCATGATGTGGTCGGCGTGCGCATGAGTCAGGAGCACGGCGTCGAGACGGTCGATGCTGGCTCGCAGGGCCTGCTGGCGAAAGTCCGGCGTGGTGTCGACCACCACGTTTTGCCCGTTGCGGGAGAGCAGCAGGGAAGGGCGCAGACGGTTGTCGTGAGGATCCTTGGAGCTGCACACGCGGCAGTGGCAGCTCAGCGTTGGGACGCCCATGGAGGTTCCGGAGCCAAGAACCGTGATTTTGATGGGAGCGGCGAACATGGGCATAAAAACGGAACAGGGAAATTCTAACAGTTAAGCACGTGAGCGGGGTGCGTTCGGCCAGAGTGTTCGCCAGGGATAATGCTCCTGCGGGACGCCGGAAGCTCCCGTTGGGCGGCGCGTGCCCCGCAGAACAGGTCAGGCGGGTTTGCCTTGTTCAAAACCGGCGGCCCCTCGCCGCGTGCGAAGACCTAGGGGCGCGCCTTGGCTTTACCGATAGCGGCTTGTTGGGCTTGCTTCGCCAGAGCTTGGTTGACCTCCAGGTAGGTCATTTTGAGTTTGCCCAGCAGATCGATCAAGAGCGTGTCGTCCTCCGGAGCCAGATTGCCGGCGGTCTTTTCGTGCAGCGCGTCAAGCATGTCGATGAACTCGCGCGCAGCTTCGGGGTCGATCACGGGCTGGCCAGTGCGGGGGTCGGCGTAGCCACCGAGAACCATGGCGGCGTTGCTGCCCAGCATGCGGACGAGATTTTCAAAGGCCGGCGAGCGGCTTGGGATCTCGGCCGCAGGAATCGCGGGGACCGCTTGCGGTCCGGGAGCGGCTGGAGACGGTGTCTTGGCCACTTCGCGCTGGGCTTCGAGTCTGGCTTCCCGGGCTTCCTGCTCTGCGACTTCCGGGCGCAATTCGCCCTCGGAGGTAAACGGGCGGCGGTCGATGACGCGGAAACCTTCATCCTGCTTGTGTTCGTGTTGTTTGTCGTCAGACAAGGGACATTCCTCGGCTTTCTAGGTATTCTCAAGTTTATCACGAGTGACAATTTTGAGCGTGCCAGCCGTCGCCGATGAGCGCTCGCAGCGACCGGCTTTCTCATTCAGGCAGCACACCCACTTTGGTGCAGACGGAGCTCGACCGAGAGGAGTGCGTGGCTGGGTGGCCCGCCACGCAACCCGTCGCGAGCTTCTCTTGCTGGTGCTCTGCTTGTGGTTTTTCTCTTCCGGCGCCTCAAGGCGGCATTCGTCCTGACACCCGTTCTGGCGGCGGGGGACGATATCTTGCCGGATGAACTGGCCGATAGGCGCCGGGGCCTTGCGAAACCTGTGCCAGACCCGGGAAACGAACAAGCGACGAAACAACACCCCCAAAGGGACATTTCTAACGAGGTAAGAAAGGGGACATTTTTAACGAGCCTTGACCCAAAGGCCAGCGCGCCCTTGTCAAAATGGTGGCGGGCAAAGTACAGTGGACCGTCTGCGGCGGAGTGGCTGCCGCAGCACCTCCATGCCCGCTGCCCGCGCGAAGCTTCCCAAACGCCAGAGCAAGAAATCTCGACCACCCCGCGCTGGTTCGGCGAACCGCGCGGCCGCGAAGGCGCTGCTCCCAGCAGGGACCGCGCAGTGGTTTGAGAAACTTGCGGCGGTGCAGGCGCGCTTGCGCGCGCCCAAGGGCTGTCCTTGGGATCGCGAGCAAACCCATCAGTCCTTGCGGACCTACTTGATTGAGGAGGCTTACGAGGTCCTCGACGCCATGGAAGCCGGCGACGACACCAAATTTGCCGACGAGTTGGGTGATTTGCTCTTGCAGGTGTTGTTTCATGCAGATATTGCACGGGAAGCCGGGCGGTTCGATGTGGTGGACGTCATTCGTGCGATTCACGACAAGATGATCCGGCGGCACCCGCACGTGTTCGGAGACGTGGCCGTGAGGAATTCGGCGGAAGTGCTGCGCAACTGGGACAGGATCAAGGCCGAAGAGCGCCGGGCGGGCGCGCATTCCACAGGAGAATCGGCGGCTGGCGCGCGGGATAAAGGGAAAGCCCCGCCATCAGTGCTCGATGGCGTGACACGATCCCTCCCCGCCACGCTCGAAGGCTTTCAGTTGACGCGCAAGGCGTCGCGGATCGGATTCGATTGGGATAACGCGCATGGGGTGCTCGAGAAGGTTCGCGAGGAGAGCGGGGAGCTGGAGAGCGCGCTCGCGGAGGCGGACAGCAGCGCTCTTGAAGAGGAGATGGGCGATCTGCTCTTCGCCGCGGTCAATCTGGCGCGCTTTCTGAAAATCGACCCGGAGATCGCCCTCAAGCGGGCCAACGGGAAATTTTCGTCGCGATTTCGCGCGATGGAAGCCGAGGCGCGCGGGAGCGGCAGGGAACTGGGCAGCCTTCCGCGCAACGAGATGGAAAGGCTTTGGGATCGTGCCAAGCACCGGGAAAAACGCCACGCTTTCAATCTGCGATCCAAGGCGAATCGCCCAGGCATTCCTCGCCCCGCCAAAATTGCGCTGGCGGGGCCGGGCGGCGCGGAGGGAAGCGCGGGCGAGACCTCCCGAGCACAGGCAAAACGCCAGCCCGGCAAACGGCGCGCCGCGACTCTATGAGCGGAGAGGTCGCGATTCGCAGTTGCCACACCCTGGAAGAATTTCACGCCTGTGTCGAATTGCAGCGCGAAGTCTGGGACGAAGAGCCGCTCGAAATCGAGCCGCGAACCATGTTTGTGGTCGCCGCGCACACGGGCGGGCAGGTGATCGGCGCGTTTAGAGGAGACGCCCTGGTAGGCTTCATTCTGGCGGTGGCCGGAGTGCGGGGTGGCCAGCCCTATCTGCACTCGCATATGGCAGCGGTCCGCGACGAATATCGCAACCAAGGCCTCGGACGAAGGTTAAAGTTGTTTCAAAGGGCGGAAGCACTGCAGCGCGGCATAAAATTGATTGAGTGGACGTTTGACCCTCTCGAGGTGCGCAACGCGTACTTCAACTTGAATCGGCTGGGAGCCGTCTGCCGGAGGTATCTGCCAAACCTGTACGGCGTGACAACGAGCCCACTTCATCGTGGCTTGCGCACCGATCGGTTGGTCGCGGAATGGAACTTGGAGGAAACACGCGTGATTGCGATGGTCGATAGTGGCGCCGGAGAAATCGAGGAACGGGCGCCTTCGACCTTCAACTCGCGAGCGGGCGAGGAAGTCGAGGGCCTCTTTATTCGCGTGCCGGCCGGACTGCCCTACACGGGCGAGGAGATTTCCGACGCAAGGGCCGTGCAAGATCGCCTGCGCGCGGAATTCACCGAGGCCTTCGACCGCGGATACATCGCGACCGCAGTCGTTAGGGGCCATCATCCCGCTTACGTCTTGGCCCGGGCGTTGCCTTGAGACAGCTATGCGTATCCATGAGATAAAACTTCGCGAACTGCACATGCAACTGGTCACCCCGTTTGAGACCAGCATGGGATTGACCACTGCACGCAGGATCATGTTGCTCGAGGTCAACCTCGACGGCACCACGGGCTGGGGCGAGTGTGTTGCTGGCGAAGACCCTTACTACAGTCCGGAAACCGTGGACACCGCTTGGCAGATCTTGACGGAATACCTCTGGCCCATGCTGAAAGGAAAAGAGTTTGTGTCGGCCGCCGACATTTGGCCCATGCTCGAGCGCGTCCGCGGACACAACATGGCGAAAGGGGCACTGGAGGCTGCGGTCTGGGAAGCCGAAGCGCGACAGAAAGGCCTTCCCCTTGCGAAACTCATTGGCGGAATTCAGAAGCACATCTCCTGCGGGGTCTCTGTGGGAATTAAAGCAACGGTTGAGGATTTAACGGAAGCCGTGAGGAAGGAACTCGCTGCGGGTTATCAGCGCATCAAGATAAAGGTCAAGCCGGGACGGGAACTGGAAGAAGTTAAAGCACTACGTAAGGAATTTCCGCAGATTAAACTAATGGTTGATGCGAACTCCGCCTATCGCCTGGAGGACTGGCGCACCTTAAAGCAACTCGACAACTATTACTTGATGATGATCGAGCAGCCGCTCGGCTGGGATGACCTGTACAGTCACATTGAGCTGCAGCGCCGCTTGGATACGCCGATCTGTCTCGACGAATGCATCCACAGCGAGGAACAAGCCAAGGCCGCCATCGACTTCGATGCCTGCAAGATTATCAATATCAAGCTGGGCCGCGTGGGCGGCTTCACGGTGGCCAAGCGCATTCATGACTTGGCGCAACAGGCTGGCGTTCCGGTCTGGTGCGGCGGTATGCTCGAAAGCGGTATTGGCCGCGCGCACAATA
>JBEKSZ010000213.1:0-8785 GCA_049516615.1 Candidatus Acidiferrum sp. | reverse complement strand
GTTCGCGGGTTTTCCTTTAGGGGCTAAAGCACTGGGCCGTTGCGTTGACTGGCGATGACCAGCCGTTTTGCGGCCGCGGACGGTGATTGTCGCCGCATTCTAGCTCCGGTCAGGTTTTAGGTTATATCCCCCAAGCGGAGTTGTCGTCAGGGCCGGCACTGGATAGGTCCGGCCGGGCGAGTGTCGGATTCCGCGAGCAGCAGCAACACGGGCCCGGCATGCGCGGGCGGGAACTCCTTTCGCCAGTGCGCCCGCCTCGCCCCAGGGGCCGGACCGTCCAAGTCATCGCCCGAAAAATTGCCCGCTGCGGCCCCCAAGCTTGCGCCTGAAGACTGGCCATGCCGGCGAGGTTGCCTGGGGTTTCCTTCCCTGACGGGCATTTCCCGGTTGCCCAGCAAAAATTCAGTCCGAGGCTACGGCGAAGTGCTGGAGTTCGGCTTTTGCAGACGAAGTGTCGGCGGGAGTTAGGATTTGCGTCGTGGTGAGCGGCGGGCGAAGGACGATGGGTTTTGCCAGATGGACTTCGAGGAGATGTTTCGCAGCAGCTAGGCGAGCGGCGGTTTCGATGGAGTCGGGCAGGCTGGGGATGCGGAGGATGACAGCCTCGCCGGTGTTTTCGGCGCGGAAGCGCAAGGAAGCATCAATCCCGGACTTGCGGAGGGCGCGGGCCAGGCGCAGAACGCCAGCCAAAGCGCGAACCTGGTTTTGTTGATCGCGCGATAGCTTGGAAAAGACCGGGCTCTTTTCCTGGGGCTCGGGTCCACGATGGTAGCGCACGGTGGCCAGAAGAATATTCCAATCGTCGCTGAGCAAGCCCGGCGGTTTCGCCAGGCGCTGCAAAAACTTATGGGCGATTTTCTGTCGAGATTTCGCTTGCCGCGAATCGTCGGAGCTTTCGGAGCGGACGTTGTGCAGGCCGGCGGCTGCGGCGAGCAGTTGGCGGGCGCGAGGATCGGCGAACGCAGCGGCGACCTTGGCGCGGCGCAAGCTGTCGAACAGAGACTTGGCGATGCGCGTGGTACGCGCAGTGCGGTGGGGATGCGTGTCGGCGGCGCGCGCCGTGGCGCGGAGGCGGGCCATGGCGGCGGCTTGCAGGCGTTCGCCGTGAGGCAGGGCGTGGCGCCATGCGCTCCACAGGCTGGTGTTGCCGGTTGTGAGCTGTCGATAGGTGGCGATGCGCTCGGCGCGCTCGCGGGCGAGCAATTCGCGCCAGGCGTGGCGAGAAGCCGCGACGTTTTCGGTTGCAGCGTCTTCGACGGAGACATTTTCCACGGATTCGGCCAGCACATCGAAGTCATGGACATCGCCGAGCAGGTCCTGCACGCGCTTCAGATCCTCGCGCCAGCTGAGGTGGTGCTCCGGCAAAAGATTTTCCACGGTGTAGCGGAACCGTTTCACGGATTTTCGCAGGGCGTGCCAGGGTTTCGGTTTCTCCGTGCGCAAGGCCCGGGAATGCAATTCCTTGGCGGTTTCAAATCGTTCGAGGACAAGGCATTCCGCGGCCAGACTGCCAAGGGGCACCAGGCGGCTGCGTTGGCGCAATCCGCGCTCGAGACGCCTCCATTTCTTTTCGTCGAACTTGCGTGCGGCGCGGAAGGCTGCCTGGCGGAGTTGGGGCTCGCGGGCGGAAAAATCAGCGAGCATTTGGGAGGCAATAGGATCTTCGGGCGGCCCCAGCCTTTGCACCCAGCTTTTCAGCACTTGCGCGTCGCGCAGGGCGCCCAGGCCGTCGAAGAGTTTCTTGGCGGCATGACCCATCGCTGGCCACGCCGGTTCGGGATCGACTTCTCCGAGAAGCTCGGCGACCGAGCGGCAACGACGGATGCTCACCCGGAGATCGTGCACCAGGTCGTCGTTGTCGGCGGCGTCGCGCGCGGCACCGCGCAGATTCTCCAGGGTGTTCAAAACGCGGTCCATGGAATCGGACAACGCGCGGTGGCCGTCTTTCGCCTTGTGCGTCTTGCGAGACGCTCCATTTGACGATGGGGGCACACCGGCCCAAGTGGTAACCGTGGCCATTCTGTCCTCGACATCCTTATAGCAATTGACGATGACCCGCTCGAACTGTCCCGCCGGGCGGAACCCCTGTCGAACGGAGCTATAGGGTAACGCTTGGGCGCAGGCGAGTCCAGCCGAGGGCGACGGGCCAGAGCTGTGGAAGCATGCGGAAAAGGACGAAAGCCATGGCCAGGCTTAATGCCGAACAAATCAGAAAGATACGCGCGGGATTAGGATGGCCGAGGTGCAGCATGGCGTACTGCGCCACGGGTTGCAGAGCTACGCCGATGAACGACAGCAGATTGGCGGCGGCGATAGTGCGTCCTTTTTCCTCGGGGTGAGGGCGGTGCTGGATGGAGGCGTTGACGGGCACGACGAAAAAGCCGCCGGCGCCGCCAAGAAAGGCGAGAAGCACGAGAACGGCAGTGAAGCCGAGTCCAGGCAGGGACAGGACTGCAGCCAGTATGGCCAGGGCCGCGATGCCGGGAAGGATCATGCCGTATTCGATTTTGCGGCCGGAGGCCAGACCGGCGAGGAAACTGCCGATGCCAATGCCGAGACTCAAACCGGCTAAGAGGTAGCTGCTGTGAATTTCATCGACGTGCAGAACGTCGGTAGCGTAGAGAACGATATTCAGAAGGAGAAGGGAACCGAGAAACCAGAAAAATGTGTTGGCCATCACAGCGGTAAACAGGATGCGGTCTTCGCGCATGTGCTTAATTTCGCCGAAGAGTTCTCCGGCGAAGTTCCATTTGAAGCGGCGGGAAGGGTCGGCGGGCGGCAGTTTATCGATGCCCAGCGCGCCGAGCAATCCCGTAGCGGAAAGCGTGAGGAAGATGACGCCGGACCAGACCTGCCGGCCGTAAAAAGTGTCGGCGAGAAATCCTGCTGCCAAGGCGGCGAAAATAGCGGAGAGTAGCGTGGTTAGTTCGATGATGCCGTTGCCCCAGCTGAGTTTTTCCACCGGGAGCAATTCGGGCAGCAGCGCGTACTTGGTGGGACCGAAGATGGCGGCTTGCGAGCTAACCAGGAAGAGACAAGCGGCGCAGAGGCCGAGCCTGTCGGTGGCAAGAGCGAAGGTTGCCAGCGTCATAGTGGTGAGTTCGAGGCATTTCGTGCCCAGAGTGACGCTGCGCTTGCTGAATTTATCGGCGCAGTAACCGCCGGGGATGGAAAACAGCAGAAAGGGAATGGAAAAAAGCAGCGGAACCACGAGAACGAACCACAGGTCGCGATCGTCCTTGGCGAAGGCGGATTTGAGAACGAGGAAGCTGACCAGCCACTTGAGGGCGTTGTCGCTAAAGGCGCCTTGAAACTGCACGGCGATCAGCGCCCAGAAACCCTTGAGAGGGCGCTTCGGCGGGGAGGCTCTTCGGGCAGCAGCCTGGACATCGCTGGTCATAAGGTGCAGGCGGAGTTTAGCTGGTGCGCGGGAACTGGGGCAAGCGACTTGCGCGGCGTTCTTGGCCAGCGCCTAAAAATGCGGCGCGGCGGAAGTGTCCTCGGCATCGCCAACTTTACAGGCCTTGGCAACCCCAGGAGGTGATCTCGGCGATCTAGGGAAGTTCCTTCGGTAGAGGAAACGGTGAAAGGTGGTGCCGGGCGAGGGGCTTTAATCCACACAACGCGAAAACGTACGCCTGCTTTATTAAGTGTAATATGCATTGACTTATGCATACGGTACTGCTACGGTGTTGCGTGGCCAAAGCCAAGGTTGTTCTCTGTGTTCGCGTCAACGACAGCACCGGAAAATTCCCAACATTACCTGTCGAAACCAAGCGCAACGCTGTCCGACTTCCAATCGAGTACCGTGGCAAAGTCTATATGCCGGATGCCATCCTCGGGTTTTACGCTCGCTACCCCCACATCGCTGGCCACTGTCTGTTTCCGGGCTGCACCGGACGCGTGAAGCGCCATGTGCAGGGGCTCGGCAAGGACCATGTGGATGCCTACAGCGTTTACCAGCGGATCGAGCGTGACTTTTTTCGTGTCCGCGAAGGCAAGCTGCCAGTGGAGCCACAGCAGCCGATGGTCAGGTTTCGCAGTCTAGAGGAAGAGATCGCCGAGTTTGAGACTTCCGTGAGGAACAAACAGCGCAAAGCGCGGACCATCCAGAGTTACTTGACTTCTCTCGGCCAATTTCAAACGTTCTGCGCTTCCGGCAATGTGACGACCGTACACCAAATTTGCAAGGACACGATACTAGGCTTTGTTGGCTGGTTGCAGGCGAACTTGAAAACGCGGGTCGGCGGCCATCCGAACAACACTTACCGGAACAAGCTCAAAGACGTTCGCGTATTTCTTATTGACGCGGGAGTTGGGATGCCTCTGAAGCCCAAAGACTGGCCGAAGGAAGTCCGGGCGCGCAAGGAAAAATATTCGGTGGACGCCGTGAAGCGCATGCTCGCGGCTGCCGACACAATCAAACGGCACGACAACAACCCCTGGAGCGCAGAAGACGACAAAGACCTAGTGCACTTTTTTCTCAAGACTGGCTTTCGGGACGACGAGGCGGCTCACGCGCAATACAGTGACGTTGATTTTGAAAACGGCACAGTAAACGTGACCTCGAAACCCCGAGGCACTTTCCCGGGCTACCCGGAGATTGCCTGGACGCCGAAGAATAATTCGGCGCGGGAGAAGGACATCATCATCGACGAGGGGCTACTAAAACGCCTGGAGAACAGGAAGCAACGTTACGGTGCAAAATCCAGCAGTTTGATTTTCCCCAACCGCGACGACGCTCCCAGTCAGCACTTGATTCGCGTGGTCCAACGCTTGGCCAAGGCTGCCGGGGTAGAAGGCCGCATCGGCCTGCACAAATTTCGCAAGACCTTTGCGACGCTGGTCGCAAACGAGGAAGGCATCGAGGTTGCTCGCTTGTTGTTGGGGCACGAAGATGTTGTCACTACGCAACGCTACCTTGCGGCTGATGAGGCTACGCCCAAGCAAGACCGCAAGCGAGTCAAGAAGATGTTCGCCGCTTTCGGTGATTGATGGCGCACTCGATCACAGTCCGCTTGTCTAGATAGTCTTCCAGATGCTGTACCCGCAGGCGGGGCGAACTGCGTACCCGGGAAAACGTCAGCTGCTTGCTCTTCATGAGCGTGTGCACCGTCCGACGGCTCACCTTCAAATATCTTGCCGCCTCGTTCACAGTTAATAGTGCGCGAGGATTGTCCAACGCCGGGGCCTTCCGGCTCTGTCGCGCGGGCACAAGGTTGTCATGTTGGAGATTTTGACGGAGTTCGGCTTCCGTCCCCGTCCAAAGGTTCTTCACCGGGACTCCTTATATGTGCGATTCAACTGTGCTGCGGAAAGGGCTTAGGGTTGACGATGCCACGAGGCGCAGGAAGATTGTCGGGAGCCAGCATACCACGCTTCCGCTACCTGTGGCATTTTGCGTGACTCAAGTTCGGAAAGAGGGGCATCGTTTCGGCCCGTGGCATGCGGTGCCTTACAATCCTGCTACAGTTTCGGCCTCTAATGCCGTTCGCCTCGATGCATCATCGCCAGCATTCACTGCGGCCATCTTGTGGGCCACGAACTCGCCCGACTTCGTCAGCGCCTCACCGATAATTTCCAGGTTGGGCACATTGTAGCGGTCGAGCATACTTCGGGTCTTCCACCCACCAATTTTCAGTACTGTGCTCTCGTCAACGCCTGCACGCAGCAAATTCATAGCCCCGCTACAGCGAAGGTCGTGAATGCGTGCGCCGCCGTCGCCCAGGCGCACACGTTTGACGGCATCGTAACCGCGGAGGCCCGCGGCATCGCAGGCCTTGTTCCAGTCTTCTCGATAATTCGTGGAGCAGAACACCGGGCCTTGCTGCGGCTTGCTTTTGAGTTGCTCCGCGAGTGGCATTAAAATTGGGCCATCGAGCACGAGCGTGAGTGGCCTGCGGCTTTTAATAATATGGGCAGGCAAGGTCAGCACCCGGCAATCCCCGGACAGCATGCTCCAGTCGATCCGCTGCGCAGCGCCAATGCGGCAGCCTGTCGAATAGAGGAAGGTGAACAGGGGACGCAGGTCTTCCGGCAAGTGGCCCAGCAAAACGCGGAACTGCTCTGGCGTGATGTACGTACCGTGGGGTTCTGAATCCTTGAGTCGGCCCCAGTTCGGAACCTGGTTGGGCTGGAGCTTCCCGTCCATCACTGCGAGCTTGAACGCGGCTTTTAGAGGATTTATGTTTCGCAGCAACGTGGCATCGCCGCACCCAGCCTCACGACGCCATGCGTAAAAAGCTTTGACACGCGAGGTGTCGATCTTCTTGGCCTCCATGCCGCCGAAATACTCATCAAGAATTTTTATGCCTGCGTAGTTGTTCCGACGCCTGTCCTCAGCAAGGTAAGCATCGCGCAAATTTTCATACGTCAGGATCTTTGTCGTGGTCATTTTGTCTTTTTTAACTTCTCTTGCATCGCTTTAAGCATCCAGTCCTTTAGCGTGATCCCCTGCATAGCGGCTGCGGCCTTGGCACGCCGAATCAAATCCTCTGGGACGTTTCGCAGGTTCAACACTTTCATGCTACAGATGTACCATAGCGTACGAGTGTAGTCAATTGGCCCGCTTGAGCTCCCAGCAATTGTCTTGTGCAATCGACAGGTATACGCTAGACGAGATGAATCCCCGGCTTCACATATTCAAGAAAGTCACCGCCACAATGATTTCGTTGTGGATGGCCGTCTTGGCCTGTTTCATGGGATGTACGCTGCCCGCACTTGCGAATCACGATCAATCAGAGCCGATGGCGAACATGGAACATTGCCATCGCTCCAGCAAGGCTCCAGGGAATCACGACGGCAAGCCCGCGGGACCGATGTCTTGTTGCCCTCTTGAAATAACCGTAGCGCCGAAGCCGGACTCCGTCGCGCTTGCGGTCGCTCCTACGCTGGATTTCGTTCTTGCCTCCGGTTTCGAGTTGCCGCAAAGGTCTTCTGACACAGTGGAACTCGTGCCCTCTGTCTGGCACAGTGGCCGAGATACGCTCCTCAAAATTCGTTTGCTTCGTATCTAGAAACCCGCGTAGTCCTTCGGGATCTTCCTGATGGCATTGCCATCGTCACAAAGAATCTGACTGATTGTTCAAAGGAGAAAAATCCGTGAAGAATATCCGTGCAGTTGTGTTGATGGCAGTAATCGCACTCACCTTTGCAGGAGCAGCGAAAGCAGTAAGTGCAGCGAACGCGTGCTGCGCTTCCGCGGACTGTTGCTCTGATTGCTCTGGGTGCGGCAAGTAAGCAGTAGCTGAAAACGAGGGCGCGGGCCGATGGGTTCGCGCCTTCTTTTCGACGATCCAAAATCCAGAGCTTGACGCAGTCCTCGCATCGCGGGAAACTGCGACTCCCTTCCTCTGCCGGAAAGTTTCGGTGCAATGTGAAACGTCTAGAATTTATCCAGAAACTTCAGGAAGAGCTGTACCCGCATCAGTTCGATGTCTTTTGCACGGAAGATGTTCCGATGGCGCACGGCGGCAAAGGCGTGATGATGCCGGGGTGCGTGAAATGCAAGATCAACTTTCAGACCCACAGACAATACATGGAGCACCTGGTCATGCGGGTGTTGCCGGAGGCAGCGGAGAGGATTTTGAACGAAGCGAAGACTACTTCTCGGGCGGAGTAGATAAAAATGTAAATCGTATCTGAGCTGCACCAGTTGACACCAGACAGTCAAGGCGACTTATGGGCTGGCTTTTCGCTGCACTCCACAAGATCCTTCTGGAGCGTCTCGGCTTCTCCCGCGTCGTGTCCGCGTGTATAGCCTAGAGGGCGTATTCAGCACCATTAATGGGGTCAAGTTTCTGAACGGTATGAGAATAACCTTCCGAATAGCCTTTCCGATGGCATCCGTAGCCAACCCCAACTAACACGACAAAGAAAATCAAAACAGTCGCCGTTCTCATTCGACACCTCCGCTCGACTGGAAACCACGTTTCAACCGAGAATTCGAACTGACCCGCCACATACGGATGGGAAACAATTTAGCCTTCAAACCTGATATTGGTGAGAACAAGGTCGTTCACAATTGTTTCCGTTTTGTACATGCGTCCGCTCAAACTCTCGTAGGTTACCCTGATTTTCCATTCGACACCGAGTAGCGAGTTCCGCGAAATTGGAGTTGAAAACTTTTCGGCGGGCGACATACCAACCAGATAGCCGGTGGGACCCTGGACTGCAGCTTCTGGCTGATTCGTGTGGAGCATGACGTACCGGATATTCACCGCCGGGCCGCTGCCGATGTTCTCCAATTGAGCTAAAGCTTCAGGACAGCGAAGGATCATCGCACTGTCAGTGCCGTGCATCTCTAAAATGGTGTCCTCCGGGTCGCGAGGGGCTGTGCTGAAAACAACACACGGCTTTTGCATTGCTTCTATCTGGTCGTGCGAAGCTTGTAGCTGTGCCGCAGTGTCGCGATGTTGTTGACGGCCATCCTTACGATCCCAAATAAAAATCAGCACCAGGGCAATTCCCTCAAGCCAGATCGCGACGAACTCGTACGTTTTTAGCCAGGCGAAAAATACGTCCATGCAAACACCCCGCTAGATTCTCGCGGATGTTATCACGCCCGCCACGTCCATGATATTGTTGCGGCACGGCACCCAGCCGCTGAGGAAGCGATGACAATCGATGCTAAGAGACGCGTGTATATGCTCGTAGCTCTTGGTGCCGTTGTCTTGCTTTTGTATGCTTCAACCACGGGGAAAGCGCCGTCGAATAGTGAGCCCTTGCCCGATCCGATCCCCGAAACTTCTCCTGCTGCGCCTTCCGCTCCTGCTGGAGCTCCTGT
>JBEKSZ010000212.1:0-9024 GCA_049516615.1 Candidatus Acidiferrum sp. | reverse complement strand
TTGAGAATTTTCGAGGAGAACATACTGATGGATTTGCTTGCGATGAAGAAGCGGTGGGCCAAGCAAAGAGGTAAAGATGCCAAATAAGGATTGGCGCGAAGAGCGCAAGGCATTGGTAGCCAAACGAGAGTCGTTGTTCAAACATTTCCAAGCCAATCCGATGGATATCAGCTTGGCACAATCGATTAAAAAGCTGGACGACCAAGTCGCCGGATGCGAGGACAGCTTAACAGGGAACAATCCGAGCGGCGGTGAGCCAATTCCCTAGCCCCTTCTGATTGCGTCCTCTCTCGAATCAGTCAGTTTATGTCCCACGCTCACCCGCTAGTTTGCCGTTAGTACGAAACAGGACAGACCACCTGCGTC
Source organism: Candidatus Acidiferrum sp. (assembly GCA_049516615.1). Classification (GTDB taxonomy): domain Bacteria; phylum Acidobacteriota; class Terriglobia; order Acidiferrales; family UBA7541; genus Acidiferrum. Next base: position 8,658 of record JBEKSZ010000212.1, on the reverse strand, counting down.
GCTGGCTGGTAAAACATCTTGTAGGAGGATCTGATGAACATCACGCTTAGGTACCCCATCTGGCAGAAGTTCTACCTCGCCGCTATGCTGGAGATGGACTCAAGAAAAATGAAAGTCAAAATTGCCGACGCGATCTCCCGCATTCATCGCCGCATGATATGCACGCCAGCACAGCCTGAGGAACGTCTAGCGGTAGGAACCGCATTGAATTCGCTTAAATTCTGCCAGCGTTGCGCATGTCCAGTTCCCAGCTAGGCTCGCTCACGTTGATATAGCCGCCGCGGATGAATGCTGTGCGAAACGGCACAGACGGCCCGTCCGATAAACCGTATGGTGCAACCCGAGGCACAAGCCGTGGCTCACACCTGCAATCACTGCGAAGATTTCGAAAATCCTGTCACTCCCGAAAATGGCATCTCTCTAGCTTATCCAGTAGACGCGAGTGGGCTGCAAATTGATCTTTATCTTCATCATGAGTGCGCGGAAGCTTGGTCTCGTGACTTCGACATTCCGCTGTCATCACACGCAAAGGCTTTCGGGCAGTAGCGGCGGCACCGACTCTACGGGGGATTCTAATCCGACGCCCGCACCGGGCTTTTGAATGCGTGCGCCACCCTGCCGTCGCTGACCCGACCGTCAACAAAATCGTGCCCCTCAGTCAGTGTAATCTCAAGGGTTTCCTTGCATCGGCGCCACGTCAGAGGCGCGCTGGTGTCCTCACATTAGTCTCATTCCCCGCCTATACTTACACCGGAAAGCAACTGACAAATACTGTGGGCCTTACTGTGAACCACCTCGCCTCAACTAGCACCCGGGCCGCTTTTTGATCGTCGACTCATTTACGATTGTCGGCCTTTCTTTGCAGGACGTTCAGCTGCGCGGGACCGGATCTTGCCGCGCTGCACCGTCATAACCGGATACGAGCATCGGACGATAGACATGCCTTGAAAAAATCCCGCCCCGGAGGGGCGGAACCTTACCTCGAATGCGCCCATAGAGGAAGAACGGAACTGGCCCAAGAAGCACCGATTACGCTGAGTAACGCCAGTTCACGTCGGATTTTTGTCGTTCGCCCATGTCGCGAAACTGTAGAGTTGGTGAGCGCCATGGCGGGTGCACTCGTGCGACGAGTAACCAGGAACTCAATAATCAGGAAGTGGCGGAGCTTCTTCAAGGCGTCATTGGCAGCGCAGGTGGCCCTGGGGGCTTGGGACAATTTTACACGCGGGATGAAGTTCGCGGACAGGCGTCTTCAGGAAATGCAAGGAGCTTTGAATTCCCGCCTCCAAGGAAAGAGATGTACACCGACGAGCAAAGCACGCGACTTATTCGAGATTATGTCAATCGAGTCGCGAAGAATGTGAATCCGCTTTGAACTCAACGACTCGCCGCATGCCCGTGACCCTTGGCAACGAATCCATGTAAGTTCAATTGGGCTTAGCCAACCCGGCGGCGGCGATGTCTGCGGCCATGAAGAGCAGCATCTGTTCTTTCAATTGCGCATCCACCTCGTCCGCGATGGTCACGATGTCCGCCAACAGCGACGAGAATTCCAAGCGATTTTCGTTTTTGTGCAGCATGGTGAAGATGCTGACCTGCAAGAGACGCGACTCTTCCACGGCCATGGCTACTGTGTAACCCTGTTTGTGCCGCAAGTCCCCGTGCTGCGCTGCGGCTTGCGATATCGGAGCTTTCGTTCCTTCTTCCAGACGCAACCGCGAAATCACATCATGCAGCAGATGAGGGAGATGGCGGGTGCGCTCTTCATAGCTCAGCGGAATACGTGTGAGGTCCGGTTCTTGCTTGACACGGCGCAGCCAATCCTCAATCAGTGGCTGGAGTTCTCGTTCGAGAATGTCTGCCACGCTCTCAAAAGCTAGTGCAGCGCCAGCTTTACGGCCCGTACCCGCCCCAGACGAATTAGAATTGTTCATCACGTCCTCCCCTAGTTCACCGTTCTTGAGCCCTGTCAATCCGTCGTCACTGTCGTCAGGGTGGCATCGAAATTCGTCGCAGAACCGTGCGATAAGAGACACTCCGCGTTCTTTAAGGATCTTATAATCTCAGAACTGAAGCAGGGGATGGCCAAACACGCGGAAAGGATGGACAGCATCCCGGACGCGGTGCTGATCATGCAGGCCCGGCGCACACGGCACTGCGGGCATAGGCATGATACGGGATTGAGGGTCGTGCTGGAAATCCTGCGCGAGACAAATGCAGCTGGGAGGCGTGACGAAACTCACCGGGGTGGCGATTTGCGGGCCCTGGAAAGCTGCAAATGACGGCCAGAAGAATCAAATTGCAGCGAGTGACAGGATCCACGAAGCGGTTGCCCAATCCGCGGCCTGGGTTCAGGAATGACTCAGAGTATGAACGTCGCAAAGGTCCGTGGCCAACGTCCAGATCAGGCGCGAGGTTCGCATGGATCGTCTTTACCAAGCCGGTCCAAAGTTCAATTCTTTGGAATAGGCTGGTCTAAGGCCTTACCGATCGGATTACTCTGAAGCGACCAAATTGCATATCTTCTAATCTCGGGAAAGCCACCGTTCGGACACGTTATCGGCCCTTCGTGCTTAGCACTGAACATTCCCACTATGTGGACATAATTCCGGTTCAGCTTTTGCCAATCCTGTCCCATGCCTTCGTTGAGACGGAACCAAAGTGCATTCTCGTCGATCGCATGATTGAAGTCCTGCTCTCCAACGAAAAGTAAATCCTGCTCGCGACCGATGTGTATAAACCCGATTACAGATACCAATTTCCCGTCAAATTGTTCGGGTGTCGCAATGAGCTGTATCGTGCTCACAACGAGGGGGAGCTCCGGTGCCGCGTTCGATCCAGCGGGCGCGGGCAAGAGGAAAAGGCCAAGCAAACAAATGCCAGCATTCAATTTCATTGTTTTGTTATCCCTTCATTTGTACCGTACACACGGTGTGTCCACCAGCCGTGTATCAGGAATATAGCTTGGTATTGGTTCTCTGGTTCTCTCTTCTGCCTCTTTACCTGGCGGAATTGTCTTCCGTCCAACGATTTGTTCAACGAGATTCCATCCCAACTATCCTTCGGTCTGCTCTTAATCAGTAAAAAAGAATGAAACGAATTTACCCTTCGCCTTACTCACTCATCGTGGGCGATAGCCAAAGCCCAGGGCAATCTGGGGGCCGCGATGACTTTTCTATCGATTTGGAAAGCAGATTCAGTACTACTCCTCGCACAGCATGTGTCAACTGGGCGTTCGCCGTGGGCTTTTCTCGGCGGACTAGCGGCCTTGATCACTGCTGTCGCCGGGCTCATTGGTGCGGTAGGTGCGATAAAGAATAGGTCCATATAGTGCCAGGCCGGGTCACTTTGTGAGCGGTGTTTTCTTATGGTTGAGGCGGGCCGTCGACCAAGAATTGTTTGCAGCTGATGGTCAGCAAGCCGTGGGGGCTCGTCGCCGGGCGCGGTGATGATCATGGTCCGAAACTTCTAACTAGGGAGTTTAGTTAGCATTAGAGTTAATTATTATAATTTTAAAAACACCCGGAATCGTTTCAGCGAACCATACCTCGCCGTCGCCAACCATAAATCCTTTCGAATTGGCGAATAGGCATCTTGATGACTTTTCGTCTAGGATTTTGGCACGGACTCGCCCGTTAATGATTTGTTCGTACTTGTGGACGAACTCATCGCGGTCTCGAATGCGCACGTTTTCATTTGGCGAATTGACTTTCAGCGGGAAGTGGACCATTGACGCAACTCTTAGTCGCTGATCGTCTTGAACGGCGGTCCTCAGTCTTGCCAGGAAATCTCTCGATTGTCGCGCGATTTGAGATCCCAGTCTGTCCACGGTGTCCCCAGGGCAATCTGTTTGGGGCATGTTTCGGGCGGACTGGCCACTCGTCGAGGCCACGACTGTCATTGCCAAGGCCAGCCAATATACTCGAATTCGCATGTTTTCTTCCCTGGCTTTCCGTAGGACCATTTTTGCATTTTTAATGGTAGCAGTCAGCGGGATATCCTTGGCCGTTGAACATCGCAGTCTCGTTCGTGCGACGGGCCGGCAAGGCGTTGCCCTCGCGGGTCCCTTTGCTGCATTCGTGGTCCGACTTGATTCATTTGAGCGTTGTTAACGTGTTGGAGGGGTGGAATTATTGAAGGCTCGTGCTCCTTCGTTGAATGCGAAGTCTACCAAAGCGTCGAATTGAACTCGCGTGATTGCGCTTCGCCTCGAGTAGTGGTCCACGCTAACAACCAAGCTCCGGCGGACGACTCATTCGCTGCTTGCACAATCTTCGAACGCCATTACAATGACTTCGCTAGGTGAAACGGAAGCGGGCTCCGCATACCCGGCGGAGAGGGGCAAAAGGTAGTGGTGGGATTCCGCTCACGCCAGGCCAGAGCGTTCACGAACTAAAAGATCACGAGGCTTGACGCCGTCCCCGCATCGTGCAAAAACAATTCTCCCTTCTTCTGCCGGAAGTGAGATTCCGGTGAAACGCAAAGAATTTATCCAGGAACTTCAGAAAGAGCTCGGCAAACATCGCAAGGATTATTTCACGGGTGGTGGTTACGTGGCCCCCGGCTGCATGCTTTGTAAGGTCCGGCTGAATACGAACGGCCAATACTTGGATCATCTGCTCGTGGACGTGTTGCCGGAAGCCGCGGAGAGGATTCTGGGCAAGACTAACCGCTAGTCTCACGGCGTTTGGACCTGATTCTTCTGAGTTCAATCAGGACTCCGGTCGCGAAGACTCCAACGATTATCCACACCGCAGGCGATAACACGTGCAGTCGAAAGCTGTATAACGAATCGCTCCGGAGAAATATTAAAGCAGTTACGAAGACCAATGCCCATGTAACGAGTGCGAACACAGGCACAGCGCGAAGCCCTGCCAGAAAACAACGGGCGAACATGTTTTCCATCCGCCCCTCCGCGCTTGGACTTCCTGGGCATGCGCGGGATGCTATCACGTCCGTTACTTGGCGTGGTGTCGTACGGGCGGGGCAGACATCGCGAGAATTATTTTCGCTCGAATCAACACCAGCTTTTCCAGGTGAAACCCGATGCACGGCTTGGCGCGCCGAAAGCGCGGCGCGGTCGAAGATTATCGCACGCCTTCGGTCTGCTGCAAACCAGGCTGGCTCACTTTGGCTTGGTAGCGGGTCTTGCACTGCTGGCACTCCGTGACATGCATCACGCCACTGATGGGAAGCACCGGAATGACGAAAAACACCGTGACGAAGCGCATGCCTTTCTTCAACGTGAACGGACCTGCGTACCCACACTTGCCGCAGTGCATGGACTGAGAGGTGAGTTGCGAGCCCCAGAAAAATAAGCGGATCCCAATGATGAGCATAATGCCCTCAGGCTAGCAGCTGCCCTCTGTGACCCGCAACGGCGAAGCCGAATTATTGGCGGACGGAGTGCCCATTTCGCAACCGTACTCTTGGCCAGTGGTGTTCGCTGCACTCGGCCGATGCGTAGGACGTTAAGCCACGAGTTCCGCCGTTGCATGCCACGAGTTTCGCCAACTGCTCATTGGCGGAATCCTTTTCATCTACCTCGAAACTGATGACAGAAATAAGGCTTGAGTTGCACATACGGGCGTTGGTCAAAAGCCAACGCTCGCGTCTTTTAGTATTGGCCAACGCAGGCTCGAAACCGGAGAAAGAGGATATGGGCAAACACCAAACCCAGTCCGGCATTGTCGGTCCTATCCAGCGCGAATCGGATCAGGAATTCTTGTTCGAATTGATTAAGTTCTTCAGTACATCGACACCGTATCCCGCTGCGAAAATGGCTATCAGCCCCGGCAGTAGATCCAGTTTCGTGAGTTGATCCTTTACGCCAGCGACGAGCGCACAAACGGCCACCAGCAATGCCACGCTCAATCTGGCAACCTCGGCAACCGTGCGTTCTCCGAGCCAGTCCCGCAATCGACTACGCTGGACTTTGATTTCCTTGCTCACCAAGATTGGATCGGTCTTACCTGTCTGCGTGACTTGCTTCCCGGCCGCGTCCTGGAACGATGCGGTGATTTTAAAGATCTGCTCCTTGCGATGTCGAAACACACTGGATTCAGACAAGAGGAAATAGTGAGACACGACCCAACCTTCGGCCTGCAGACCATCGCCAAAGTTCCAGTTACAAACCCACTCTTCCCGAGCGCTGGAGGTATCGATGAATTGATTGGTGAAGCAGACAGCGAACTGGAGCGGTTCCTCCTCGTAGGCAGTCTTCGGTTCCATATCGATCGAAGCTCCGATTGGACTGGCATTAAGCGCCTCGCGAAGGCGCTCGGGATAGAGATCGTCCTTCATTTCCCGCAGCAAGAGCCTTGCCACTTGCAACGCCTCCCAGGATTCGACACCCAGATACTGTACAAGTTGCGGTTCCGAGCTTTTTAAGCGAGCTTGCGTGTCTGGGTTTGTCGTGCCTTCTGCGAATACGGCGTAGTCGCGCAGGATCTGCATCTTCCGGATTGCCGCATCCACTGTGGTGTAAGAAGCAGGGACGACTTCCGCTGACGCTGTCGGCACGCCTTTCAGAATAGCGCCAGGGCTTGGGACCGCCTTCACGATTCGATCGAACGTCGCGTTGGTTCCCGTCGCAGGAAGCGAGCTTGTCATATCCTGCACTTTTTGGAAGAGCGCCTTGCCAAAATCTGAATTGGGACGGTTGATTGCGTCCAGGTTCGCTAATCCCGTGGCAATGGCTTTCCGTGCATCCTGAAGATCTTGGTCCGCAGGATCGTCCTTCTTCAGGGTTTCGCAAGTTTGTTGTAGGGACTGGTCGATATCGTCAACTCGAGAGGAAGGTGCGCCATCGCGTGCAGATTGATAGAGCCTCCCGATGACGACGTCGAGTTGTTGCACGAGTTCCACACGCGATTCGAGTTTCGCGACCCTGGTTTTGCATTGCGCGAGAGTCGTTTCGAAATCCGGGCTAATTGTGGTGCGGGATTTGAGAAGTTGGCTGAGGCGGCTACGTTCCAGACGAATCAGGACGCCCAGACGGGACTCGATATTGGAGCTTAGATTGGAGGTCACTCGAGCCAGCTCGTTCAGCTGCTCGATGATGTTCAATCTTTCCAGTAGATTGGGAAGCGAATGGCCAAACGTGAGGGACGCGACGCCGCCAAGAACTAGGATGAAGATGATCAGAACGTAGTTTAAAGTCTCACGCCACTCCGTGGAAAAATAGTTAAAGGTAGTGTTTAACGGAATGATTTTTGCTGGCGATGAGTACTCCACGCCGGCACTTTGAACCTGATAAAGATATAGGACGCTACCCTGGTCGACCTGCGGTTTGAAGATTTCCCGCAAGCGTTCAAGAACCGACGGCCACACGTTCCACTGGGTGGTCATCGTCGGAACGAACTCCAAGACAGAGGATCTCAGAGGACCGACTTGAAATTGGTTACCGGCGACCTGTCGGCCATTGACAACCAACCGATAGGAGAGTTGATGCGGAATAGGATCGTCGTTCTTCAACACGATTCTGGCTGGCTTTCCATCCGTCACATTCAGTTCCGGCTTGTCCGGGAGTGGCTCAAGAAGACCCACATTTATGGAAGAAGGCAAGACCACGAGCTGGCCGATTCTCGCGCTCCCGTTAAGGAGCTCATTGATCGATTGGGCGGTCCCCCAAGCTCTCGTCACAAGGGCTTTGATTTTCGTTGTTGTTTCAGCGGGAATGACCAGCCGATACTCGGGCTCACCAGGTCCCGTCTCGTTTTCTGCTCCAAAGTAGATCTGGGCGTAACTAGGCACCGTTTCGCCAATCGGAACTTGTCCGGCCGAAAGAACTACGGTTAATGGCGTATTTGAATCGTTCCGCAAATAGATTAGGGCGCTTCCCGAGCCAGACTTATCAGCTTGCACTTCAGGGGAGCCCTCGATTCTGGGTTCGCCAACAGCCAAGCAGGAAGTACACGTGGCGAGGCACAGAGACAACGCGAACCAATATCGTTTCACGGCCATCCGTTTTGGAGACGTCGGAGTCAGCTGTGTCATAAAAGTGGTCTGCTGATCGTAGAGATATATATAACTTTTATTAAAAATTGCGCAATATCAAATATCCTGTGGTGTATAAATTCTCTGAATTACCCCAGGCCGATCCTTGCCAGGAGGAAAAAATGGCAGATATCAAGATAACGGACGATTTCGGACTTAGTGTCGACCTCCAAGTTCGCGACGACTCCCCGCTGGGGAAAGCGAAGCTGAGCCAACTTCTCCCCGTTGGCAAAGAGTTTTTCGCCCAGTTCAACAAACCGCTGGACCAAGCAGATGTGAAGTCTATGTCGTTCGGCCCAACCGTCACCTCACCGGACCTTCTTAGCGGCGATCCGCCTACCCTAACGGTGGGTGGTGGCGTGAGTTGCGGAATCAACATCCACAACGCAGCCGACGCCCTCTTGCCTTGTTTGGTCTCGGTGCTATCATACATCTTATATTTGACTTGGGTGTGAATAACCTGAACTCTAGCGTGCCGGAAGCCCACTGGTGAGAGCCGCATTCTTGACGACCATAATAATTTGGTTGTCCTTGACTTGTACGGCGCAAACTCCTGAACGAAGGATTGACTTGCGTGCGTGGGGTTACAAATCTATGCAAAGCTTATTGCTGAACGACTCCCCTGTTGTGTCTATCGGACTCGACGAGCAGGTGGTGGTT
>JBEKSZ010000211.1:0-9067 GCA_049516615.1 Candidatus Acidiferrum sp. | reverse complement strand
CGCAACAACCCGCGCGAAGTCGCCCGGCAAAGGATGGCAGATGAGCGTTCGCTCGAGTTCGAAATCTGAAGGGCAGGCACCCTTATCAAATGTAAACTATCGCTAGCTCAGGCGGAATACGGCAGTTTGCCACCCGGAAGGACCCTGGCCCTAGCGGGCCTACTCGATACCCGTTTCGGCAGGGCCGGGGTCGTGACGCCGAAGAAGCGGATCCACTGTTTCTGGTGCCGCGCCCGCGCCGGACGGAGATCGCGTCGTGCGCCGAACCGTTGACTACCCTCGGAAGGTGGGGAGACTTCGCGGCCCTCGCGCGGCATCGGTGCCACGGCACCCGGGCTTCGTCGTCTTTGCCCTGCGGGCCCAGCCGCACGGCCTGCCCATCACAGTGAGCACGTCTTCCCAAGTGTGCTGCGGGAGGCTAGGCGGAATGGCCCTTGGCTTTGGCGTCCATGCCGGATGCGATTTCGCGCATGCGTTCGCGCAAAGAATCACCCACGCCGGCAAAGACTTGCTCGCATGCCGCACGCAATTGCTGCTCGGCGTTGCCCGCGATTTCCGCTACGATCCCGCGAGCCTTGTTATCGAGCAAGGCGACCGTTGCGAGCATCCACTGATCGGAAATTCCCCGCAGCCTTTCTTTGTGTTCCTCCGCTGCTGCTTCGCCCGCTCGTTGATACAATCCGCGCAACTCTTCCTGGTGCGCCTGCGCGACTCCCCGCACGGTATCGAGCAGTGGCGCAAAGCTGGACTCCACAGATTTGCGCGCCTCGGCCACGCTGCTTTCCATGGCGCGGTGCATTCCCGTCTGAAAACGCTTCAGAAAATCTTCCTGTTCTGCCGTGGTGCGTAAGGCCAGCTCGAGACGCGTCGTTTCGATTTGACCGCGCATCTCGCCGGCCGTGCGCTGCACTTCGTCGCCAAACCCGGCGAGTTCGGTGCGGGCGGTGCGCTGAATCTCATCGGTAAACGCTGCCGTGGTGGTTTCCGCCGCCTCGGCGAAAAGCCCCCGCGAACGTTCAAAGGCGTCGCGCAGCACCTCTTCCATCTGTGTTTGTGTGTGACCTACAAAATTGCGACTAGCGTGATCCACCTCTGTCGCGAAGGCTCCGGAAACTTCACCCGCTTTCTCGCGCAGCAACGTGGCGGCATGTTCCACGGCGCGCTCTGTCGCGTTCTGAATCTGCGTCTGGGCCTTCTTTTCGTACCACTCTGAGGATTTCAGCACATCCTCAATCGCGCGGTGCTTTAGTTTCTCAAGTTTTCCTTCCAGCTCTGCCAGGCCCCGTTCCGTGATGGCTTGTGAGGACTCTTGCAACACCTGCTCGACGGTTCCCAAATTCTCGCGGAAGCGCGCCAAAGATTCGGCAAAGGCCTCATCCGCGAATCCGCGTATACGATCCTGCTGCAGGGTCATCGCCGCCTCCAGCAACGATCGGCCGCCCGCCAGGCGATGAACCGCTTCTTCGGCTTGCTGCACCGCCTCCTGGGCCTCGGTAACGTGCGGGTGTACCGTGGCGCTTACCTGTTCGGCAAATTGCGACACCGCCATGCGGCTGGCTTCTTCAAACGCCCCGCGAATCCGACCGTTGATCTCTTCAAACAGCGATTCCGAGCGGCGGTGCAATTCGTTGCGATGCAGCGTCAGCACATCGTCGACTTGCGCACGAAAGCCATGCAGCGAATCTTCCTGGGCGGTATCGAGGCGCGCGGAAAAATGCTCCAGCCGTCCAATAGCTTCGCCGGCCCGCCAAATCAGCGGCTCCAGCTTTTCCGTCTTCTCGCGGAACGCGCCATGCACAAATTCTTCTAAGGACGCGCGCATTCCCGCGAGTCGTTCTTCCGCCTCGCGCACCGCACTCGCGGCCACCTCGCGCGCCGCCGTCAGTCGCTGCTCGCTCTCGAGAGCCGTGGCAGCGCTAGTCTCGCGCAAGCGTGCGGCGTGCTCTTCGGCCCCGCCGAAGAGGCGGCCTACGGACTCATCGAGGGCCGCCAAGTGGCGTTCAAGATGCCCGCGCAAGCGCTCTTCGACGCGCGCGTCAATGTGCTCGTCGAGGCGCCGCGCGCCTTCCTCTTCTAACTGCGCATGCAATGCTCGCGCGTGGCCCTCTAGTTCGAGCGACGCCTGCTCCCGGGCTGCCGCTACGGTGCTCGCCACGGCGCTCTCAATCGCGCCCTGCGCGGTGCCCGCAATTGTTTGCTGCCAACGTTCTTTGGCCGCTACCGCGTCGGCTTCCAGTTGCGCCCGCCAGCTGGCTTCCATCGCGGCTTGCATCAGCGAATGCCGCTGCAAGGCCTCGTCTTGCAGCGTTCCGACGCGCGTTGCGGCGGCTTCGGATGCCTTTGCGGTTTCCTGTGCAAGTGCCCGGGCCGCCTGCTGCGCAAGGAGCTGCGCTTCGACCATCTCCGCCAAGCGGGCTTCGCTGTCCCGCACCGCCGCCTGCAAGGCCTCGCCTTGTGCCGTCAGCGCAGCCGCCCTGCGCCGTGCCGTTTCTTCCTCGGCCTGCCGATTCTCTTCGAGTTTGCGCGCCTGCTCTTCGATGGCCCGCGCTCGATCCTCAAGGGCCAGCCTGGCTTCATCGAGCAGTTTCTGGGCAGCCACAGCACGCTCATGCAACTCCGCTTCGAGGCTTTCGCGCTGCGCCCTAAGCTTTTCAGCTGCTGCATCCGCTTGCGCACACAATCCTTCGAGCGCTGTCGCCTGGTTCGCGGCGTGCCGCGCCAGCTGCTCGCGATGCTCCGCGCCTTGTTCCGCCAGCCTGCTGCTGGCCTCGTGCGCTACCGCCTGCGCCATTTCGTGAAGCTGCGGCTCGACCGTCCGCGCCAATTCGTTGCGAGTCTTCTCCGTCAACTCCTCCGCGGCCGCTGCCACGCGATTGCTTTGCTCGGCCGCCTCGCGTTGTATTTTCGTAATGGCACGCTCGCCTTCGTTCACCACTTCGACGCGCGCCGCTGCAAACTTCTGCTCCCACTGATCAAACGCTGCGTGCCGTTCCGCCGATACCGCCTGTGACACCGCGTTGGTGGCCGCGTCTCGCGCCGCTGCGAGTATCTGCTGCTTGGCATCGCCGAGCAGCCGCGCCATATGCCGCGCGAGCTGGAGGGACGCATCCGTGGTGCTCACCGGAGAAGGGAACACGCGCACGTTGTCGGTCCCGAGGGCGCTCCACAATTCCGGATCGTTTAGAGAGATTCCCGGTTCCGTCCCGGTTGAATGCTCCCCGGGAGCCGTGTCAGTTCCGTGCGGCAAAGGCATGCTGGGTAACCCGGAAATCGTTACGCCCGTCGTTCCAGACGCGGGCGACGCCACTTCGGGAAAGGCGAACCAATCCTCCGGAGGAAATGCCATGCCCCAGGCGTTGCCTGGAAGCTCGAGTTCCAGGGCAACCTGAAACAGTTGCCGCACGGTTCTTGGGCGCTGAATCCAGGCCACCCGTCCCCGCACGTTGCGCGCAGGCTGGCCGCTTTCTGAATGGGGTATCTCGAGAGTCACCCACATATTTTTAAGGACGTAATGCTTCGACTGGTAGCGGCAGCCGTGGCAATTAATGATCAAGGTCGAAGTGCGTTCCGTGAACGGCCGTCCGAGCGCGTCCACGCCGGTTACCGCGAGCGGCACGGCCTGCACGATCCTCGTGCTGCGCCGCTTGCGCAATTCATTGCCAGGGCTCATCGCGCTTCCTGTCGCCATTTCGCCTGCCTCATCTGCAGAACCGCCGCGTTCATCCATAAAAATATCCGCCGATCTTTTTCCGCCGCCACTCGCAAAGCCCACAGCCTGGCGTTCAACTGAATGCGCCGCTACAGTGCATCTGGCAATTGCCGTCTCGCGCTCGCGCGCTCGCGGCGCGCTCGATCACTGACGGGGGGCTACAGAACGACAGCCCCGCCGCCGCGCGCAATTTGGCTGCGCGTGTCTCGTCTGAATTCCGCGGAGATTCCATTTTGAAACAGCACCGTGATGTGACACCACGATGCAGTGCGCCCACACTCGTCACAGCGCAACTCCTAAGGAAGGACCTACTCACTGCGGGGAGAGTCTTCCCAACCTTTGTGCCAATAACCGACCGCCAGACTCTATAACGAATTCGGTTCCTTGCCTAGAGCGTCCTAGAGGTACCAGTAGCGGTTGCTTCCCACCGTTATAAATCCCTCCGGCCCTCCATCGCCTTCATCATCGTGACTTCGTCGGCATACTCTAAATCCGCTCCAACGGGAATCCCCACGCCAATTCTCGAAACCCGTACCCCAAGCGGTTTCAGCAACTTAGATAAATATACGGCGGTCGCCTCACCCTCAGCGGTCGGGTTGGTAGCCATAATAATCTCTTCCACCGTGCCGCCCTTCAGCCGCTCGATGAGCGACTTGATATGCAACTGTTCCGGCCCTCGCCCGGAGAGCGGCGACAACGATCCACCCAAAACATGGTACATCCCGCTGTATGTCCGGGTCTTCTCAATGGCCATGATGTTGTGGGCTTCTTCAACCACGCAGATCGTAGCCTTGGCGCGCGAGGGGCCCACGCAGTACAGGCAAGGATCGGTGTCGGTGATGTTGTTGCAGGTAGAGCAGGTTCGAATCTTTTCTTTGGCGTCGCGGATCGCCTCGGCAAGTCCGAGGGCGTCTTCCTTTGACGCGCGCAGCAGGTAAAACGCCAGACGCTGAGCGGTTTTCTGCCCGATACCGGGCAAATGTTTTAATTCATCGATCAACCGTTCTACAGGAGCGGCAAAATCAGGCATTCCGAATGTGTAACATACCCCCACGCCGCACGCAAACCACGCTGGCCGTGTACCCTGGCGGGTTCCTGCGCAAGACCTCCTTCGGTCGGAACCGGACTACCGGTGCTCCGGGTCCCCGGCGGTTGTTTTTGCCCGTCATGGTCGCCGGGGAAGGTTCCGCGAAGTGCCTAGACGAAACAAAAGGGCCGCTCAGAAACTGCAGCGGCCCTTCAATTTCTCGGGACGGCAATGTCCTGCTACTTCTTGCCTTTCTCGGCGCGAACCTTGGCCCAGCGCTCCTTGGCCTTTCGCGAAAGGTGCGCACGCAGCGCGGCGGAAACCACGCGCTTGCCCTTTCCGCCCCTTCGCACTGCGAGCGACGACGAGGTGTACCCTCCGCCCAGAGCCGCAATCGCCGCGCGAATCCCTGTTAACTGATGTTGTAACTTAGATTCTTCCTGCCGTAGTGCCGTCAATATTTCCATACTGCCTCCATGCCCGTATTAAACATCCACGCCATTTAAACTGCAAGCTCCATCACGACAATATGGCTCCGCGGGCTTTACACGGCGCTACCTCCCAACACCCTAAATACTTGTCAGTAATATAAGCCCTACAAGGCCAGGACGTCTGAAGCTCGCAGCGTCGCGAACCATGTATTCCGACCAATCCGTTCTCATTTTATGAACCCCGCCAGGTGTTGAAAGCTTGCCTGCCAACAGACCGCGAGAACTCGCGTTCTCTGCGCGCCTGGAACTGGCGCAGGAAGCGAAGACGCCGGAAGTGGCTCACAGACTCGCGGCCCGCGGACACTCCGAGAAGATCTTAGAATCAGAGGAAATCTAAGAGTAGGGAACCGCGCTGTTCTTGAAAGGCTAAGACAAGAACTTGGGGGGAGCGCTAGAACAATCCGGGGATCTTCAATCCGCTCATGCCGGGCATGGTGCCGGCGATATTTTTCATTTGGCTGGCTAGCTCGTCGTCCACGCGGCGCGACGCCTCATTCACTGCCGCGCGAATCAAATCCTGCAGCATCTCCTGATCCTTGCTGGCGAAAACGTCCGGTTCGATCCGTACATCGACAATTTGCTTCTGCCCGTTCATCTTGACGGTGACCATGCCGCCGCCGGCTGAAGCCTCGACCGCCACAGCATTCACCTGCTGCTGCAGGTCTTCCTGCACCTGCCGCAAGCGCGAAAGCATCTGTTGCAGAGCGTTGACTTCCATGTTTGTTTACACCTCTCTGCTTGCCGCGCAACCTGTCTCAGCCACGTTACGCATCCAGAAACTCTGCGTCGCGCACCGCGACGCGCCGGCCAGTGCGCCCCAAGCAGCCGGTCCGCGCTGCCCTTGACGGTTCGCGTCGCAACGCCCTGGCGATGTTTCCCCTGTGCTGCGCGCCGCGACGTTTCTGATTTTAGCACAATCTTTCGCTCCTCCGAATACCTTGGTCTTCATCGCGTCGCAAAATACATCCACACTGCGCGTTTCGCGGAGCAGCGTGGCGCAAAACATTTCGCTACGAATCTCCGTGAAACGAAATCGGCCGTTCCTTCACTACCTTGCAAAGAGCGACACTGGCTTGCGCAGGGGATTCGCCGGGACTTTTTCGCCGAATCTTTCACGCATGTTGCTCCCTTGCTCATGGACGCACCGACTAAATCGGCCACCCCGTCTGGTGTGCCGCCACCTACGATTGACGAAGTGTTGCAGAAAGAATTTGCCCAGGTGGCAACCTCGCGCAACTTGCGCCTGCCTCCAGACGAAGGCACCATTCGACCGGAACAAAGCTCTATCGGCCTGGCTTTCTCAGGCGGCGGCATCCGCAGCGCCACCTTCAACCTGGGGATTCTGCAGGCGCTGGCGAAAAGCAAGCTGCTCCACAAATTCGACTATCTCTCCACGGTTTCCGGCGGAGGCTACATCGGCGGCTGGCTGATGGCTTGGATGAAGCACCAGGACATCGGCATCAAAGAAATCGAAGAACGCCTCTCCACGCCGCCCAAATCCCCGCAGGAGGGCGCCGACCAGCCGGAAGTTCACTTCCTGCGCGACTACAGCAACTATTTGACGCCCCGCAAAGGTATCCTGGGCGCGGATTTCCTGGCCTTTCTCGCCAGCTACTTGCGCAACACCATGCTCAATCAAGTCATCCTGGTGCTGGCGTTGCTTTCGCTTCTGCTCGTGCCGCGCACCATCGTGTATCTCTTGCACCTGCTCGACCACACTGCGAACCACCTGCAGCAATTAAACCTTGCCTGGTACCCGGACTGCCTCACAGCACAGGGCATTGCCATAGGACTGGGCGTTGCGCTCGCAGGACTGGCGATCATTTGCATCGGCCTGAATCTCGTCACTGTGGAACCGATCAAGAGAGAGTCCCCCGGCCGGGAGGAAGCCGCCCGCAAGACAAAAACGGTTACCGCCCTGCCGGCCAGAAGGCGTTCTGGCTGCTGGTTCGAGCAGCAGTGGGCCGTGCAACTGTGCATCGTGATCCCGCTCGTGCTCGCGGCGGCCCTGTTTACCGACCGCTTCGGACAGTTCGTGATCCGCTGGGGCATCTTGAATCATCCGTGGTCGTTGCCGCCCTTGATCGGCCTCACCATCTACTTCGGACAATGGGCCGGGGCATGCTGGGTGATGGATCTGGCGCTGTATTTTTTTGGCAAGCGATACCGGCTGACGAGCACCAATGCGCCCACCGAGTGGATCGTCTTGCTAACCGCGGCAATCACCGGCACCGCTGTCGGCTATCTCTTCCTGCCCTTTGCTCATCTCCTGATTTCGCCGGATGGCCTTCCCTATCGTAAATGGCACTTGATGGCGTTTGGAGTTCCCGTCGAGATCGTGATTATGCTGCTCGCCGGGGTTCTACACATCGGTTTGATGGGGCGCGACTTCCGCGACGCGCATCGTGAGTGGTGGGGACGCCTGGGCGGCTGGCTCCTGCTGTACGCGCTCGGCTGGTTCTTCTTGTTTCAGATCGCCATTTACTTTCCTTGGGCCCTCGGACGCCTGTACCACTGGGAGGTATTGCGCCATGGCAGCCATCCCGTGACCATCAGCAGCGTGGCCTTGTGGGCCGTGTCCACCGCCTACGGCGTGTTGTTCGGCAAGAGCAAAGACACCAGCGAGATGCTCTCGGGCGATAAATGGAAAGAGAAACTGCCCGCGTACATCGCGCGAATTACTCCGTATATTTTCATCCTCGGCATGCTGCTGGCGTTGTCGCTCTTCGCGGATGTGCTGGCAGTGCGAATTGCCGGTGATGGAAAATCGTTCCTGCGCCATCCCGACGAATGGGCCTACAGCGTACGCGTTCCCGTGCTGTGTGCGGGTCTGTTTGTGGTGGCCCTGCTCTTTTCCTGGCGCGTGGACATCAATGAGTTTTCCATCCACTATCTTTACCGCAATCGTTTGATCCGCTGCTATCTCGGCGCTTCCGTTCCGGAGCGCCATGGGCAGCCCTTCACGGGTTTCTCGGAAGACGACAACCTGCCCCTGGCGTCGCTGAGCATTCCGGCGGGAGCAACAGACGAGAAGCACGGACGGCCATTGCCCATTTTCAATACCAGCCTCAACGTGGTGCGGGGCAAGGAACTCGCGCTGCAAACGCGCAAAGCCCGTTCCTTCGCGTTCACACCGGCGCTTTCCGGATTTACGCGCGCGCGCACGGACCAGCGGGAATGGCAGGCCTTCTATGGTCCGACTTGCAAGGGCGCGTCCAAGATGCTGGGTGCGCCGCAAGGCATCACCCTCGGAACGGCAGTGGCCGTTTCGGGCGCTGCGGCCAGTCCCAACATGGGTTCTTACTCCCAGCCCGCACTTTCTTTTCTGATGACCATTTTCGATGTGCGGCTCGGCTGGTGGATCGGCAATCCGGGAAAGAAGTACTGGAGCAGCGGGAGCCCCAAGGTGGGATTCTACTGGCTGCTGCGCGAATTGCTTGGCTCGACCAACGACGACAGCGACTTCGTTTATCTTTCCGATGGCGGCCACTTCGAGAATCTGGCGGTCTACGAACTGGTGCGGCGCCGCTGCAAATTGATCGTGGCCTGTGACGCTTCTTGCGACCCGGAATACAAATTCGGGGATCTACACAATGCCATGGAGCGCTGCCGCACGGATTTCGGCGTGGACATCTCCTTCAGCCAACTCGCGCCACTCTATCCCTCGGCCGAAGCCGCCACTCCCGGCTGCAAACGCGCACAGGAGCATTTCGCCGTCGGCAACATTCATTATCCGCAGTCCGACGTCGAGGACGGCAAGATCATTTACATAAAACCGAACCTGGTGGAAGGGGATCCCCGCGACGTGCTGGCCTACGCGGACATCGACAAGCAATTTCC
>JBEKSZ010000210.1:0-11186 GCA_049516615.1 Candidatus Acidiferrum sp. | reverse complement strand
AAAGGGCGCCCTTTTATAATGCGTTTATCAGGACCTTGCGAGGAATGTTCGCGTTTCGGGGTGCTGAATTGCGCTCCAAACTAAATGTTATTCATAGCGCAGCGCGACTACGGGATCGACGCGAGAGGCGCGGCGTGCAGGTATCCAGCAAGCCGCTAGCGCCACGCCTAGCAAGATGGCCGCTACAGTGATGAAGGTGAGGGCATCGTAAAAGCTTACGCCGAAGAGCAGGCTGGCCATCAGGCGACCGAGCAGAGCGGCAACTAGCAAACCGGCAGACACGCCAAAAAGGACCATCTGGCCCGCTTGTCGAAGGACCATGCGAATAACAGTCGAGCGCTCGGCGCCGAGGGCCATGCGAATGCCGATTTCATGCGTGCGCTGACCGACAGAGTAGGAAATCACGCCATAAAGTCCGAGGGCAACCAACAGCACCGCGAAGACCGCAAATATCCCACTGAGGAAGCTCACATAGCGACGGGCAGCTTCTGCACTTGAGACGACGGCTTTCAGTGTGCGCTCGCGAGGGATAGCGACCTCCGGGTCCACGCTCCAGATCGCGCGCCGAATTGCGTCTACCTCCGCGCTCGGATCCATGGGGGTTCTTACGACGAGTACTTCGCTGGACTGGTAGTAGGTCCACAAAGGCAGATAGATCACCGTCGCAGGAACTTGGTCCGAAGCGTTTCGAACATCTCGAACAACGCCGACGATCTCGCGCAGCTTCGGCGGTCCATCTGCTGCCCAAAGAAGGTGCGTGCCAATGGGATCACGGCCGGGCAAAAACTTCTGAGCTACAGTTTCAGAAATGAGGGCAACATCTTTTCCGTGATCGCTGTCGGATAAAAATCGTCCTTTGATCAACGGAAGACCGATGGCCTCGAAGTAGCCCGGACTGACAAAGCGGAATTCCCCGGCTTGCGGTTCATTGGGAGGATGGGGCACTTCGTTGAAATCAATGTCGTCTCCAAAACTTTGACCCAGTAGCGGAAGCTTGCTGGTGAACCCCGCGCTTTGAACTCCGGGCAAGACTCGAACCTTCGCTAACACATTCGATGAGAATTTATCTACTTCCTGAACGGAGTTGCTTTCGCTCGGCGGGAGGGCGAGGTCGAGTGCGAGGGCGTGCTCCTCATCCATCCACTGGTTCGCACGCGCGACGTGGCGAAGACTCTGGATAAGTAACAGGGCACCCGTGAGAAGAACTCCACACAATGCGATTTGGCTGATGACCAGGCCACTGCGCAAACGGACACTCTGAGGGCTGGCGCTCGTCCGCGCACTGGATCTGAGCGCTTCGAGTGGATTGGCCTTAACCAACCGCGTAGCCGGGAGCATAGAAAAGAGCACGGTAGTGGCGAGAGTCACCAATATAGTGAAGAACAACACTCGCGGGTCAATGTGAATGTTGCCTAGGCGTGGAATACTGAAAGGTGCATTCCTGACGAGTATCTGAAGGGCAGCTCTGGCGAATAGCAGCCCCAAAGCTCCGCCGCCCGTTGCGAGGATCATCCCTTCAACGACAAATTGGCTCACGAGACGCCGCCTCGATGCTCCGAGAGCAGACCGGACCGCGACTTCGCGTGTCCTCGCGATATTTCTGACCAGCATTAAATTGGCGAGGTTTACGCATATTATGAGCAATACAAGAACGGCAGCAATCATGAGCAGCCAGAGTGCGCTTTGCGCCTGGCCCAAAATGACGGTCTTCAATGGCCTCAGCGTAGCCTTGAGTTCAAACTGGCCCGGCTCGATCCCTCGGTGCTCATCCCCTCGTTGCGCGATTCCAGCCTCTATCACATTCAGTTGAGCAAGAGCCTGGCTGGTGCTTGTCCCCGGTTTCAGTCGCGCGATCACTTGGAAATTGTGGCCTCCCAGACCGGGCCAGATTTTTTCCCATTGTTCGAGTCCAACGGGCTTAAATAAGTCGGGAGAGTCCTCACCCAAGCCCGGCATTTGCGGAAAACGAAAACTTTGAGGTGCGATGCCAACTACTATGTACGCGGAACTATCTAAGGTGATTGGACGACCGATAATTTGAGGATCTGAGCCGAAAGCGTCTCGCCAGAACCGATCGGTTAAAATTACTTCGTGATCCTGACCTACTTGATCTTCCTGCGGCAGGAAAGGGCGCCCGAGTTGCGGACGAATACCCATTAAAGAAAAGAAGTCAGCAGACACCCTGAATGCGTTTATTTGCCGAGGCATTCCGTGGCCTGTCATGTTGAATGTTACTGCCTCAACTAGGTCCATGGAGGAGATGGCTGGGCAGTGGTTCTGCCAGAGCAAAAAGTTCGCGGAGTTTACTGGGAACCATGGACCCCACGGACTTTGAGTAGTTAATTGCGGCTCATTCTCGTTGATCGCATAGAGTTGCTGCGGATTCCGATACGGAAGAGTGCGGAGGCTGATGCCATTCACCATCGAAAAAAGCGCGGTATTGACGCCGATGCCGAGGGCGAGCGTGAGGATGGCGACGGCGGTGAAGACGGGAGACTTGCGGAGTTGGCGAAGGGAGAAGCGGACGTCTTGCACCAACTGTTCGAGCCACACCATACTCCACACCTCTCTGGCGTTTTCTTTCGCGCGCGTCACGTTTCCGAACTTCCGCAGCGCCGCATACCGCGCATCTTCCGGCGTCATCCCGCGCTCGATGTTTTCCTGCGTCGCCAGTTCAATGTGGTCGCGGATCTCCTGATCAAGGTCGTTCAGCAACCGTTTGGCGCGCTGCTTCATTCGCGCTCCTCGGTCGGCCGCAGAATCCGCGCGATCGCTTCCGCGAATTTGCTCCACTTGCTAGTCTCCGCCGCCAGCTGCTTCCGGCCCTTTGCTGTAAGGCGATAGAACTTGGCGCGCCGGTTGTTTTCGGAGGTACCCTCCTCCACCGAAATCCAGCCACGCTTAATCAGCCTATGTAGCGCTGGATATAGCGATCCTTGCTCCACCTGCAACACCTCGTCGGACCGGAACGCAATCGCTTTAGCGATGGCGTGCCCATGCGCAGGCCCCAACACTAGCGTCCGCAGAATCAACAAATCCAACGTGCCTTGCAACAGCTCGACGCGGTCTTTTTGTTCTTCAGTAGACATTCTAGGTGAATGTTATGCCCGCTCCAGTAGAATGTCAAGGCGGGGGAAGTCGCTCAGAGATTGCAAAGTCCCGATAAGTGTTAATCAGGAGTTGGATGGTTCACATTAATTTTTCCTTGGTGTGCTCGTTTGGTTCCCTCTGGGAGTAACTACTTCAATGTGGCCGCTGTCGTCTAGAGGCTCAAACTAAAACCGCAGCGGTTGTGCGAGAGTGACTATTAGGGGAGCGGGAGGCGGTAAAGATTGCGTCGTATGTCATCGACCTGATAGGCGTAGATCGACGGCGACAATACTGACTGGACATATTTGTCGACTGCTATAGCGGTAGGTATTTGCTTGAAATCGCCGGGACCAGAGAATCCGCCTATGGGAATTCGCGGCAAGCCAGTCTTGTTCATCACGGGAACAATGAAAGTCTTTTGTTGAAATTCGAAAACCATCGAATTGCCCGAAGGATCCCAATAGGAGCCACAAATGGCGGAACACACATCCACCGTCTGATGACCGTCAATTGAAACCGCAGACCGCACCGCGGGGCTTTCACCGCCCGAAATCGGTCTGCCGAACACGACCCATCGTCCATCCGGAGAAACCGCGTTGAAATCAAGAATGCGATAACTAAGGACCTTGTGGCGATCGCTACCATCTGGCTTCATACGAAAGAGGAAGTTAGAACCATTTTCCAGTGCGCGAAAAACGATGTCTCCGTCGGGAAGAAATTTCGGAGAATCCTCGCTTGCGGAAGACGAAATGCGAAACGGAGACGTACGACGGTCGGTTCGCGCGATCCAGATGCTGGAGCGACGCTTTGCGTCCAGCAGCGTGAAGACAACCGATTTTCCGTCACTCGAGACCGAGTACGAATCTACAGAATAGCCGGGAAGAACACTCTCTACTTTGTCGCCAGCCAAGTCTTTAACGTGAAGCTCCCCATCGACCGATCCGGATCCGCCACTGCTACTCAAAAAATAGATCTTCGCGCCGTCCTTGGAAAAAACCGGAGCGAAAGAATCTCCTTCAAAGGTAACCTGCTGATCGCCATCCTTATCGTGTATCCAAACGGAACTATTTCTGGTGCCTACCGAAGTGATTAAGGAATTGCCGTCGGGAGAGACGGCGATCCCCTCCTGAGACGTTGGTCCAGTGGTGATTTGTTCCGGCACGCCACCCGGAAAGCGCTGACGCCATAGGTGGGCTTGACCGGAACTGGCAGAGACGTACATCCATTTGCCGTCGGGCGACCAGGCGGCGGCGATGCAGGCTCCTTCGGGCGGACCGACCATGAACGAGGACTCATCTTTTTGGGTTTTGCCGTCGAAGGAAACTACGCGACAAGGACCAAGTTCGCCGCGGTTATTCATTTCTACGACAAGAACCCATTTGCCGTCAGGGGAGAGATAGGAATGGTGGGCCATGCCGCGGTCTTCGGCGGGGACGTAGACATCGCGGCTGTTCCCGCGACTGAGGTCCGTGGTCACAACTGCCATGTGCAGACCCTGTTTGATTTCCGAGAAGAGTAGATGTTTGCCGCCATCAATCCATGAAAGCGAAGAAGAGTTTGGGAAAAAGATTCGTGGTTCACCGCCCAAGACCGGAACTTCCATCGTTGAAAATGGAGGTACATTGCCATAGATAATTCGCGAACCATCGGGAGAGAACACTGGTCGCAGCTTGCTCGAATGGTCATGGGTGAGTTGGACCGGTCGACCGTCCGGAAGAAATTTCACATAGATGTCGCCGGGCCCAAAGAACGAAGAGCTGCCACGGATGAAAGCGAGCATTCGTCCGTCGGCAGAGAGCGCGGGGTAGACCGCCGAGTCGGTGAAAAAAGTGAGCTGCTCCCAGTCTTTTTTTGCGGTTGGAGAAGCGGGGGTGATGCGGCCGTGAAAAACCACTGTAAGGGCAATAGCAATGAGTATGACCGCCGCGATGCCAGAAAAAATGAACGAGCGGGTACGACGGGTCGACTGGGAGGGGTTCGGCGTTGTCGCCTCGGGCACAAAAGTGGCGCGCTTGATCGCAGACTGACCGGAGCTGGTATCGCGCTTCAGGCGCTCCAATTCGGCGCGGAGGTCGGAAGCATGCTGGAAACGAAGATTGCGATCTTTTTCGAGGGCACGCCGGATGATTTCGTCGAGTTTGGGAGATAGATCAGGATTCAAGGCGCGTGGTATGGCAGGTTCGCGATTGAGGATCGCTTCAAAAACGACGCCGGAGGTATCGCCGCGAAATGGCAGAACCCCTGTCGCCATTTCGTAGAGAACCACGCCGAGAGAAAAGAGATCGGTGCGAACGTCGAGTTCCTTGCCGCGGACCTGTTCCGGCGACATGTAGGCCATCGTACCAATGGCGGTGCCAGGGCTGGTGAGGAGTTCCTCTGCGGTAACGGTCGGCAACCTGGAGGCGTTTTCTACGGGCTGCGCGGCCTTGGCGAGACCGAAATCAAGGATCTTGGCGTGACCACGTCGGGTGACGAAAATATTGGCAGGTTTGAGGTCGCGGTGAATGATGCCTTGAGAATGCGCCGCATCTACTGCTTCGGAAAGATCGATGGCTAGGCCTAGAAGCGTTTCCTGATCCATGAGACCTTTGGCGATAATGAACTTCAAGGTGCTGCCTTCGAGGTATTCCATGGCAATGAAGGCTTGCGAATCGGCTTCGCCGATATCGTAAATGGTGCAGATTCCTGGATGATTTAGTGCTGAAGCGGATTTCGCTTCGCGGCGAAATCGCGCCAGCGCGTGCGGGTCGCGGGCGACATCATCGGGCAGAAATTTCAGAGCGACGAAACGGTCAAGGCGCGTGTCTTGCGCTTTGTACACCACGCCCATGCCACCACCGCCGATTTTTTGGACAATGCGGTAGTGGCCGATAGTCTTGCCGATGAGGTTCTGAGAGCTATTCATCAGGGTAGTATTTTACAACGTACGGGAAGGACCGGTGCGAAAGATGCCGTCGATTCAATGGTTGCGTCTCCTGCGCGGCGCCTCGGGGCCCCAAATGTCGCCAACTCCTGATTAGCCGCGTTACCAGACATGTCGAATTGGCCTAAAAGCACTTGTCCGGTAAGCGCGTTTACCAGGACCTAGCGAGCGCTCACGATGCCACACGAAGAAATCGGCTAAACTCGCGTCGTCCATGCTGCGCCTTGGGGGAACGATGAGCTTATCAATTCTCGAAAATTGGTATTCGCGTCAGTGTGATGGTGATTGGGAACACAGCTTCGGAGTTAAAATTTCTACCATCGACAACCCAGGCTGGTCCGTGAGCGTTGATCTGCACGATACACATAAACAAAAAGTCGTATTTGAACAGGTCAAGATAGACCGCCAACCCGACGATTGGATTCACTACTGGGCGAAGAAGGAGAAATTTGAAATTCGCTGCGGATCGCTGAATCTGTCCGAGGCAATTGAGATTTTTGGTCGCTGGTTTGATTCGCCCTAGGCCGGCATTTCACATGTGCGGTAACCGCGTTTATCAGACACGACCCAAGTCCCGCCACCGTGGGCGGCGCTATTTCTGGTCCCTAAACCATTCGCGCACATTTGCCAGATTTCTCCATGACCGGATGTTTTCTTGCTTTCCAGCCCGCCATGGGAGCCCAACTTGGGCCAAGCCTTCCAAAGCCTGGACCAACCTGACAATCACAAGCAGTGACTAACAAGCGGTCGCGACCTTCTCGGCCAAGTCCTGATTTGTTCTTTAAGGGAAAAGTCAAGAAAAAATACTTCTCCATGGCCGGACGTTTTCTTGCTTTCCAGCCCGCCCGATTGAGCATAGATGGTCTGCCCGAGTTTTTGAACAGGTGCTGAAAACCCACTATTTGGAGCGACGATGGGGTGGAAGGACGGACTTGAGGGCGTCGTGGGCGGGTCCTTCGCCCGCGGCCAGCTCCGCCATGCCTTTCTCACGCCACGCCTTGCGATTGGCCGGCCAGTCTTTGGGAATTCCAAAGTCCGGCGTGCTGTATACGTGATCTTGCGGAAGGTCTTTGTCGTAGAACGCGTTCGAGTCGAGATGTTGCTGAACGAGTCGACGTGTGGTCTCGAAATCCTGCTTTGATTCCTCCGTATCCTCGATACGAGTGGTGAGCTGCATACCTATTCCGCCGTACGGCAGCAGCTGAACGTTGTAAGCGGGTGCTGCGAGGATTCGGTCACGCCCGAACAAGTCCACATAAGCTGGACCGAAGACGGTGAGCCAGAAAAGATTCATGATAAATCGGCGCAAGCGAACAGTCTGCGTCCATTTGATCATCTTATGAACCGACGTATGCTCCTGCGGAGAGGCGACTATGCCTCGCACGACATCCAAGCGGCGCGGGCTCATCTGAGCGGAGGAATAGACTGCTCCGAAGGCGTTCGAGATGTCGTACACAAAATCGCAAACGGGACGGATGTTGGTGTCAGTGATTTCCTCTAACTCGAGATGAATCGAAACTCCGCGGTGCGGGCGATGCGGTACGTTCAGATATGGCTGAATGTTGATAAGACTCCAAGGACGACTCCTGTGTTCGGCGACGAAAGCCCACGTGCCCCAATTTTGCAGTGTACGGCCTAGATCGCCCTCGTCGAAGACGTGTTCAAGGGGTTCGATATCGCCGTACTTCTCCGGAATGTGGCGAGGAAAGCTAGCCATAAAACGTTCGAGTAAATGGCGCCCTTTCTCGGGAGAAGCAAGCGAATCCGGCACCAAAAACAGCATGGCAACGTATGGCATGGCGAAAGCCGCTCCGTGCAACGGGCGCCCGACGGGAAGAGGATCCAGTGTAAGGCAGTCGGGTTTCGCTTTCCAGTTGGACGTGTAGTCGCGTTACCGGCAACTTGAAATCTGTCAAATATCGCCCGCGGCACTTTTCCGGTTACCGCGTTAATCAGGCGCTGACCGTCTTGCCGCTTTTCCTTGCAACCCTAGCACTCTCAGGCCAATTCCCCGAACTGAGATGCGCCCCAAGAGTTCCGGGGCGAGATATATCTCGAAGCACTTGTCTCCCTCCTCGTCTTGTTGGTGTATCGTGTGGTTCAAAACAAGCTCTACCTCTCCACGACTGGCGGTAAAGTCACTCCAAAATGCCGCATTTTTGTCGACAAATTTGACAATTAGCCTCAATGCTTTTGCGTAGTCGGCAACACTATCGCCTTCCTGCAAGCAGGTGCGGACACTGGTGCGTTTTGCGGGTCGTTTACCGAATCTCTGACCCGCGCTCCATGATAATTGAGGCTTGATTGACAGTGCCTTCGATATTCGCTCCGGGCTATACGAGGGGTGCCGAAGAACGATATCCATGCTGAAGTGATCTTTAGTGGTTGTCATAGGTGTCTTTGCGACTTTCACCCAGCCGCCCGAGCAGCTTCTTTAACTGCGGTTATGCCGACCTGCGTCTTGGAATGAAATCCATCGCGCCTGTATCAAACTACAAACGCCGACCGTCTGCAATTACGGAAAGCTAACTCTCGATTGGTCGCAAAACCGGACAAGTCCTTTTTCGGACACATCCACCATGGGCGATAACCGCGTTTACGAGGAATTGAGCAGAACTCTATCCGCTTCATCTGTTTACTTTAGGTGAAGTTTCACGATGTAAAGGTTACTGTGGGAAGTATTTATTCTGTTTTAGAAAGGATGATGTCAATTTGGCCAGCGGTGTAGTTCGCGACCACCACGTCAAGAACTCCATCACCATTCAGGTCGCCTGTTGCAATCGCTGAGATGCCCGGCGCAAGAGCAAAGGAGTAAATTGCTGTATTCGGAGGGGCTTGTCCTAACGCACTGTTCAAAGTGATTTGCAGATCTCCGGCGTCAAAGTCTGCGGTGATGGCATCGGGGACGTAAACCACATTTGTCGAAGGCATAGGAGCGGCGGTCTGGTATACAAATTCGGGGCTACTCAATTCGAATGTGCCATCGCCGACTCCAGACGCAATAAAGGCAGCGTTTGGAAATCCGAGTTAATCAGGCACTTGGCGGAAACGGCTGGTGTTCCGCGATTCGGTCGAAGATGTCGGCTAGATTTCCGCTAGATATATCGGAAACATCTACACCGTAAATGGCCTTGATTTTATTTGCTAGATTTTCGTTCGTTTCATCTGTGTGAAAGTCCCACAGAGTCGATTCGTCACTGATCCACACCGAATCCATACCGAAAACACGCTTTAAAAAGATCGACGCTAACTCCCCGTGTCGGTCAACTCGATCACAAGCGGCAAACTCA
Organism: Candidatus Acidiferrum sp.; assembly: GCA_049516615.1. Taxonomy (GTDB): domain Bacteria; phylum Acidobacteriota; class Terriglobia; order Acidiferrales; family UBA7541; genus Acidiferrum. Next base: position 1,883 of record JBEKSZ010000210.1, on the reverse strand, counting down.
ATCGGGACCTTGACTCCGGGTCTCGGTAGACTTTCGTTTGAAGCTTTAAACTGTTCGAAATTACGGCGAAGTTCCTCAAGTGCCTCGTTTTTCGTAACTCCGCTCCCGAACATGGCCGGCCAATTAAATACGAGCGCCCTCCATGGATGTGGTTTGAAACGGGACCCCGGCGCAAGCTCGACGAGTGGCCTGAATCCGACGCGGACTGGGTAATCATCCAACGTCCAATCGCGCTTAAATACCGAGACCGCGAACGCCCATGCTGCTCGGATTCGCCATGGAACGTCTCTAACGTTGGGCACGGCTATTTATACTATATTGGTGTCAAAGCCCGATAAATCGCATCACCGCACATTTGGCGTCCCCGCGGAACGGCACTTGATTGCATAACCATGCCGGCCCCTTGACCCGAGTAAACTGTGGTTTATCGACGACCGCAGGCTCGGAGAAAGGAGCCGGACATGATGATTATAGGCGTAGATTACCACCCGAGCTTTCAGGCAATCGCATTTTTAATCGAAGAGACTGGCGAGTGTGGTGAACAGGAACTGAGCCACAGTGATGGAGAAGCAGAGAAATTCTATCGAGACGTGAAGCAACGGGGAATTTCTGTGCGGGTAGGAATGGAGGCTACCGGATATTCACGGTGGTTCGAGCGACTGCTGGCAGAGCTGGGTTTCGAGCTGTGGATCGGTGATCCCGCAGAGATCCAGGCCAAGCGCGTGAAAAAGCAGAAGACGGATCGCAAGGATGCCCAACTCCTGCTCAGGTTGATGCGGGAGCACAACTTTCCGCAAATCTGGGTACCCAGCCCGGAGAATCGAGATCTCCGACAACTGCTCTGGCACCGGCATCGCTTGGTGCAGATGCGCACGCGCATCATGAATCAGTTGCATGCGTTGGCGATGAACGAGGGCTATCGCTGGAAGAAAAAGCTGTTCAGCGAACAAGGGCGAGCGCTGTTAGAGAAACTCTCGTTGGCTCCCTGGGCCAGTCGACGTCGGCAAGAGTTGTTGGAGTTGCTGGACCGTCTGAATCCGACGATCGGAGAGCTGACGGCTGCGGTGGAGCGCGAAGCCAGAAAGCGACCCGAGGTTCTGCGATTGATGACTCATCCCGGCGTGGGTCCGCTAACGGCCCTGGCCTATGTGCTGATTATCGGAACTCCGACACGGTTCGAACGCGGCAAGCAGATCGGCACGTACGTGGGAATGATTCCGTGTGAGGAGTCCAGTGCTCACAAGCAGCGACTGGGGCATATCAGCAAGCAAGGCAATTCTTTGTTGCGCTTCTTGTTGGTGGAAGCGGCCCAGGCCGCAGCGCGTAAGCATCCAGACTGGCGACGACGCTACATGCATCTGGCCATGCGTCGGCACAAGAGCATTGCCAAGGTAGCGATGGGACGCCGGCTGGCGATTAAGTTGTACTGGATGTGGCGAACTGGCTGCGAGTATTCGCAGCCGGTGCAGTGCGGTTCGTACGCGGGACAGCTCGTTAACGGACATGGCGCGAAGTAGAACACCGTGCACATGATTGGGCATCCCGCTCCCTGCAAAGGGAGTTTGAACTGGTAATCATGGTCGACGTTTTGATCGAAGAGATGTTTAGGTCGGACTGAAGCCGACCGCTAGATTACAAACGAGCCGTGATCGTCGATGCAGGAAAACAAGAAAGTGAAAAAAAACGAAAGAGAAAGACTCTTTCAGGTGAAAAGAAAGAAGTGTGTTCAAAAACAGTTTGACAGGGCCGGCATGGTTAGAGATGTCCGTTTCCCGACTTCATAGGACTTTGAACTTTGGCCGGTTGCGATGCTCGAAAACCCACCCGACAAATCGGGAGCTAACTGTTCCGGAGCCTTTCCCTGTACGCTTTGGGATGCGAAC
>JBEKSZ010000209.1:0-9082 GCA_049516615.1 Candidatus Acidiferrum sp. | reverse complement strand
GTCTACCGCAACGTCCACAACCGCCCGGCTGGTGTCCATCACTTCCGCAAACGTATCCCCGTACTGCAAGCGCCGCCCCACCAGGTTGTCCACGTGCGGCGTGGCCACCACTCCGTCAATCGGTGACCGTAACTGCGTTTTGTCCAGGAGGTTCCTGGCGCGCTCGACTTCGCCTTTCCAGTAATCGGCCTGCACGCGCTGCACTCCGGCCTCGCCCGTGTCGTTGCCCGCTAGCGAATGATTGACCTGCAAGAGCGCGGTCTGATATTTCGCCTCCGCGCCGGCCAGCGCCGAGCGGTAGTCCCAGGCATTCAGTTCCGCGAGCACTTGCCCGGCCCTCACGCGCTCGCCTTCATGCACGTACACGGCGCCAACCACACCCTCGATCTCGGGCTGCACCTGCGCGCGGTGTACTGCCGCCACCACCGCATCACCGTCCACGCGTAAAGGCAACGGAACTATGGCCAGAAAAATAATCGCCGCCACAACCATTCCGATGATTGCGGCGCGTCGCTTTTTCTCCATGGCCATGAACTTGCGCTTGCGTTCAAGCACCGGCTCCAGCACGGAGATAAACGGCACTTCCTTGTACATCTGCGCATTGCGCAGCGCGACCGTCGCCTGCCCGGCCAGCACCTGCAGAATTTCGATGTGCGCCGGAGACAGGAAATCGGGATCGCTGCTTTCGAGCGCGTACACGCCCACGCGGCCGGTGTCGTCACCGAGCGGCATGGCATAAAATCCGCGTACCCCGCTTTCCGCAAAATACTTCTCAAACTTGGCGCGCGTCTCTTCGCGCGGCGCGTCGATGACCTCGCCATGCTGGCGCACGTGGATGATCTCCTCAGAAAGCGCCGCCCACTGCAAGACGCTGTTCAGTGGCGCGATGTCCGCGGCGTCCACGTTCAACTGTGTGCGTCCCGTGACCGCGCTGAGCTTGAAGCGTCCGCGACTGGCCAGCACAATCGCCGCGCGCTCGTACGGAATCACCGCTTGCGGCGCGTCCACGATGGTCTGCAGCATGCGCTCGAGGTTCAGCGTCGAGGTGATCTCCTGGCTCACCGTCACCAGGGTTTCGAGAATCTCCACCTTGCGTTCCGCCAGCAACAGGCTGGCGTTGTGCAGAGCCGTTGAGGCGGTGTCCGCCAAACTGCCTAGCGCAAACAGGTCGTCGTCGCCGAGGAGCGTCCCGTCCAGCTTGTTCAGCACCTCGATTACTCCGACGAGCGACTCCTTGTCCATAATCGGCGCGATGATCAGTGACACAATCCGGCCTTCGCCGATGCTTCCATTGCGCGCCAGCAGCCGCGGGTCCTGCGCGTCATCGATCAGCAACGCCTCGCCATTGTCGGAAACCGCTCCGGCTATACCTTCGCCCGGTTTCTGCAAACTTTTCTCCGCCATCGTCGGATCAAATCCCGACTGGTGCATTAGCTCCACGGTTTCATCCGGCTGCAGTAGCCAGATATTTACCGCTTGGCACTCCATCACCTCGCGAATTTTCGATCCGATGATGGGGAGCAACTCGTCCATCTCCAGAGTGGAGGAGAAGGTTTTCTCCATGTCGTAAAGCTGCGTAAGCCGGTTGATGGACGCCAGGGCGTCGCCGCGTTCGATTTCGTAGTTCTGTGCGGCCACCAGCGCGGCGGAGGTCACGTGGGCGAGCGGCCCAAGTTCCGCAATCTGTTCTTCCGACAATTCCTGCTCGAAGCCCAGAATCTCCAGGGCGCCGAGGACTTCTTCCCCGTTCAACAGGGGAAGATACGCCAGGGTTTGCACCGTGCGCCGGATGTCTACATGCGCGTACTGCTCGCGCGGCACCTCCGGCCCCGCAAAAAGCAGAGCACTTTTCTCGGAATACAGTTCGCCGAGTGTTCCGGAGCCGGCGGGAATCACCGCTGTGTGTACGGAAACTTCTCCCGCCGTGGCGATAGGACGCCACACCGGGCTCTCCTCGGCCATGCCCAAAATGTAGATGTTTACGGCGCTTCCCGGCAGGAGTTGCGCTACCGTTCGCGCGGCGGTGCGCGCCCGGGAGGAAAGTCCCTGGTCCGCCAGCAATCGGACCGCTACATCACCGATATCAACGCTCAAATCTCAGCCCTGGCCTACCAGAGGATCTCACTTGGGTTAGCGCGCTGAAGGAGCACGCCGGGGACAGAATGCTGGTAAAGCCACCCTCTTTTATTGCATATTAGCTGTGCTTCTTTTAAGTTGTGCCGGACTGTAGCAGACGCACCTACGACTGTCAACGCGCCGCGCAAGCGTTATTGTACGTTTGCTGGCGGCGGGACAAAGGGAGCACCTTTGGAAATCGACGTTCGCACCCAGGGCAAGGTCAAGGTCATCAAGCTGCGCGGAAAATTGACCAACGGCCCGCCGCTCGACCGCTTGAACGGAACGTTTACCGATTTGATCGCTGCCGGCGATTCCCGCTTTGTCCTGGACCTTGAAGAAGTTCCCATGATCGACTCGAGCGGCATTGGCCTGCTGGTACGCTATTACACCGCCACCAAGCAGGGTGGCGGGTCGCTGAAGCTGCTCAATCCTTCAAAGTTCACCATTCAAACGCTCAAACTCGTGCGCATGCTCAGTCTTTTTGAAGTATTTGAAGATGCGCAGCTCGCTGTCGCGTCTTTTGAGTAAGCCGCGAAGTAGGCGTTGCGAAGAACTTGCCGGGGAGCAAAACGCCGGTCGGGCTCAGGTTCGCGGGTTACAGCAGGCGTTTGGCCAGCAGTCCGAGCGGCAGCAAACCAGCCAGCAGCAACAACAGCGACGAGGGCTCAGGCGTCGCTACCGCCCCCATCGTTAGAGTGTAACCGCCGACCCCGTTTTCGTCGGTGAGCGAAATGCTGTTTTCGCTCGGCGCAAAGGTCGGGTTCAATTCATTTCCGCCATACAAAACCTCGCCGAATAGCGAGAAGTCGAAGTTCCAATCATCGCTGAACGCCGCGAACCCTCCGCCCGCATCATTGGTTGTGTTGTAAAACGCGAGAAAGTCGCTTGAGGCCACGCCGTTGATGGTCAGATCGATGGGGATCACCAAGAAACCAAAACCAACGTCGGCATAGGATGGGTCGATGACTGGATTGGTCGAAAGCTCAAACGTGGCATCCAGGTTCTCTGGACCCGTCAGCGTGAAGAGCAGCACGCTATCGGCTTTGGCAGCGCCAGCGCCAAACAACAGGAGCACAGAGAGCACCAGAACAATACGAGACGGCACTTGCATATCAGTCACCTTTCCGAACTGGAACCATGGTGACCGACGGGACGAAAATGACCAATAGAGCGACAGATGTGGGAATGCTTAGGTCGATAGATTTGGTAGTACCATTACTACCTAGAGGACAGCGAGGGCCCCAGCTTATGGCGCTCCATCGCTCTCCAACCGAGACCTGCGCACGGCCAGCGACGCGAGCACCACGACGGAGCCAACCAAAAGCAAAATTGCGAAGACAATCGAAACGCCCTTAAAATGTGGTTGCTGCCGGCTCGCATAAGCGGCTAGAGGCCCCGGCGCGAGGAGAAGGACCACGGCCATGAATTTGCGCGCTTCGCTTCGTATTTCCGGATCATCGCCGGTAAGGCGATGGCAACCGAGGCAGATCGTGACTCCCAGGACAGCCAGCGCAAAACCGGCCGCCGGACTCCAAAAAGCGGAGCCGGGGGCGAGAATCATCGACCAGCCAAAAAAAATCAAGAAGCACCCAGCAATCACGAGAGAGGCTGATAAGCCATATAAGTGTGGTGATTTAGGTAGATTCATAGCATCGCTACGAACCCGGTTTGCACGATTTCGACAAAAGATTGCAAAAGGCGACGAAACCAGGGATACAAAACCCCATTCCCCGACAACCATAGCGGAAGCCAGCAAGCCAGAGTTCGGTCCGCGGGAATCGAAATCGGAGCGTTGCATCAAAACGTGAACAATGGCAAATGAGAGGCACGAAAGTTGCCAACCGATCATCGGCTGTCTCAGGGCCATCCAGATCGCGAGGGGAACAATAAAGAGGGAGAAAACCCAAAGCGCGGACATGTCCTGAGATCGCCACACGTATCCGTCAAAGAGCGCAAAAGCAATTCCGACGACGATCCCGGCCCAGGTTCGAACGACGTCAGAAATTGTCAACATTGGGAGCGAAACTCGGGCGCCGCGGGTAATTTGTTCGGTCGTTCGCCCGCCTCTAGGACAAAAACTAAAGTAACACCTCTCCGGGCAAACTGCCTATGCCCGCTCTCCATCGGGCAGCCTGGGCGCGCGCGAGTGGGACCAAAAATCCTAATTGCAACACTTATAGCACTTCTTCTGAAACGCTTTCAGCAGAGACCCAGTGTTATCCCACACGGATTGCAGTCTTTCTGGATTTGAAATCGCATCATAATCAGGAGGGCTATACGGGAAGTCTCGCGCGGAACTGGGGGTAGCAAGGGCATATGGAAAAAAAACCGTATATGGGACATCAACAAACCAATGCACGCGTGGATGATCGTATGGCCATGTATGCGCCTGGGAATCTTGGAATGAATGGAGAAATTTTCCCATAGCCTTCGGATCGCACGTCGAGAATGCCTCAGCTTGGTACTGATCGAGGAGGGCTTGGGAGGGAAAGTGCGTTCCGCCCTTTTTCCAAGCTTCACCAATTCCAAGAATATTTTGGACAAATTCCCAAGCGCCGTGCGTATCGTCTTGTGCCTTATCGGCGTCAGCGATTGTGTTTGCGAGGCCCGCGCACTTACCGCCAAATATATTACTAGCATTATCGTGTGTCACCTGATAATGAAACCAGGGAGGAAACAATCCAGATGGATCCGACCCATCCACCGGATCGTTATCGACGTATGCATAAAAGTTCGTACCACCGCGGAAGTGTACGGGATCTTCGTTAATGAAACGACCCAAAGACGGATCATAGTAACGGGCCCGGTTGTAATAAAGACCGGTCTCCGTATCGAATTCGCGTGCAGTGTATTGGTAGGAGTTCAAGACCGTCTGGCCTGAAGAGGTTGAGTTACCGAAGGAATCATAACTGTAGGTATTGGCCAAGCTGCCGGTATCGCTGCTGAGTGAGGAAACCGAACCCAACCCATCCGCCTCGTAGTAATAGGTCTGGCCTCCACGCTGCATAACCAACGGTGTGTCGGTCGCTGGTCCTTGAGTATAATACGCCAAGATATTACCTGAGCCGTCCAATTCCTCCAAAATGTCCAAACCATCGTACACGTACGTGGTTGTTCCGCTAGGGGAGGTCTTCTGGATGCGTCGGCCAAACGGGTCATACGTGAACGCAACCGCACCGCCTCCGGGAAAGGTAATGGAGGTCAGGTGATTCTCAAAATCCCAAACATACGCGGTTGTACCGCTCGCGTCGACCTTGGTAAGTGGATTGCCGTTGTTATCATAGGTGTACGTAACCCCTTGTCGCGAGACCAATTGATTCGATGCATTGTAGGTCGAGGCAAAACCTCCGAGCGATGTGAGTCGATTCCCGACCGCGTCGTAAGTGTAGCTTTCTTGCACGTTGGACCCTTCGGATACGCCTGTAAGCCGGTGAACGGCATCCGACGAATAGCTAGCAATCAAATTCGAGCGCTGATCCGTCTTTGAGGTTTGGTACCCCGAAAGATCGTAGGTGTAGGATGATCCATCAACGGTTACTCCCGACTTTTGATGCGCAACTGAAAGTATACGGGATAGGGAGTCAAAGGAATAGTTGGTATTGATTCCGTTTGGCCTGGCGAGAGTCGTTAGGCGCCCGAGAACGTCATAAGCCATCGCAAGTTGTTGGTTCTGAGGTGTTGTCAGTCCGGTAAGTCCGTTCACGGCATCATAGGAGTAGGTCGTGACCCCACCCGTTGGATCGGTCATAGAGACACGATTGGAGTTCGCATCGTAGGTGTATGCCAGGGTCAGGCTATTATTGGACATGAAAGCGTACTTGCTGGCCGTCTGTATTAAACGACCCAGATTATCATATGCGAAGGAATAGGCACCCGAGGTGTCGGCGACCTGAGTTAAGCGACCGTCGTTATCGTATGTAAATACACTCGAGGTCGAATCCGGAAAAGTCTTCTGAAGGAGATGATGCAGTTGGTCGTAAGTGAAGGTGGTGGTGTGCCCATTCCGATCCGTCCTGCTGATCAAGTTATTCACAGCGTCGTAGCCGTAGCTTTCGGTTAGACCCGAGGGATACGTGGTTTGAGTTATGCGGCCCATAGAATCGTACGTCATAGCCGTAATTCGGCCTAACGAATCAGTGATGCTCGTCAAATTATCTTTGTTGTCGTGACCATAAGCAACGACGTTGCTCGCCGCATCGATGACGGACGTTAAGCGATCGGCATCATCAAAAGTATACCTAGTTACGGAGCCGTCGGGGTCGGTTGCAGACACACGGCGCCCCCGTGTGTCGTAAACAAAGGATGCGCCGGAGCCGTCCACAAACCTCGTCTGTATTAGTCGGTTCATAACATCGTAATTAAAGTTTGTAGTCTGACCGAGCGAATCTCTGATGGACGTTCGATTTCCCCGCGCGTCATAGGTGTACGAAGTCGGGTTGCCCAAAGCGTCGGTGAGCGAAGCCAGAAGGCCAGTGAGTGTGTACGACATCTGTGTCTTTTTACCCAGCGGATCGACGACCATTACGGGCTCGCCCTTCGAATCATATGAAATGGAGGTTGTAGATCCAGAGTGCGATCCGTCGGGAGACGGGGATGTCGAGCTCAGTACATTTCCGTTGGCGTCGTAGGTTAAAGTAGAGGTGTTACCTAACGGGTCGGTAGAGGTCAGAATCTCCGCGAAATTATTGTAGGTGTAACTCCATGTGAGGGTAGAACCACCCACCTGGGTAGTTTGACTAAGAAGATTTCCAGCCGAGTCGTAAGTGAAAGCCCAGGCATGTCCGAGTGTGTCAGTGCTCGAGAGGCGGTTTCCGGTAGAATCGTAGGTGAAACCGGTATTACCTGAGCAGCCGCACGTGGGGCAACCTGGGCCATTCAGAGAAGTGACGACGCTCTGCCCGCCGAAAGTTGCAATCTGGTAGCTCGTTGAGACATTTGTTGCGTCAACAACGCTCGCTTGGCCCGAACCGGAATACGTTACTGCGACAAAGTCTACGCCGTTAGCACGTTCAGAGGTCAACCCTCGCCGACTGTAGTCATATGTATGATCCTCTAGGACCTTGCCGGCGGCGTCAGTCACACTCAAAAGAAGATCCTGTACATCGTACTGCATCTGCAGAAATGAGCCATCAGGGTAGGCAACTTTGGTGAGATGGGCTGCGGCGTCGTATGAATAAGTTGCGGCAACGCCAACAGCGTCCTGGATGCTTTGAACCTGGCGGGCACCGGAAGCGGGATAGTTAAAAGAGAGTACCCGTCCTGCTGGGTCGGTGACGCTCGAAATGCGAGAAGCAGCGTCATAACTGATCGTAGTTTGATTCGAATTACGATCGCTTATGGCTGTTAGGTATCCGGCACTATTAAACACTTCCTTCGTGCCATCCTCAAAAGTCATGGTGAATACAGTTTGGGTTGGGTCCGAGGTCAAGACGACGTGGCGGTTCGCGGGCGACGAGACAACGTAGACTGGTACGCCCGTACTCGCAGTGGGATCGAAGTACCAAACGCTGCCGTCACCGCGCCAATATCTCACAGGTTCTGTGCCGGCAGTCCCGGATGGAAACACCAGTCGTTCGTCGTAGTTCGAACGCCAGCTATTTCCGAAAGTCCCGGAGAGTTCCACGGGATCGTTGATTTCCCACAGGCTGTTCCAGGTGCGCACTAAACCGATTCCTCCACCCAGCCCTGGCAGAGAGTAGTCGGCCTCTGACACCCAAACGTTTCCGTTCGCGAGATTAATAGGCTGCCCGACCGCTTGATCGCAATTCTTCGCGGGCCCCATCTCCGGGCGCGGGCGACGCGTAGGCGTGCCGCCGAGTCCGGCGGTGACGACTCCGCCGATGTCGGAACTTGCGGAGGTAACCGCCAGAACTCCCGAAGAGGTGATCGCGAGGCGGTCGCCGAAGTCGCCGTCGATGGTGCCCAGGAATGTAGGTGTCGCCGGAGCGCCGATGTCGACGAGCAGCACTTGTTTGTTTTCTGTGCCCACATAAGCGACGGTGCCGTTGATAAGCACATCCGAGGGCCCTGTGGAGAGGGCCAGGAATCCCACGACGGCAGGGTTGTGTGGATCATCGAGATTTACCACGGCCAAAACTCCTCCAGCTGGAGCACCGCTCTGCGATGTGGCAACACCGCTGCCAACCACGACTGCGAACTGGTGCTGCGTAGTATTCCCCAAGCTGTCGGTGGTGGGAAGAGTGATGAGTGCCACTGCGCGGCCCACCTGCAACTGGATTGAACCGTTGGAGTTTTGCAGGGGAGCACGGCTGAGGTCCACCAGCGATTCCGCGCCGACCGGGAAATTCGGCGGGTAGTAGATGGCGTCTGGAACCGAGAGCGTGGGATCGGCAACGACAAGGGGCAAAGTCCCGGTCGCGACGAGGAGCGTTTGAGTCGCTGCGGACGCGCCGGGATTCGAGGAGGAGGACACAACGAAGTTTCCGGCTTTAAGATCGAACATAGTTGCGATGTAGCTAACCGGATTACCGCTGCCATCGAGCTGAGGCTGGCAACTTCCTGCCGCGACGGGTTGGCAACCGTTTAAGTAGTCGTACAGGGTGACCGGAATCGTGTTCACAATGGCATCCATTCCGTAGCCCTGCCCCTCCTCCCCTAGCCCGCCGAGTTGCGCTGGATTCGTGGCTACAGTCTGCTGGTATTCTGCGGTGGCCTCCGCAATATCTATGACTTGTAAGCCCTTATTGTAAGTGCTGGCGTACGCGAAATTATCTTTAAGGACTACGCGCAATAATGAGCCATCTTGCGAACTGCTGGTCGAGGCGCTCACAGCCGCGACACGATTTGGTGATAACGGGACTGAGACATCAAAAAAGTAGATATTGGATGGCAGCGATACTGCGCCCAGGCCTAGGGCGACCGCGACGAGCGGGGTGTTGGTAACTGGCGACTGCTGTTGGCCGGCGATGTCCACTGCCCTACCCGGAAACCCTGCCACGACGCC
>JBEKSZ010000208.1:0-9163 GCA_049516615.1 Candidatus Acidiferrum sp. | reverse complement strand
CTCGTTTCGAGCTTATTCGCGCAAGGCCCCATCGAGGGGCCCCAAACCCGGGTTTACAAAACTGTTGGCGACGTTCAATTGACCACGCGGATTTTCCGACCAGTGGGCGCTGCTGCTGGGACTCAGCTGCCAACTGTCGTTATGTTTCACGGTGGTGGCTGGGTCGCAGGCAGATGCGAAACAACGAGGTGATGAGTTTCTGGCGAAACGTGGCTTCCTACCTCTGTATGCGCGACGACTAGCCAAAACAAATTAAGTCCTGATTAACGCTGCCGGACATGCGCTTTTTGACAAGCTCGGCGAACGGCACGTCATTGAAGAGGACGGCCTGAGCACGGCCAAGCGCCGCGAGGCCAGCATCAAGGCCAATCGCAAGGCCAGCGAGAAAGGCATCGCGGATCGCCGCTAAGCCCATCACTCACAGAAGTAGAAGTAACCACTGACCAGGAATCGCTCGCCTCCAGGCAATCGACAAATCTTGGTGCCGGAGATAGGAGTCGAACCTACACGGGCGTGAGCCCGGAGGATTTTGAGTCCTCTGCGTCTGCCATTCCGCCACTCCGGCCTTTGCAAACCATTCTATTCCAAATCAATTCGCGCCGCAATTTCCGGCGCTGTGTTTCGCGAAGCTGCTTGTACCGGCGATGCACTTCAACGGACAGATGCCCGACGATGGCCAGTGCATGCCGGGGGTTCGGAATTACCAACATTTACTGCATACGGTTGCATACGGTTGGGCCCCGAAAACCACCTTTTACCTCCTTCTCCTGCACTCCGCTGCACAACTCGTCGGAAATAAACCAAACACATTCAATAGTTTAGCTTTATGTGCTAAGGAAGGATCAGCCCGCCGCAGAACGAGGGGGTCGAACCCACACGACCTTGCGGTCACCGGATTTTGAGTCCGGCGCGTCTGCCAGTTCCGCCAGCCCGGCGAAATCGTAGAATAGCACAGATCCCCATGCGCAAAGTCGCGGTGCGCCTGCGCCAACCGGCCCGGCTTTTGCGCTGGCGAAGCAGCAGTTGCCATGTGCGCACGGGCCTCGCTCTATCGCGCGAGGTACAATTTCTCGAGTTCGGGGAATGATGATACTTCAACTATGCTGTGCTCTTGTGGCTGGATTTTGTTTTCGAACGCGCGGATCAAGGTTTTAAGAGCCAGTTCCATGGTCACCGACGTGACTACCGCAGCGGTCAGAAGGTGGCTGTCGACCAGAGGCTTAACTTGCTTGGCAATGCCGATGCCGATGAAAGGCAGGGCCAACCATGCCTGCCGCTGTTCCTGGTTGTCGACGTTTTGCAACGCCTTTCGGGCCCCCAGTGCGAGCTCGTGGGTCTGCCCAGCCACCAAATTAAATTTTTCGGCGCGAGAGGTTGCCAGTTTCAGCCAAGCGGCGGTACTTTGCTGCGCGCTGGTCTCACTCCACTTGCTGCGGAGCGTGGTGATTTGAACATTCTGGGGCACGGCGCTTTGCATGCCTTCACGGCGCTGCACCGCCACGGAACTCATACTGGGGCCTTCGAGGTAGAGAAGCGATCCGCCTTGCGGGAGAAGCGCGGCGAGCTGCTTGCCCTGCAGGCGGCCAATCTCATATTGTCCCTGGGTCACGGTGAACACGGGTATTTGAGGACTCTTGCGGAGTTGCTTGACGTAATCGACGTCACTGTTGCTGATGACCCAGGCGATTCCCGCCGCGACGGCCGCTTCTGCGACCCGGGGAAGTCCAGTGCCCGTCACGGGTTCCACCAAAAACGCGTCGGGCTTGGTCCCCGAACGTGACTGGATGATTTCGAGCAACTGCTGGCTCTGGGTTATGGGATCGTCATGGGCATGCATGATTTGGAGATCGAGCCCCAGTTTCTCTCCGGCGGCTTTCGCCGCGATGCCCTGCTCGTGCTGATAAGCGTTGTCATTCGGCAAGGACACCACAACCCGCAGTTTCTTCATCAGCAATTTCCCCCACGCCCGCGACAGTATACGTGGTCTGGGCCGCGGCAACGCGATGCGCGGCGCGGAGAGCTGATTAAACGATAACGGGCAGCGCGATGGCGGGCACGCGCATGTCCGCGTCGTTCCGCAATCTTGGCGGGCCGACCCCGTTGGCTAGTATCTTCTGTGATGTTTGTTCCAAATATCGAGGCGGACGACCATTCGGCTGTAGCTCAGAATTTCGCCCGTGACCTTGTGCCATTCAGGAGATTCTGGAGATAACTGTAACCTTTCATCGTAGGCGTCCCAGGACAGCCCGTAGACGATGTTTAAAATTTCCTCGAAGTCGCTCGCCGCGACATCCGGTTTGTACTCGCGGAGACAGCTTTCCAATACTTGCAGGCGTTCCGATTCCCGGTATCGCATTTGACGCTCTACGCGGTGGCGTTTGAATACCTCGCGCCGCAAAGAGCTGGTTTGCACTTGCAGCAGCGTGAACCACTCCGGAGTTTTCTCGACCGCGTTTGAGGGCGTCAAGTTTGGAACAACGGCGTCGTGCTCGTCGCACAAGGCGCAGAATTGATCGAGCACAGTTTTCTTTTTAAAGGCTGACTCACGATATGCGCAGACGACTTGAACGGGGTAGGAAGCCGCCATACGATTCCAGCACTGCTCGAGCTCAAGAGCATCATCGGGTTTGTCGTCTTCCACAAGAAGCGAAACAATCTCGCCCATTACCCTGGCGCTTTTCGTCGAAGATGCGTTGATGACCTTTTCGAGTAGACCGGCGAAGAAAGGCTCCACATTGCCGTGTCTGATGCTTCCGCCGCGACGCAGTTCACGCACCACACCCTGAGGTTCGACCGAGACGAGTTGACCGCCTTGTTGTAGCCCGTGAATGTCGAAGTTGAACGACTGAAGACTGGCCAGTACGGCGTCCAGGTGTTCTTTCGTGACCGCGATGAAAGCGCCCTCGCCCAGCGACAAACCTTCCGCAAAGGTTTCCGCGATGCTGCGAGCCGGGAATGCATCCGAAGCATAAAATGTAACGGAATGACGAGGAACACGCGCCGACGAGGGGGGCCGAAAATCGAACCTGGGCTTCATGGTGTTCTAAAATGATGCCTGGCCTATGACGAGTCAAGAACAAACGCAGCAATCTTTAATTTCTTGAGGCCGTGACTACCTGCAAACGAAGCGCCGCTAACGTTGTGGTTATAACGGTGATGTGAGGTTACGGTGCGAAACGTTCTGACGCCCGTCAACGTGCCGCATGCAAGACGAGGGGCGGAGAAACACGGAGATTCCTTCCGCCAATGCTGAACGGGGAGGGGATGCGAATGACGGGTCTCGGGTGGGCGTGCGCTGGCTGACTGCTAGGCTCGGCAAGATATCGAGGGAACGCCTTGCGGTAAATTGCGCATGGGTGGCGGGCGGAATACGAAGAGCAGGAGAAAAATGGACTATAGTCCAAAAAACGATTTGAAGGCGGGCCGGGGCACGCGATTTCGAGCGACCAAACTGTGAGGGGAGGCAGGAACGTCAGCGGTCAAACGCGTTGCTTGCGCGCGAAATGTGCGGCGGCGAGTGAGGCCCGGATTTCCCCGACGCCTTGAACACCCGACTTTCAACGGTCTAAGAGGCGGATCGCGGCGGCCAAAACCAGCAGCGCGGCCGTGAGTTTGATGTAGGTTTGTATGATCCAACGAGCTGATGGTGGTCGCATGTGCCGATTGTCGCGTCTGGAAAGTACGCTGCAAATAGTACGGAGGCACCAGCACGGAAGGACGGGCTGCGGTACTGGCGGGACGAGCAGCTGTCTTAAGCGCCCGCTGCCCCGCGAGTTGGTGGAATGAAGGCTTCAGTGCGGCAGCCGGCCGAAGCAAGCGCGGAGTGTAAAAAAAACGCAACGCTAACATTAAATCGGTTTAATATAGCGCGTGCGGAATTGCCGCGTGACGATTTCCGCGGTTGGCAGAAAATCTTCGCGGTCGTGAGGAGCGTTATGTCGCGTTTGCTGTGCTTGTGGAAGACCATCGCCGTACTCGTCGTGTTCCTTCTTTTCTCCTGCACCAATGCGCCCGCGCAGATGAGTGAGTCCGCGTGGGGCTCCGGGAAGATATTTTTGCACCAGGGATGGCAACTGCAATCGTCTTGCGAGGCGAAGACTTCGGGAGAGAAGGTTTCTACCGCGGGGTTTGATGCCTCTGGCTGGCACAAGGCGGAGATTCCGACGACCGTGGTGGGGGCGCTCGTGACGGACAAAACCTATCCGGATCCGGACTATGCCATGAATTTGAAGTCCATCCCGGGAATGGATTATTCGACCAAGAGCTTTTTCGCGATTCAGGACATGCCCAAGGACAGCCCGTTTAAGTGTTCGTGGTGGTATCGCACGGAGTTCGCTTCTCCGGATGTCGCTGTGCATGCCAGCACCTGGCTGCATTTTCTGGGCATCAACTACCGTGCCAACATTTGGGTCAACGGAAAGAAAGTGGCCGGCGAGAAGGAAGTTGCGGGAACGTACCGCACGTACGAGTTTGACGTAACCAGGTATCTTGAAAATGGAAAGCCCAATGCGTTGGCCGTGGAGGTTTTCGCTCCCGGCAAAGAGGATCTGGGCATTACCTGGGTGGACTGGAATCCCACGCCGCCGGACAAAAACATGGGCATTTGGAAGGAAGTATTCTTGACCTCGAGTGGCGACGTCACTGTGCGCAATCCCTACGTTGCCTCTGCGCTCGACAGGAGTTACACCTCCGCGGCGCTTACCGCCATGGCCGACCTGCACAACGCGGCGACCCATCCGGTCGAGGGAAATTTAAATTTTGAGACGGACGGTGTGCAGGTGCATCAGGCGGTTACGCTCGCGCCAGGTGAGACCAAGACCGTGCGCTTCACCCAGGAACAGTTTGCGGGGTTGCAACTGGCAAATCCGAAATTATGGTGGCCCTACACCCTGGGTGAACCGAATCTTTACAGCGCAAAATTCGCATTCGAGGTCGCCGGCCAGACGACGCCCAGTGATACCGCAAGCACTACATTTGGGATTCGCGAAGTCACTTCTGAACTGACACCCGAGGGCGGGCGGCTCTTTAAGATAAACGGACACAAACTTTT
This sequence comes from Candidatus Acidiferrum sp., assembly GCA_049516615.1. GTDB lineage: Bacteria > Acidobacteriota > Terriglobia > Acidiferrales > UBA7541 > Acidiferrum. The sequence continues at coordinate 4,113 of JBEKSZ010000208.1, read as the reverse complement.
GATTCGCGGCGCCGCCTGGGCACCGGACCTCTTGTTGCGCTGGTCCTCCGCGAAACTGGATGCCGACCTCGCCTACGTGCGCGATATGGGCATGAACACCATCCGCCTGGAAGGCCGCATCGACCGCGAGGAACTCTTTGCCAAAGCCGACCGGCTCGGAATTCTGGTGATGCCGGGATGGACCTGCTGCGATGCTTGGGAGCGCTGGTCGAAGTGGAAAGACGAGCAGCACCAGGTTTCCGCGGAATCGCTGAAGAGCCAGATACGCATTTTGCGCCAGCATCCGAGTGTGTTCGTGTGGCTGAACGGCAGCGACAATCCACCGCCTGCCGAGGTTGAAAAGGTTTATCTGGGAATCCTGAATGATCTGGCTTGGCAGAATCCCTCGGTGTCGTCGGCGTCGGAAACCGCTACTACCGTGACGGGACCTTCTGGCGTAAAAATGACCGGCCCGTACGAATACGTGCCCCCGGTCTACTGGCTCGCGGATAAAAAAGCCGGCGGGGCTTACGGTTACAACACAGAGACCAGTCCGGGTCCGGCGATACCGCCGCGAGAGAGCCTGGAACGCTTTATTCCTAAAGAACATTTGTGGCCCATCGATGAGTTCTGGAACTACCACTCCGGCGGCGAACGTTTCACCACCGTGAACGTCTTCAGCGATGGCCTGAACCGGCGCTACGGGCAGGCAACTTCCCTCGACGATTACCTGCGTAAAGCCCAAGCCGTTACCTACGACGGGCAGCGTGCCATGTTCGAGGCTTACGCGCGCAACAAATACACATCGACCGGTGTGATTCAATGGATGCTCAACAACGCGTGGCCATCGCTCATCTGGCATCTTTATGACTACTATCTGGTTCCCGCGGGCGGCTATTTCGGAACTAAAAAAGCCTGCGAACCCGTGCACATCCAATATTCCTACGACGACAATTCCGTCGCGGTGATCAACGGCACCCTGTCCGCGAAACAAGGCGTGAAAGCCAGCGCGAAGATTTATGATATCGATGCCACGGAAAAAGCTTCCAAGGAAGCCACCCTCGACCTCGCCCCCGATAGCAGCAACAAGGCCTTTGACCTGCCCGCTGTGTCGGGAATCAGCAAGACGTATTTCCTCCGTTTGCAACTGCGTGACTCGAGCGGCGGGCTGGTCAGCGACAATTTCTATTGGCTTTCAACCAGGCTCGATACGCTCGATTGGTCCCACAAACAGGACACCGTGTACACCCCGCAGAAAGACTTCGCCGACCTGACCGGGCTGAGCAGCTTGCCGCAGGTGAACCTGGTTGCTTCTGCGGCATTGGCTGTGAATCCCCGCGTGCCCAGGCAGAACCTGGCCATGCGCGTCACGGTGAAAAATCCTGGCACGAGCATCGCCTTCATGGCCCATCTGCGATTGACGAGCGCCGCGGACGGCGCGGACGTGGTCCCCGTCTTCTGGGAAGACAACTACTTCTCCCTGCTGCCCGGAGAAACGCGCGTAGTGCGGGTGACCTATCCGGCGGGGTATCCGTCTGTGGTTCTTAAGGTGGACGGCTACAACGTCGCACCGCTCACCGTCGAGCCCTAAGGCGCGTTCGCCAAGCCGGCAAACCGTTTCTGTTCCCGCGTTGCCCGCTTCCGGTGCGCACCTCGGGCGCTCCTTTCCGCCGCCTCCTTGCGTTCTCGGGTTGAATTTACACAACCAATTCCCGCACGCCCTTCATCGAATATCCTATAATTCGCCGAATGCGCTACGATGGCCTGGAACCATGAGAGGTGTGCTTTGAACCTTGGGCAGAAACTTACCGCGATGGCTGCGCTCGGCTTGCTGACGGGCGCAGCCGCTTCGGCCGATACTCTGGAATTGAAGGATGGCCGCGTGCTTCAGGGGCGATTCCTCGGCGGCACGCAGGCGGTCATGCGTTTTGAATGGAACGGGGAGGTCAAGGCTTTTAGTGTGAATGACATTGTTGCGCTGACCTTCACGACCAACTATCACGAGCAGGACAACGGGACACCGCCGCCTCCAGAGGATAACCCCGCGCCGGCAACCTCCGAGGACAGAGCCGCGCCACCTCCGGCGCAGCAAGACGGCGCTCCTCCGCTTCCGAACGCTCCGGCGCCGCCGCCCGCTCCGAATTCTCCGCCCCCGCCCCGCGCCGCGGCCTCGACCTTGGCGCCCACTACGCCCGGCACGCCTGTGACGCTTCCCGCTGGACAGACTCTGCTAATCCGCATGATCGATGGCGTGGACTCCAAGAAAAACAACGTCGGGGACGTTTTCCACGCCAGCCTGGAGACCGACCTGTTGCTGAACGGCACGCTGGTGGCCCGCCGCGGCACGGACGTCTACGGCAAATTGGACTATGCCAAGGAAGCTGGACATTTCAGCGGCAGCGCGGAGCTGGAGCTGCAACTAACGAGCATGGTGGTTGACGGAGCCACCTATCCGTTGGTCAGCGACGATTACACCCTCAAGGGGAAGGGCCGTGGCGGCGATACCGCGAAGAAAGTTGGCGGTGGGGCGGTGCTCGGAGCGATCATCGGCGGAATTGCCGGTGGCGGGCCCGGGGCAGCGATTGGCGCGGGGGTTGGCGGAGCGGCGGGCGCGGGAGTGCAAGTTTTTACGCGCGGCAAAGAAGTGAAAGTGCCTAGCGAAACGCTGCTGGAATTCCGGCTACAGCAGCCCGCGACGGTAAATACGAGTGCACGCTAGCCTGCTTTTGCCGGGGTTGTTGGAAACTTGGCCAGGGGGTGGCTCGAGGGCCGCGAGCGTCCGGAGCAGGCAGCTTCGAGGTTGCTGCTTCAGGCTGTTCCATTTTGGGATCGCCGTTGTTCCATTTCGGGACCGTTCATTTCCTGCCACCCCCGTTATCAAATTGTGAACAATCCTTCCAAGTTTCCGCTTGCCCTTGCTGCTGTTAGCAAATAGGCTAACAGCTCAGGTGGAGGTCCATCGTGCCAAAAGAAAAACCGAGAGTGAACATCGGGGAAGTCATCAAAAGCTACCGCAGCCAACGCGGACTTTCGCAAGGTGACATTGAACGGCGCACGGGGCTGTTGCGCTGCTACCTGTCGCGCGTCGAGAACGGGCACACCGTGCCTTCGCTCGAAACCCTGGCGAAAATCGCGCAGGCCATGGACATTTCTCTGGCGGATTTTTTCCCCGGCACCGAGACGCCGCGGGACAAAGAAACCCAGAAAATGCTCGGGGAGCTTTCCGGAGATGAAATCCGCTTCCTGGCGGAGATCAAGAAGTACAGCAACACGCTCTCCGATGGCGACAAGCGGCTCGTGGTAGCCATGATTCGCAAGATGGCTACGATCCTGCCGCCCCCCGGCGCGAAGAAAGCGGTTGTGGCGCGACGCCTGACGGCGTAGCGCCTTTACTTCTGCTTTTGGGGCAGCACCGGTTATTGCCGACCCGTCAAGGCACGAAACGTCACGCCGTTTGAGCCTCGCGTAGATGTCTTTCTTTTAATGGGACCATATTTCGCTCCCTGATCAGCTCTGTCCACGAAGAAGTCGTATAGCGTCAGTGACCTCAGCTCCCTGGGAGCCGTTGCTGCTGCGGCGATGGTCCTCCGTTGGCTCGTCGCCATCCGAGCTGCTCTCGCCGGGAGCGAGAAACAGGTTTGAAGCAACGGCGTGCTGCTTGGTGTACAGGTCGTAGTAGCGGCCTCCCGAGGCGTACAGCGATTCGTGCGTGCCCCGCTCGATGATCCTTCCGCCTTCTACAACCAAGATTTGTTCGGCGCGGCGAATGGTGGACAGGCGGTGCGCGATGACGAAGGTCGTGCGCCCGCGCATCAGGTACCGCAAGCCCTCCTGAATCAAGGCTTCCGATTCCGAATCGAGGCTGGACGTGGCTTCATCGAGGATGAGTATGCGCGGGTCCGCTAGGATGGCCCGGGCGATGGAGACCCTCTGCTTTTGCCCGCCGGAGAGCCGTACGCCGCGTTCGCCAACCACCGTTTCGTATTTCTCTTCGAAACTCTCCGCGAATTCGTCTACGCGGGCGATGCGGCAGGCGGCCAGGATTTCCGCTCCACTGGCGTCCGGCCTGGCAAAACCAACATTTTCGCGAATGGTTCCGTCAAATAGAAACGTTTCCTGCAACACCACGCCGAG
>JBEKSZ010000207.1:0-9184 GCA_049516615.1 Candidatus Acidiferrum sp. | reverse complement strand
CCAGCTTGACCAGCAGCTGCCGCCGGCACGAGATGGATCCGCAACTCTATTTCATGCAACTGCTCATGAATCTTCCCTCGTGGCCAGCCAACGACATCGACGCCTGGCTTCCCGATCGCTGGAAACAAGCTCACGCTGCCAGGTCCCAGGCTTTGGAAATACCGCCTCTCGATTCCTGAACACTGCGCTTCACGTATCGCTCACGAAGCTTGCGGAGCGAGGAGGGAAAAATGCCAAGAAGCGAGCGGTAGTGGCCGTGGCGCGAAAGCTGGCAGTACTGCTGCATCGGTTGTGGGTGGGCGGAGAGGTGTACGAACCATTGCGCAATAGTCAGAAGGCGATGCGGGCAGTGGCTTAGAGTTTCGATCCGGACAGCCGAGCTCGACCGCCGAGTCCAGGTGACTGCGACTAACTCCTGGAGCCCAACTCCCACCAAAAAGGTGAGAAGAGAGGACGCTTATGCCGCCCCTGTCGCCATCCTTCCATCCGCACTCTTTGTGAGCGATATTCGCTCGGTGCAAGGTGGGTGTTCTCGTTTCAGTAGGTGCTGCTACCTGAGCTTGGCTGAGTAGGAACTGATTCTAAGAAAGAAGAAAGTCAAAGTGTGCCTTGACATCAACCGGCCTTCTCATGGAAGGACTTAGTTATAAGAGTCGAAGAGGAATCCCTGTCTGTTGAAGGCAAAAGCGCGAAAATCTGCGGACCCAGTGAAGGCCCAAGAACCCCGTTCGCCCATATGGCGCACAAGGTGGTTTAGTGCTTGCCGAACAGTCAAGTCCTCGTAACTTGCGGTCCACGGTTCGAGAGGGTATGAGTCATCTCCCCCAATCTGCGCGATGGCGACCTGCTCTCTAGGCGGCGGTAGTTGATTCACAATAGCCAATAGCCCTTGCTGAATATCGGTAATTTCTTTAAGGTCCAATCTCAGCAGCCTTCGATTCAACAAATAGGAAGCGTCGTTTGCCGTTTTGCTCGGAAATACGTTAATGAACATGTCGTCTATCGACCACGTATACCTGCTGTCTGCGCGACACATGGCGTCCAATGCTTCACGCACCGTGGTCGTTCTTAGATGAAGCGTTAAGCGAGGTTCCAGAATTGGAGGGTCCGTCTGCTTGGATTTGAGTTTGTGCTCGAACCCCATTGCGAACCCGGCCGACCCGGAAGCGAGTCTTTTTAGTCCTACTTCGATTGTTTCTTCATCTAGATTGAGCTCAGGAACTTCGGTATTTAGGACGGAGTCAACGTTTGTCGCATTCGCGGGCGCTTCGGACCGCAGTCCTTCGTGAACCAAGGGCAATGGCGAAATGAGGACCAGGAAAAACCAGCATGCAAATATTCGGTTTTTCATCCTGCTATCTTAGACGCCTGATCGGCAATGCCAAGCAAAGCGTTGAACGCAGGTTGGATGGCATCGCGGCGGTTTGTGGCCACGTAGCGATGCAGGATTTCCCGCGGGACATCGGCATCGGTAACCAGGCGTTGTCGGTCGCTGATGAGATTTTCGAGCAGTCGCTGCGCGTCGGCCTTGTGCGGATGAGGCGCGCCCACGAGATACATTGGGATATTTGAATCGACCAGAATCAAGGGTGCGTACCGGCTCGGTATCCTCTCTCGATCTCCGCGAGCATGTCGTCGATATCGCCGGAGGGGTAGTCGTGTCGTGCCGCTGCGCGGATCACTTCGAGCTGCTTCCCCACGCCGCCGGCAGGTTCACGTCGGCGTGCCAGGTCCAGAGCCCGCCGGACCCACTCCGCGATCGACATGTGGCGAGCGCGCGCTGTGCGCTGAATTTCCCGGTACTCGGGATCTTTCAGAATTACCTGCAGTCGTTTAGCCACGATGTGAGTCTATCTGACTCATGATCATGAGTCGAGATCGATCAACATTGGATTCTCGTGGGGGCTGTTAAATAACCTCTCCCACTGGCGCAGTTCCGGGACTCCCAGGAAACGAGAGAGGTACAAGTTAGGTACAACCAGTAGAAGGGAAATAACGCTCCGCGTCTCGTAAGCGACGCCAGATGAAGCGGTTGCAGAATTGAGCTTCATAGTTCGGGACCAGGAGGTCGAAGGTTCAAATCCTTTCGCCCCGACCACTCTTTTAGAATCAGCGACTTGCATCACACGAAAATCGGAAGAGCGTCTGGTTGGAAACCAAGCCTTCTTGTTTCATATCCGTCATACGCGCGTGCCCTTTCTCCTTTGAGTTCATGCCCTAGCAATAGGAGGTTTGCGTTACTGAGAGTCCGATTCTCGGGAAACTAGGTACAAGATCGCAGTTCTTGGAAGAAAAATCAAATTCCAAAGTCCTCTGGTTTGTCAACATCTTGGTTTTGTTTGGTTTTGTTTGGAGTTCACCGCGCTGTCCCAACCAAGACTCAGCTGGCGGGTGAAAAGTGAGGCAAGCTGAGCTCGGCGGAGTGATGCACTGGTGAAAGCGCACCTGGATTTCCTAAGCCTTATTCGCTGTATTCGCCCATTTGGCTTTGGCAGTTCGAATGTTTGTGGCACACTGGCTCAAAAGCGATCGAGAGACGCAAACGTCGGATGATGACTAAGCCACGCAGCAAGGCAGATCCAATCGAGCGGCAGATCGAATCCGCCTTCCGCCCGGAAACGTTCATTCGCGATGGTGAATGCTTCTCGTTTGTGAGCGGGCTTGAGGAGGTCGGCGCCGCAATCGATACGCTCGTTGCAACCGACCCCGCTCGCGCCGTCGCGCTGTATCGGGCTTTTCTTGCGGGTTGCCATGCCAAGGCCGATGAACTCGATGACTCCAGCGGCAGCTTCGCGCAATTCTACCGGGATCTCGTCTGCAAGTGGATCAAGTCCCGCCCGGCCACTGGCGCCGACCCGCACAAGACCGCTTCCACCCTGCTCGTGTGGATGGCAGACGACCCATACGCCTTTTGCTATCGAATTGAGAAAGATGCCGCAGCAGCTTTCGACAAGGCCGGATTGGCAGCGTTCGAGATGCAGGTCCGGGAACGGTTTGACGCTGCGGCGGCGGACCCATCGAGTTGGACGTACCGGCGGACGGCCCAAATCCTACGCGAGATCTATATCGCGCAAAAGGACATCCATGCGTATGTCGAGCTGGCCGAGCAGACCGAACTCAAACCGGAAGACTGTCTCGCGATCGCCAAGATGCTCGTTCGGAAGAAGCCGAATGAGGCTCTGGGCTGGGTCGAGCGAGGACGCATCCTTGACCAGGAGACGCAGTTTCGGTCCACGGTGGCGTACAGCTTGGACGAGCTCCACCGCGAGCTGCTAAGCAAGCTTGGTCGAGCCGATGAAGCGCTGGCGGAGGCCTGGGACGATTTTCGGAAGCACCCCTCCAAATTCACCTATGACGTTCTCATGAAGTTTGTGCCGACGACAAAGCGCACCGCATGGCACCAGAAGGCTCTGAATGCAGCGAGTGGAGCGGACCTGCATTCGCTGCTCGAATTATTCACCGAAACAGAGGAAATGGAGCGGTTGGCGGACCTGGTGCGCAAGTCTTCGGACGAGGCTCTTGAAAAGGTGAGCCACTTTGCCACCGAGCTCGCCGCAAAGCGGTTGGAGAAGAATCATCCGGGACTTGCCGCGCGGCTCTGCCGTGCCCAGGGCATGCGCATCCTTGATGCCAAGAAGAGCAAATACTACATCGCCGCGCTCTCAAATTTCGAGCAGGCTCGAGACTGTTATCAGCGGGCGGAATTGGCGACCGAATGGGAGCAAACGGTGCGCTGGGTTTGCAGATCGCATTACCGCAAGACCGGCTTCATCAGTGGGTTTCAGGCGTTGGCTGCCGGCTCGCAACGCAGCGAACCACCTTCGTTCTGAAAGCGCGCGCATACGCGATGGGGCGAGCGGCACGGGAGAGACGCTTGTTGAGAACAGCGAAACAGCACGACCCGGTCTCTCCGTATGAAATTGGCGGGGAACGAACCAAGGACACGGTAGTGGCGATTAACCTGGCTGGTCCGGTTGAGCTGATCGTATTTTCGGTGAAGCAGAAAACCGCGCGCTGCCTTCTGCGTGGAAGCGCCCACACAGTCATATTTCGCACAGGTCGCTTGTGGGATGTTGTTCCCGGTGAGATCGCGGTCGTCCGGCCCCTCAAACATTGGAGCTACTCGCGCAATTCTTGTCTTTCCGGCGAAATTCAATCTACGCGGCTCGACGCGCAGGCGCTAAGCCTTGCCCCGCTCAAACTGGAAGAGAGGGGCATGTGGGATCCGTCCGAGCACTACTGGGGCGAAGAGGACGAGCCAATCGAAGAATGGGCCAAACCACTCATCGCGTGGGGATCACGTCCGCAATTTGAAATGGAACAGGTGTTGCCGGGAGCGGACGCGGAGGATCTGTTTTCCGACCCCATCATAGAATCCAACGACCGGAAGGACAGCGGCGATATAAAAGGCGCAAACAATATCCTGATGGAACTCTGTCGGGCCGATCTTCGCTGCCTCGATGCTCATGCACATCTAGGGAACATTGCTTTCGACCGCAGGCCCGAGATAGCGATTCGCCACTACGAGGTGGGGTTTAGGATCGGCGAATTGTCCTTCGGCGAAAGCTTCGATGGTCTGCTTCCGTGGGGGTGGATCGACAACCGGCCATTTCTCCGCTGCCTGAGTGGATTTGGATTGTGCCTTTGGCGGCTGGGCAGGTTCGAGGAAGCCGCGAATATTTTCAAGCGTATGCTGTGGCTAAATCCTTCCGATAATCAAGGCGCGCGATTTCTGATCGATGACGTCGAAGCTGGCCTGGCATGGCGGTGCGGCGGCACCGAAAGAGAATAGCGCGCACCCTGCCATTAACACGCTAAGCTTCAGAGTGTCATCGAGGATCTCAATTTCCGCAATCCGGTCATCCACAGCCACAGCCTGGGGTACAAAACTGCGCACATTTCGTCTGGTCACGCGAGTGATCGATCTGTTCGTAGCAAGTTAAAAGGTCCGGTTTTTGTAGTAAGTGAGTTGTCCGGTTGAGTGTTAGTCACCAGCTGCCGTCGAGGCTGTGGGGAAGTGGGAATCCCGCGCTTTGGGCGGGATTTCCAAGCGCGGTGGGAAAGTCTGCTTTGCGACTTTTCCACGGCGCGGCTTCTCCACAGCCTTTTGCCGATCGCTACCGATCCAAGGCAGACCCTCGGCGTTGTAGCGCCCCGCGCAATGCAGTCCATAGCGCAGGCTCAGCGTTCCATCCAGGTGCTGATGCACGGTCACCGTACAGCCCTCCAGCGTGGCTCGCCAGCGTACCGGCTGGATCTGCAAAGACAAATTTTGAAAGCTCACCGTGCTGTCGCGGTTCACCGTGCGTTCAAACTGCAGCGAAAAGATCCCTTGCAAATCTCGCTGCCGACACACCGTAAAGGCATTGCCCGCCTGCGTCGCTGGCACCCGGAATCGCACGTTGAACGCAGCGATGTACTCTTCCTGCAGAAAAGTGTTGGCCGCCTCCACCGTCCTGATCGCCCGCAAGCGCAACTCTTGCGGCAGCCGTCCTTGCCAAGTCCCGAAATTACGCTCGCTGCGTCCCCGTGCCTGGGGTGAATAGGCCGGAATCATCCGCACTCCCAACTCGCGTAGCGCCCGTCCCACCTGCGTCACACGCGCGTGGTCTACCTTCTGGCCCGCCTTGGGCGTCAGCCGAAAATGGCTGCCCCGGTCGCTATACAAGGCGCAGAACAATCCCTGGCGCTCGATCACCTCGCGCAAAGCGGCCATCACCGTCTGCGTCGATTCCTCCTGCACCAGTTGCGCGTAGTAAATCTCACTGGTGGCATCATCCAGAATCACGATCAGATCGTGCCAGCGCTCGTCTCCCAACCAACGGTGCCGGCTGCCATCGATGTGCAACAGCATCCCCGGCAAGGGTCGCCGTGGCCGTCGTTTGCGGTGCGTTCCGCGCTTGCGCCCCCGGGCCACCATCCCCGCTCCTTGCAGAATCCCTTTCACCCAGCTGTAGCTGAGCCGAATCTGATGCTCGGCCCCCAGCTTCTCGTGAAAGTGCTGCACATTCAGATCGAAATAGCGCTCGCGGTAGAGCTCGAGCACCCGCTCCACGGTCGCTACCGCTACGCGCTTGGGCGAAGGCTTTCCGCGCCTGCGGTCGAACAACCCGCGGAATCCGAACTCCTGGTAACGCTCCCGCCAGCGCCGCATATGCCGGTCACTGATGCCCAGGATCTCGGCCGCTTGCCACCAGCTGATCTTCTTGGCCATCGCCTGCAACATCACTTCCTGTACTTTCATCGCCCGCTCCATGGCGGCTTGTGTGTAGGAGTTCATGCTTGGCATGGTCTCCTACCACCGCCCGAAAAGCGGACATATCACTTGCTATCTCAACCGGACATATCATGTGCTACTGACAACGCGAGTGATCGATCTTGACATCATGATGTCTACTTTGCGATCATCAGTGTGTGCGAACCACCCTTTCACTTGACGAGGATGTTGCCAAGCTGCTTCGCCGCGAGATTCGCCGATCTGGCGCTTCCCTGAAGGCGGCAGTGAACCACTTTCTTCGGCTGGGTTTGATGGGCTCCGGGAAGCCGGATCGAAAGCAGTTCTCGGTTCATCCAAGAGAATTGGGTTTGCCTCCAGGGTTGAGCTACGACAACGTGGAGGACTTGATCGAGGCGATAGAAGGTACAACGCACAAGTGATTGTCCTCGACGCAAATATACTTTTATACGCGTACGACACGAGTTCGGAGCATCATGCTAAGGCGCGTGTTTGGATTGAGCAGATTTTCTCTAGCGGAGAACCGATCGGATTGCCTTGGCAGACAGTCGCCGCCTTCCTCAGGGTTGTGACGAACCCAAGGCTTCCTGGCAAGCGATTCACGCCCCAAGAGGCAACTGAGCTTGTTGATCAATGGCTGGAGCAGCCAAACGTTCGCTTGTTGGCTCCTGGTGAGCAACATTGGGTCTTGCTGCGTCAACTTTTGCTTGATGGCCAAGCCCGGGGTCCTCTCGTGACAGACGCGCAACTCGCCGCGTTGACGACTGAGTACGGCGGCATTCTACATACAACGGACCGCGACTTCGCGCGGTTCTCCGGATTACGCTTTACCAATCCGTTGCAATAGGCAGTTCCGTCAAAGTGCGGCGCCAAACCGTGAAGGCAAGACAAGATCTTCCACTGCAGTTTCGTGCGAGCTAAGAGCACTTCTACGCGTAGCGCGGGTCACTGGATTGCTTCCGAGTGCCTCCTGACTCACGAAGAGTGTCCTGAGACGAAGATAGAATTCTTATTCCGCTCTTTCGGATATACCGTCTCAAAGAATGTTGCAACCTCACGATGAGCTGAGTCTGATCCCGTAGTCCAGCAGCCAAGCCTGGATGTCCTGCCGTGAGGCACGCACAAGCCGGCCTCCCGTGAATCGATTGTCGCCGGACACTTCTGCGCCAATGAACGAAGGAAGCGTCAGGGCCTCAGCCGCGGCCGCCGAATCGAACTCTGCTTCGCCTAGGAGTAGCCCCTCCAACGTGCCTTCGAACACGTCAATGCCGAAAGGCGGCACGCTGTGACGCGTCTTGCTCAGCTTCTTCGCTGAAAGTTGTGCGAGCACGCAAAACTCGTCTTTGGTCAGGTACATGCTCGTGATTAGCGCCTCCTGCGCACCGCTTGCCCGCGCTGGAACCTTTTGCGTGAGCTTGAATATGGTCGGGCCGCCCTCTTCACTCTGTTCCCGCAAGCGCAGAGTCGTGCCCTCGATGTAGAAGTCCGTGATGCGACGAATTCGACCGACGTTTACAGTTGGAAATCGGTCGAGAAGGAAGCGGCGTTCGCGCTCGACTCTGGCGTCCTTATGTTGTGGTTCCATTTTTCACATTCTTGCTCAAAACTACGCAGGGGTAAACTGCGTCTCCGAGAAGCGAAAGAACAGGCTGGATGGATGCCTGCCACTCGGCAGCTATCATCGCGTTGGCGACCCACACGGCCTTCCAAGAATCGTTGGACGAATACACCGCTCAGGACCTGATAGCCCTGCGAAACCTGCGGTGGAATTCTGCTCCCACGTCGCGACAGCACTTCGCTCTCGACTCTAAATCGATCTATGACAAGTTAGGTGCAACTAAGAGAGCGGAAATCGATCGCCTCACGGCGACTCACTATCTCCTCGCCGCTGTCGATCAATGCAAGACACGTGCTTATAGCCATGACGAAGTAGACCTAAGCGCAACGTCATTTTTCTCTTCATGAAGTCCGGTAGCAACAATGTTGACACGCTAGACGAACTTGGGTATCATGTTGATACAAAGTAGTTACAGGAGGTCATGCGAGATGAGGGCTGTGGTCAAGAAGTGGGGAAACAGCGCATCGGTGCGGATTCCGGTCGCCGTTTTGCAGGCGGCTCATTTGGACCTCGATGAGCCCGTTGACGTACGCGAGGAATCGGGACGCATCGTCATCGAACCCCTGCGGCGCAAAGAATATGATTTGGCCGAACTTGTGAAGGGGATCACGCGCGAGAATCTTCATGCGGAGGTCGCTTTCGGCGGCCCTGTTGGCAAAGAGGCATGGTAAATGGTGCGATCCTATGTGCCAGACGCTGGCGACATCGTCTGGATCAGTTTCAGTCCGCAAGCAGGGCATGAGCAAGCCGGACATCGGCCAGCGGTTGTGCTGAGCCCAGCCGCCTATAACGCGAAGACGAGCCTGATGGTCTGCTGCCCGATGACTACGCAGATCAAGAACTATCCGTTCGAGGTGGTTGTTGCGGGCGGCAGCCCGAGCGCGGTGCTGGCCGATCAGGTGAAAAGTCTCGATTGGCGGAAAAGACGGGCCAAGCGCAAAGGGAAAATCTCGCCCTCAGAGCTGGAGGAAGTGCGGGCCAAAATCCGCGCGCTGATAGGTTAGATGTCAGGTTCCCTTTTTTGACGCGATCTAGACTCCCATAGCGCCAAAACCAGCCATAACGGGCATCCAGGGGGATCAGTCGGCCCTTCAACGGTTCAAGCGGAGGCTGCGAAACCGAAGTTCGTTAGAAGGCAGACGCTATACTTCACGTTCGAGGAACAACCGACCCCTCAATTCGCAGCTCCTAGGTACAGGCCAGGTACAAGCAAGAGGAGGGAAATAACGGTCTGTGTCCCGCAAGCGACGCCAAATAAAGCGTTTGGGATTTTTGATCCAATGGTTCGGGACCAGGAGGTCGAAGGTTCAAATCCTTTCGCCCCGACCATT
>JBEKSZ010000206.1:0-9211 GCA_049516615.1 Candidatus Acidiferrum sp. | reverse complement strand
CAGGAAATCCCCGCTTTCGCCAGGGCCTTTTTCAGACCGTCCATGCTGATTCGCGTGGACGCCTCAGGCGTTGCCGCGCCGTGCCAGTGCGTTTCCAGACTCAGTCCGAAATGGAAGCCGTCGTGTTCAAGAGCCTGCAGCTGGCCCACCCAATCTACAACCCCCGCGCCTACCGCCGCCCAATCATATTTGTGATCGGGCTGGAGCACCACATCTTTGCAATGACAATGGCCGATGCGCTCTTTGGGCAGCAACAGGTAGCCGGCGGGATACGGCACGCTGCCCAGAGCCGCGGCATTGCCGGGATCCCAGTTCAACATGAAATTCCTTTCCGGAATCGCCCGCAGCACGGCCGCGGCCTCTTCGCCCGTGGCGGTGTTGCAAGACATTTCGTTTTCAAGCAGCAGGATCAGATTATCTTTCGCGCAGCGCTGTGCAGCTTGCCGCAGTCTTGCGTTGATGGCCGCGCGATATGGTTTTGGATCGTCGAGCCGCCAGAAGTCGAAACAGCGGATCCTGTCCGTGCCAAAGAGCTTTGCCAGGGAAATGCAATGCTCAAGCAGTTCATCCTGGGCGGCGGCATCGAAGTCCGCGTGGAACTGGTCGCGCGCTTCGCTCTGAGGGGAGAGAGGAGCACCGGGCCAGTCGGCCTTGAACAGCGGGCTGGCGATATCGGTGACTCGCAACTTGTGCTGGTCGAGAATTTTGCGGGCGTCCTTGAGCTCCTTGGCGTCCAGTTTCGTGACATTTTTGTTCCACATGGAGCGCAGTTCGATCCAGTGCAGCGCGAAGTCGCCGGAGACGATTTGGCAGGCCTTCTCGAAATCCTGCGTGATTTCGTCGTTGATCACCGCCAGGCGGAACGGGCACGCACTTGCGGGTCCTTGGGAAGCAAGGGAACCTGGCTCGGCAACCAGGTTTGCTCTGAGCGGGAACGGCACTAGCGCCCCAAGACCGGCAAGCCCTAGTTGTGCGAGCGCCCGGCGTCGCGTGTATTCCATCTTGGACCTCCTCATCGAGCTGGACCCCCCAAATTGTATCTTTTGCGGTCCGCCGTCATCCGCAAGCGCCTGCTATAATGAGCATAGCGCATGACCCCTGAAGCTCACGCACAAGCTACGGTTGCCGAAACGCCCCGCAATATTCCTGCGGAGGTGCTCGCCACACTGGCCGAAATCGGTGAAGAGGTGAACGCCTCGCTGGACCTTGACGAGGTGCTGGCGCGCGCCGCGGGGCTGATCAAGCGGCACATCGACTACGAAATTTTTGGCGTGCTGCTTACAGAGGGCGACGGCAGCTATCTGAAACACCGCTTTTCGATCGGGTACCCGCTGAACCTGGCGGAGAATTTGCGCGTCCCGATGGGGCAGGGAATCACCGGTATTGCCGCGGCCACTGCGCATCCGGTACGCGTTTCGGACACCACCACGGACCCGCGTTACATCAATGCCATCGACAGCGTGCGCTCGGAGCTGGCTGTGCCGCTGATGCTGCAGGGCAATGTAATCGGCGTGCTCGATGTGCAGAGCCGGCATCCGGAATATTTTACGCCCGATCAACAGCGCATCCTAACCTTGCTGGCCAGCCGGCTCTCCATTGCGATTGAAAATGCCCGGCTTTTCGAGCGCGTGCGGCAACAGGCGGACACCCTGTTGTTGCTCAACGAAGTCGGCCGCGAGACCAGTTCGATCCTGGATGTCGAAGAATTGCTGCGCCGCGCGGCCGAACAGATCAAGCGGGTGATCGATTATCAAATCCTCAGCCTGATGCTGTACGACGAAGATCAGAAAGTGTTTCGTCACCGCATCGATGTAAAACATGGGCAGCGGGTGCAGAGCAAACTGCGCGTGGCGGCCAGCGATGGCATTGTGGGCGCGGCGGCGCTGACGCGCGAGGCGGTGATCGTGCCGGACGTAACGGTGGACGACCGTTATTTCATGGTCAATCCGGAGACGCGTTCGGAGCTGGCGATCCCCATGATTCACAAGGGCAAAGTCATTGGCGTGCTAGATCTTGAGAGTCCGCAGCTGAACTATTTCACGACCGATCACGTGCAGACGCTTTCGATTTTGGCGGCGAATCTGGCGGTGTCCCTGGAAAATGCTCGTTTGTATGAACAAGTGGCGCGCGATGAAGCCCGGCTGGACCGCGATTTGCAGGCGGCCAAGCGCATTCAGGGCGCATTGCTGCGCCCGGTTCCCACCGAGGATTATGGTCTCGACATTGCTGCGCGTTACCTCTCGGCGCGCGAGGTTTGTGGAGATTTGTATGAATTTCTGCGCTATGGCCCGCAACAGCTGGGTATCGCGTTAGGCGACGTCAGCGGCAAAGGCACGGCTGCCGCGCTTTATGGTGCGGTGGCTATCGGCATCATGCGCAGCCTGGCCCCGCAGAAGCTGCAACCCGCGGACATGCTGCGGGAGATGAATCACGTGGTCGGCGAACAGCGCATCGAAGGACGCTTTATGACCGCTTGTTTCGCGACCTGGCAAAAAGGTCGCCAGAAATTGCGCGTGGCCAATGCCGGACAATCGCAGCCGCTGCTTTACAAGGATGGGCGCTGCGGAAAAATCGAACTGACCGGGTTTCCTTTGGGGATTTTCGAAGAAGCCACTTACGACGAATGGGGTGTGACGCTCGACGCCGGCGACATTCTGGTGTTTCACTCTGATGGGCTGGCCGAAGCCTCCAACGTCGAAGGCCAATTTTTTGGCACCGAGCGGCTGCGCACATTTATCGAGCAGCGGCATGAGTTGAAGGCCACGGAACTTTCCGACGCCATCCTTCGCGAGGTCGACCTGTTCACAAACAGTGCGCCGCTTTCTGACGATCGCACGCTGGTTATCGTAAAAGTGCGATGAGCGCGCACGCGAGAGTCCCGCCACCTGTTGCGGCGATCATCGATCCAGTGAAGTTCACGCCGCACTTCACGTGGCAATCGCACGGAGAAATGCGGCGCTACGAACTATATTGCGAAAATGTTTGCCTCGCTGGCGTCGCCGAAGAGTTCGGCACGCCCAGCTACATTTACAGCCGCGCCGCCATCGCCGACGCTTATGGCGAGCTGCACGGCGGTCTGCGCGGCGTGCCGCACACCTTGTGTTTCGCAGTGAAATCGAACGGCAATCTGGCGATTCTTTCGCGCTTGGCAAAGCTGGGAAGCGGCTTCGACATTGTTTCTGGCGGCGAGCTCGATCGCCTGGGGCAAATCGGAGTCGCCGGGAAGCGCATCGTATTTTCCGGCGTGGGCAAGGCTCGCGAGGAAATTCGCGAGGCTCTGCAATATCGCGCGGGCAAGCGCGGCAGTAGAGCGGGCATTTTGCTGTTCAACGTGGAGTCGGAAGCTGAATTGGAAGTGCTCGTCGAAGAAGCCGGGCGCGCCTGGCGCCACGGAATATCCGCGCCGGCTGCGGCCATTCGCGTAAATCCCGACGTCGCGGCCGGGGGGCACCCGCATATTTCCACGGGGCGGCACGATCACAAGTTTGGATTGGATTGGTCGGACGCGCGACGGCTGTATTTGAGGCACAAAAACAGCAAACACTTGCAGTGGCGCGGCATCAGCATGCATATCGGTTCGCAGATTGTTGCGCTGGATCCGTTTCGCGCGGCGTTCGGCCGTCTGGCGAGCTACCTGAAGGAATTGCGCCGCCAAGGGATTGCGTTACAGTACCTGGATATCGGGGGCGGCCTGGGAACGCGTTACACCGATGAAAAGGTTCCTTCGCGCGCGAAATATGCCGCGATGGTGGCGCGGGCCGCCAAACCTCTCGGAGTGCATGTGCTGCTCGAACCGGGGCGCTCGATTATCGCCGCAGCGGGCGTTTTGCTTACCCGCGTGATGTACACAAAAACAAATCGCGGGAAGAAATTTCTGGTGGTCGATGCCGCGATGAACGACCTGATGCGCCCGGCGCTTTATGGCGCAACGCATCCCATTACCCGCACGTGGCGCACCAGTGGTTCTGATCTGCATTCTTCCAGCCGAGTCGATATTGTTGGTCCGGTGTGCGAGACGGGAGATTGCTTCTTGCGGGATTGGCCGCTGGGCGGCGAGGCGCGGCCTGGTGAGGTTCTGGCGATATGGGCTGCGGGAGCGTATGGCATGGCGCAAACTTCCAACTACAATGCGCGCTGTCGGCCCCCGGAAGTGCTGGTCGAAGGGCGGCGCGCGAAATTAATTCGACGGCGCGAAAGCCGCGCCGATTTGCTCCGCCACGACGTGTGCTGATCCCCTTGGCAATCCGCGTGGTGCGGCCTGGCCCGGGCTCAGGCTTCGCCCCACTTCAGTTTGTTGCGCAGAATTTCGAAGTAAGACTTTTTGAGCGGCTGAATGAGTCGCAGAATTTCCTTGGCCCGGACGATGCGCACGAAATCCGTGGCCTGCAGCACGATGCCTTTTTGACCATCGAGAGTGAGAAACACCGACTCGGTGTTGGCCAGTAGTTTCATTTCGATGCAAGACGAATCGCGCACCACGACCGGGCGGTCACTAAGCGTGTGCGGGCAGATGGGCGTGATTACGAAAGACTCGACCGAAGGATGTACAATCGGACCGCCAGCGGACAACGAATAGGCCGTCGAACCGGTAGGCGTGGCGACGATCAGGCCGTCGGCCCGGTAGCGGCAGACGAAGTCCTGATCGATGCGCAGTTCCAGATCGATCATGCGCGCGAGCGCGCCTTTGTTGATGACCGCTTCGTTCAAGACGCGCTGGGTGTCGATGATTTTGCCATCGCGCTCAAGATCCACTCGGAGCATTACGCGTTCGCTGACGGAATAGCGCCCGGCGAGCGTGTCTTCCAGCGCGGGATAAAGCTCCTCAACGGTAAAACTGGTCAAAAACCCCAGACTGCCCATGTTGATGGGTAAAATCGGAATGCCGTGCAGTGCGGCGACCCGCGCGGCGGCCAGCAGCGTGCCGTCTCCCCCGAGCACCAGCAACAATTGCGAATTGGCGGCGACATACTCGCGATTGCTTCCGGGCAGCGAGCCCGGGGGCAAAGATGCAGCGGTCTCTTCATCGTAATGCGCGGCGATGCCACGCTTGGCAAGCCAGTCGAGAAGCGAGGGCACCATGGCCGCGAGATTCGATCTGCGAGGCCGCGCGATAATTCCGATTTTGTCAAAATGTGGCGCAGTGGGCATGTGTGAGAGATTCTACTCCTGCCCCTTTTTGCGCGCCCGCAGAAAATACTCCTGATTGCCTTCGGCACCGGTCAGCTTGCTGGGCCGCAGGCCGAGCCAGTGCAGGCGGGCCTGCTCGCCGGCCTCGCGCACTTGGGCGATGGCCTTTTCATGCAGAAACCTATCGCTGACGATTCCACCTTCGCCGACTTCGGCGCGAGGCAATTCGAACTGCGGCTTTACCAGAACAAGGATGTCCGCTTCATCGCGGGCACAATCGATTGCGGGAGCCAGCACTTTCGTTACTGAAATAAAAGAAACGTCTATCACCACCAAATCCACCAGCTCCGCGATATCCGCGCGGCGCAGTTCCCGGGCATTGCGCTCGATGCGGAGCACTCGGGTATCCTGCTGCAAGCCCCAAGCCAGCTGGGCGATGTTGACGTCTACGGCGTAAACGCGCGCCGCGCCGCGTTGCAGCAGGCAGTCGGTGAAGCCGCCAGTCGAGCTTCCTATGTCGAGGCAGATGCGGCTAGTGGCCACGATGCCGAAATCGTCGAGCGCGCCCTCGAGTTTGAGGCCGCCGCGACTGGCGAATTTCTGTGCGCGGCTATTCAGTGCGATGCGCGAATCACTGGCGACTGCGGCTCCCGCGGCGCTGGCGCGTTGACCATCTACCTGGACTTCACCGGCGAGAATCATGGCCAGAGCTCTTTGCCGAGACTCCGCCAGGCCGCGCTCCACCAGCAGGACATCCAGCCTTTTGCGCGATGATTTCGTTTTCATTGTTGATCGAAGCCGGCCCAACAAGCCTAGGCTCTGCGCAATACCAGGAACTCCGCGATCTGCCGCAGGCGCGCGGCGCGTTCGCCATAAGGCTCCAGCGCGACGATGGCTTTGTGGGCCAATTCATTGGCGATTTCATGGGAACGCGGAAGGCCATAGAGCGCGGGATAAGTAGCCTTCCCCTGGGCGATATCCTTGCCTGCGGTTTTACCGAGCGCCGCCGAAGATTCTTCGACATCCAAAATATCGTCGGTTACTTGGAAGGCCCAGCCGATGGTCTCGCCAAACTTGCGGAGACGCGTTACATCTTTCAACGGGGCTCCCGCGCAGAGCGCGCCCGCGGTGACCGAGGCACGAATCAACGCCGCGGTTTTTGAGCGGTGAATGTACTCGAGCATTTTCGCCCCGATGCGTTTGCCTTCGGCTTCGATATCGGCCATCTGACCGCCGACCATGCCGTTTACCGTGCCTGCCGCGGTGGCCACCTCTGTGAGCATCGCGACACGCCGCTCCGCATCGACCGGCGTCGCGCCCACCAACTCGAACGCCAGCGTGAGCAACGCGTCGCCGGCGAGAATCGCTGTGGCTTCGCCAAATTGTTTGTGACAGGTTGGTTTGCCCCGGCGCAAATCGTCGTTATCGAGCGCGGGCAAATCGTCGTGGATCAGCGAGTAGGTATGAATGCATTCGATTCCCGAAGCCGGATGCAGCGCGGGAGTCACGTCTTCTTCGAAAATGCGCGCGGCTTCCAGACACAGAATCGGGCGGATGCGTTTGCCGCCCGCAAATACGCTGTAACGCATGGCGGCATGAATGGACGCGGGCGGAGTTTCTTCCGCGGGCAGAAGTTTTTCGAGCGCGGCGTCTACTGCGACGCGGTCTTCTTCAAAAAAGCCGGGAAGTTTCATCAGGGTAGGGAATTACCTTCGGCTCGAACGATGAACCGCGCGCTGCCGGCAGACTTCACGATTCCGACTCCGCCTCGGGATCAAATGGCTGGGTCACCATTTTTCCATCCGCCTTTTTCAGCAGAATCTCAACCCGTCCTTCGGCTTCCTCAAGCTGCTTCTGGCACTCGCGGGAAAGTTCGACGCCCTCTTCAAACAGTGTCATGGCGTCATCGAGTGAAAGCTGCGGGCTCTCGAGTTTGCGCACGACTTCCTCAAGGCGCGACAGCGAGCGCTCGAAATCGGGTTTCTTGGGGGACTCCACTTTTTTTTGCAGCGGTGGCGTATTCACGCGTTCGCAGCTCTTTTCCCGGCGCCACGGGCGCCGTGTTCCTGCTGTCTTGCATTCTAAGTCACGCGCGATGCGCGCACAATGCTTGGTCTCCTTGAGGCCGCGCGTGGGGTTGCCGCGAAGGACGACGCCCGCTCCAGTTGCGGCGCGGCAGGCGCCGCCGCCCATCGACACGCAACTTGCGCAGGGTTCGCCTAGATTTCACTCGGGCCGCGAAAGCAGTTTGCGCGCGCGGGCTTTCATGGCCGGCGTGCCGTTGCGCGAGGCTTCCGCAAGCAGCTCGGCGACTTCCAGGCGGAATTCTTCGTGTTCGCGCGCGAGTTCCGCGAGGCCCTGCAGGGCGAGAGTTTTGACGATGGAGCTGCGATGCTCTAAATATTCTCTCAATTGCGCGAAGGCTCGCCGGCATTCGCGCGGCGTCAGGCCGAGCCGCGGAATCAGGAGCGCCAGATGCCACTGCACTTCTGGTTGCTGGCTTTCCGCCGCTAGTCCCAGTAATTCGGCTTTGAAGGGCTGCAACAGGTCAGGTTTCGCGGCGGAAACTTTCTCCGCGGCGTCGGCGGCACGCATGCGCACCACCGCGTCGTGGCTCCACATGCACTGCAGCAATTCCGGGAACTGCCTGGTATCCGCGAGCACACCGCGCACGATGGAGTTCGCGCGGCCGAGCGACCGGCGATCTCCGCCAGAGAGGAGCGATGCCAGATTTTTGCGCGCGGCGCTCCGCTTTTTCGCCAAGGTGGTGCCTTACGGCTGCAGGATCAGCAAGTGTCGCCGCGAAGCCAGCTCGGCAGCGTCACTAAAGGGGGCCAAAATTTCCTTGCCCTCGAACCAGTAGGAAAACTGGTCAGAGTAATGCGAGCTGCCCGGTTGGCCGGACTCCCCGGCGGGAATCAGGAGAATCGAATTGTCCCAATCTGCCAAATCCGCGACGAAGCGCATCGCCGGACCATGGTGCTTGGTGGCGGCGCGCACGCTGAATTGCGTGCCCGATTGCGCTTTTGCCGTGATACTCAGCAAGCGCTTCAGCAACCCGTCGCGCCCAATAGGATGCAGCATGTCCAGCGCGTCAAAACGTTTCCAGGGCCAATCCTCGATTCTTTCGCTGTGCGTCTCGGCGGCCATTTTCGCGACGGAATCGTCAGCTGCGGCAACGAGTAATTCGTCATAACTTTTGTATTGCGCTGGCAACCACTTTGCCGGGCGATCGGTCAAAATCCTCTGCAGAAACGCAGTGCTTCGCCACTCATAAAGACCGGTGTCGTTTCCCAAATACGGTTGCAGAATAAGACGTAACGCGGCGCGGCGCGCCCCCTCAAGAAATGGCACTTCCGGCGAATTGGCATCCGCGATGCCATTCCAATCCTTCAAGTCTTGCACTAATTTCTGAGCACGCAAGTCTCTCGGCTTGGTGCTCCTTGAAGCTAGGAGCAATTGCCCGCCGACAAAAAAGTCGGGATAGCTGTAGGTATCCGTTTCAACCTTCAGCATGTCCTCGGGACGCAGACCGCGTTTGTCATGCAGCAAATCGTAAATGCGCGCGGTGCGGTAGGGCTCCTCCCAGCGGTCGGTCAGATATGTTTTGTAGTTGGGACCCACGACGCGGGCGTTGGCGGTGACGATTAACCCGCTTTCCGGGTTAAAGGCCTGTGGCAACTGCTCGAAGGGCACGTAGCCTGTCCATTCATAGTCGTCCGTATCCCCGGGCACGGGAACTTCGCCATGCCCTTTTTTGCGAATGGGCACGCGCGCGGCCATGATATATCCGATATTTCCCTGAACGTCGGCATAGACGGCGTTCTGCCCCGGGCCCCAGACCTTTCGCATGACGGTGCGAAATTCTTCCCAATTTGTGGCCTTACCCAAAAAATTGTAACTGTTTGCCAGGCCGCCGGGTTCCGTGGCCGTCCAGCGCAAGGCGTAGGCCTTTTCTCCTTCGCGTGCGACGACGGGACCGTGGCGGGTAAGCAGCACCTTTAAATGCTCGTCGGGTCGCCCTTTTACCTTGATCACCTCGTCGATGAGTTGCGCTTTGCTCCATGCGCCCTTTACGCGATAT
>JBEKSZ010000205.1:0-9418 GCA_049516615.1 Candidatus Acidiferrum sp. | reverse complement strand
CCTGCTCTCTATCGTCCTCGCGGGTGTCATATTCGGATTTCTGCGTTACAACTTCAATCCAGCCAGCATTTTCCTGGGGGATTCCGGAAGCCTGTTCATCGGATTTCTCCTCAGCGCGCTGGCCCTTGAGGGTTCCCAGAAGGCTAGCACCGTCGTCGCCGTCGCCATCCCGGTCGTGTCTTTTGGCTTGCCTCTGGTGGATGTCGGTCTTTCCGTCCTTCGTCGATTCATGAACAGTAAGCCGCTCTTTCTGGGCGACGATGATCACGTTCATCACAAATTAATCAAACGCGGATTTTCTCATCGCGACGCTGTGCTGGTCCTCTATGCCGTCGCCGCCGCTTTTGGCATTTTGAGTTTAACTCTGTTGCATGGCGACACCATGATTGGCGTCGTCCTTCTGTTGGTCGGACTGGGCGTGTGGCTGGGCGTTCAGCAATTAAAATATGTGGAATTGTACGAGCTCGGGGCGGCCGCTCGACAACTCTGGCGACGTAAACGGATTACCCGCAACAACCTGCACATCCGGCGGGCCATGGAAACGTGGGCCACGGCCAAACCAGACTTTGCGGAACTCTGCCACGTTCTTCGCGCTAGTCTCGAATCTGCCGGCTTCTGTGGCATCGCCATTTCGTTTGTAAGAGCAGACTGGATCGATGAATCCTTGATGCTGCCTCTGCGGCCCGATGACGCCGGTAGATGTACGTACCTCTGGGCGCAACAGGATCTCCTGCCGCCACAATGGGAACTCAATCTCGAATTAAGTTCTCCTGGCGGGGCGAGCTTGGGAACTCTCTCGCTGTTTCGCGAGCGGGCCGCCGACCCACTCCTCGTCGATATCAACCTTCTCGGCGCTGAGTTTCGCGCGGCAATTGCCGGCCTGCTGGAAAGTGCCATCGAAAAAATTCCCGCCGTCCCGCCGATCCAGGAGAAGCCGCATGCCCTCCTCTCCAGCGCATCGCGGGCGGGCGGCTAGATCTTAGCAAAGAGAAAAGATTTATTAAGTGGCGTGACTGCTAGACCGCTGAATTTCTGAAGGAATTCGCCTCCCCTCGGAAGATGACGCAGTCGGCCTGCGTCGTTGGCGTCCCGGTAGCCTGGAGCGCTCTGGGTCGCGGCCCTGGCGTATCCGCGATAAACCCTCAATTCTTCTCGGCCCCTCAAAGCCGCGGGTTTCCTCGGCCGCCTGCTTGTTTGCTTCGCAGGAGCTTATTTTCGGCGCACCCCTTTTTCAAACCGCGCAACAGCCACAATGTCGATGATCCCAGTGCAGAGACTGCTATACTCCGGGCTTCGGACTTGTCCGTCGGCGGCGGCTTTGAAAGCGCTTTTATTGCACATTGTGCTTCTTTGGCCATGCGGCATGATCGCTGGTCCTGCCGCGGCGGCGCAGACCGCCTCGCCATCAAAACCGCAGCCCGCCATCAGCGACGAGGGTCAGCGAGCGTATCAATCAGGCAGCACGGCTGCTGCGAATAACGACTTGAAGACCGCAGAAACAGAGTTCGCAAAGGTCGTTAGCCTTGCACCACAGATTGAAGAGGGGCACACCGCGTTGGCCACGGTCCTGCTACGCCAGGGGAAACTCCCACAAGCCATCAAAGAACTGGAAAAAGCGCTGGTCTTAAGGCCCGGCGATACGTCCGCGCAGCTAAATCTGGCTGTGGCCTGCGAGCAAACCGGTGCGTACAAAAAAGCGGTTCCCTTATTTGCCAGCGTTGAACAACTCGCGCCGCAGTCACCGGCTGGCGATTCCTCGCACCTACTTTCCGCACCTGTTCTGGAAGCCTACGCCCGCTCGCTGGCCGCCACGGGTCAGGTCACCGCGGCGATAACGCGAATGAAGTCTGCCGTCGCTAAAGCGCCCCGCAATGCCGAACTCCGCGACGCCCTGGGCTCGCTACATGCACAGCAGCGCAGTTGGCCTTCGGCGATCACGGAATTCCGCGAAGCACTCAACCTTGATCCGCGATTTGCCGCGGCACACCTGCATCTAGGAGCCGCGCTGCTGATCGAGCAGCAAGTGCCTGCAGCGCTCGCAGAGCTGAGATTGGCCGCGGAGCTGTCTCCGGAGAACGCGGTCGCCGCCACGGAGCTCGGCAAAGCATATGCGGCGGGCAATGAAGACGAGAAAGCCATCGCGGAGCTAGAGCGCGCGATCACACTCGCGCCCGGCTCTCTGGAGGCTAAGTATCAACTGGCGCTCGCGCAGCAGCGCAGCGGCCACCCCCTTGCCGCGATTCCGCTGCTACGCCAGGTGGTTAGCGCGAATACGCAGAATTCCGAGGCGAGCGCGAGCCTCGGTTTAGCCTTGCTTCTCGCGGGAAACGCAGGCGACGCAATTCCGCTGCTGCAGCGCACATTGCAGCAAAAGCCCGGCGACGCCACAGCGTATGAAAATCTCGCCGCCGCTTACCTGCAAATGAACGAGATCGAGGAGGCCGTTGGCGTGCTTCGTTCCGGTCTGCTGGGCAATCCCGACAGCTTCCAGCTTCACTACAACCTCGGACTCGCACTCAAATTGAAGGATGACAACGCCGGCGCTATTCCCGAGTTAGAGACCGCCGCCAAGCTGAATCCCGCGGCACACGAACCGCACTACACGCTGGGGATCCTTCTTATGCAGGATGGCCGCTACGATGAAGCAGCCAGTGAACTTTCCCAGGCCATGAAGCTGCATCCCGACAATGCCGACGGCTGGGCCACCCTGGGCAGCCTCTATCGCAAGATGAACAAGCTGCGCGAAGCCGCCGATGCGCTGCGCGAAGCCATTCGGCAAATGCCCGACCAGCCAGACTCGCATCTGACGCTTGCCATGGTGCTTGCCCAGCAGGGTAACGCCGCGGAAGCCGCCGCCGAGCGCAACAAAGGCGCTGAACTGGAGCGCGCAAGCATGAACCGCGAACGCGCCAATGTCTCCACAAATTCGGGTAACGCACTGCTAGAGAAAGGCCAGATCGCGGATGCCATCGAGCGTTTTCAAGAAGCGCTCGGCGAGGATCCCGATTATGCCGAGGCTCATCGCGGCTTGGCCAGTGCCCTCGATCGCCAGGGCAAAAGCGCCGAAGCCGCGGCTGAACGCCAGAAAGCCGAGGAACTTGAAAAGTCAAAATCCCAGCCGTAGTTTCTCCACCCGCGAACAATTCTTCCGCGTGCAGCTCGCCCCCCTGAACGCCATTTACAGCATGGTGACGATGCGGTATACCTGAGGCACCGCTTCTCCGCCGCCGGGAGCAAAAAGTTGCTACGAGCATTCCAAGTGCGGCGTGGGCGCAATTTTTCATGCAACCGGCGCGGTTGTCCGCAGGTCTTGCGGTATGCGGCAAGATCGGCCTACGCAGGTAGGACGCCATGAAGCCTCGGATCGATCAGGTCCTCACGAGTATCGCGGTTGCCGTCGCGGGCCTTGCGTTGCTCGTGCTGTGCACAAGCCTTGCTAGCCAGGCGCAGTCCGCTGATCCCGCTCAGGCCCAGAGCTATTCCGACCTGATACGCCAGACGTACAACTTTCGTTTCGGCAGCGAGAATATCTCACTCCCCGGTAACGCCGCCACGGTGAGCAATGACTTCATTCCCGCCAGCGCTTTTCCCGAGCCCGAGTATTGTGCGCATTGTCACCAAGAGGCCTACCAGCAGTGGCGCCAGTCCCTTCATTCCAACTCTTTCCGCACCCCGTTTTATCGCGCCAGCGTGAATATTCTGGTGCGCACCAAGGGTATCGAGTTCTCGCGGCACTGCGATAGTTGCCACAATCCCATCGTGGTGGTTTCGGGCGGGCTCACCCAGGAATCGCAGGTCGACCGTTCTTTCGACAAAAACGGCTTGCTGTGCATGACCTGTCACTCCATCCAGCGATTGCAGTCCACTGCGGGCAACGGCGGTTACATCATGGGTGCTCCTGCGGTCATGGTGGATGAACGCGGCGCGCGCATTCCCGGCAAAGTTTCGGACGACGAAATAATGGCCCATCCCGAGCGTCACTCGCAGGCTGTGATGCAATCCTTTTATCGCACGCCGGAGTTCTGCGCCGCCTGCCACAAAGCCAATCTGCCCAATCCCCTGAACGATTACAAGTTCATCCGGGCTTTCACGGTTTACGACGAATGGCAGAACTCCAAGTTCTCCAAGCGCAACCCGTTAACTTTCTACTCGGCGGATTTTAATACCTGCCAGGGCTGCCACATGCATCGCGCGCAGGCCACGCTTCCAGAGTATGGCGCGAAAGCGGGATTCTTTGCCTCGCATCGCTGGCTGGCCGGAAACACCGCAGTCCCGTTCTACTACGACCTCGACGAACAACTGCAAAAAACCATCGAATTCCTGAAAGCCGGCAACTTCCTGAACGTGGACATCTTCGCGCTGAAAAAGGCCAACGACGATCACCTCATCGCGCCGCTGGGTTCCGTGCCTTTCACACTCGCACCCAAGGACGTGCTGGAAGCCTACGTGGTCATTCAAAACAAGAACATTGGCCACTCGCTGATTCCCGAAGTCCGCGATCTCTACGAAGCCTGGGTCGAGTTCATCGCAAAAGACGCCGCTGGAAACGAGCTCTATCACAGCGGTTTCCTCAAGCCCGACGGCATGCTCGATCCGCGCGCCCACAGTTTCACCAACCGCCCGGTGAACAGTGACGGCGAGTTCGTCGACAACCACAAGGTCTGGACCATCCATTCCGTGGCTTATGACAATTCCATCCAAGCTGGACGTTCCGCGCTGGTGCGCTACGAATTCCAGATTCCCGCCGGGGTAAAAGGCGCGCTCAGCATCACCGCCCGCGTGAACTATCGTCACCTGCGGCAGAGTTACTTAAACAACGTCTTTGGCCCGGATCACCCGCTCTATCCCGTCGTCGAGATTGCCTCTCGCACGCGCGAATTAAATGTCGGCGCCAACCCCCCGGGTCCTCCTTCGCCCGCCGACAATCAGGACTGGATGCGTTGGAACAACCTTGCCATCGGGTTCCTCGATCAACAGCAATACTCCGATGCCCTCGAGTCCTTTGAACAAGTCGTCCGACTTCGCCCGGATTACGACGACGCTTACGTGAACCTTGGCCTAACTTACATCGAGTGGGAGAAATATTCGCTGGCACGCGCGCCGCTGGAAAAAGCTTTGCAGTTGCATCCTGATTACGCTCGCGGCCTTTACTATCTGGCTCTCGTCGAACGCCGCGCGGGACATCCGGAAGCGGAAGTAGCCGATCTGCAGAAGGTTGTCGAACAATTTTCGCAGTCGCGGGATGCCCGTCGTGAACTCGGCATCGCTTATTACCAGCAGCATCGCTCCGACGACGCCATTGCGCAATTTGAAGCCCTGCAAGCCATCGATCCAGATGACCTGGCCGCCCACTACAACCTCGCCGTTCTGTATGCCCGTAAGGGTCTGAAAGACAAGGCCGCGGAGCAGGCCGCGCTGTATGCCACCAAGAGAATCGATCCTGCGGCTCCCACGTATTCTCTCGATTTTCTGCGCAAACATCCGGAGATTTCTACCGAGAGCGTGCCTTGGCACATGCACACGGATCTGAAACCCGGCGCCGCCAGTGCCAGCGGCGGCGCTGGACTGCGGTAACCACTGAGGAGGATCTTCCTTGCATTCCGACCGCCGCAAATTTCTTGGTTCGCTCAGTCGCACGGCTCTGGTGCTTCGCTTCACGGATATTCTGGCCCTCGCCGGGCCGCAACAGCAGGACACTCCGCCGAAGCAAAAGACCGGCGCGATCGAACGAAGCTACGATGCCAAGCCCGCTCCTCCGCCTCCCGGTCCGAAATCTCCCATCGACGGCACACCTCTGGGTGTCAGTTTCGTGGATGTTGTAAAAGGCTCGGGACTGGAAGTCGAAACCATCTACGGCGGCGTCGGCAAAAACAAGTACCTGCTCGAGACGACGGGTTGTGGTCTGGCCTTCTATGACTACGACAATGATGGATGGCTGGACGTCTTTCTTGTAAACGGCTGGCGGCTCGAAGGCTTTCCGAAGGGCCAGGAGCCCCACTGCCATCTATTCAAGAACAACCGCGACGGCACGTTCACCGATGTCACCAAGGGCTCAGGCCTTGAACTGCGCACGGGCTGGGGCCAGGCTTGCTGCGTCGGCGATTACGACAACGACGGTCAGGACGATCTGTTCGTTACCTACTACGGGCAAAACGCCCTTTACCATAACAATGGAGACGGCACCTTCGCCGATGTCACCGAACGGGCCGGCTTGCTACAACCGGGTCCCAAGCTGCGCTGGAATACGGGATGCACCTGGGTTGACTACGATCGTGATGGACATCTCGATTTGTTTATCGCCAACTACGTGGACTTTGATCTGAAAACCGCGCCTCTGCCGGAGGAAGTTCCGTGCACGTACAAAGGCATTCTTGTCGCCTGCGGTCCACCAGGGCTGTCCGGGGGGAAAAATATCCTGTACCACAACAACGGCGATGGCACCTTTTCCGACGTGAGCGAAAAAGCCGGCATGTGGACCGCCATCGGCACCTATGGTCTGAGCGTTGCCGCCTCCGATCTCGACAACGACGGTTGGCCAGACATCTACGTGGCCAATGACTCGGCGCCGGCGACGCTGTATCTGAATCAGAAGGATGGAACCTTCAAAGACGTGGCAGTGCAAAACGGTGCTGCAGTTTCTGCCGAGGGGAAACCCCAGGCTGGCATGGGTGTTTCGATCGGCGACTACAATCGCGACGGCAATCTCGATGTGGTGAAGACCAACTTCGCCGGGGACACCGACTCCCTGTACACCAATCTCGGCGCCGGCGTATTCGAAGATCGCACCTATCCGAGCGGCCTCGGCGTCAACACCCGCCTGCTGGGCTGGGGCGTCGGCTTCTTTGATATGGACAACGACGGTTGGCTCGACGTGCTAATGTCCAACGGCCACGTTTATCCAGAAGTGGACAAATCCAAAGCCGATTTAAAATATGCCGAGCATAAATACCTCTACCGCAACTTGCGGAATGATCGCTTCGAAGAGGTGACGGAAAAAGGCGGACCGGGAATCCTTGAAAGCGCCCCCGCCCGCGGCTGTGCCTTTGGCGACTACGACAATGACGGCGACCTGGACATCGCCGTCAACTGTGTCAACGCCATTCCGCAACTCCTGCGTTGCGATTCGACGCTCCATCGCAACTGGATCAAGATCAAGCTCGTGGGAGTAAAGTCCAATCGCACCGGCATCGGCAGCCGCGTACTGGTCACCGCGAAAACCACGCCGGCTGCGCAAGAGCCGTTGGTACAAATGGACGAGCTGCGTAGCGGCGGCAGCTACTTTTCGCAGAACGACATGCGCATGCATTTCGGCCTCGAGCAAGCCAGCAAAGTCGACAGCGTCGAGATTCGCTGGCTGAGCGGCCAAATCGACCGGTTCAAAGACCTTGAGCCAAATCGTCTCTACGTCATTCAGGAAGGTGGCAGAATCCTCAAAGCCGAAACGTTGCAGGCCGCGAAGAAACCGTAACGCGGGCCTGAACCTGAGAAACGGAAAGACAATGGCGATGCGCATTTCGCGAAGATTATTGTTCGCCCTGGGAGCCATGCTTCTCCCTGTCGTATGCCATGCTCAGCCCAAGTGCCCGTGGCTCAACGAAGCTACGGCACGTGGAATTCTCGGTGGCTCGGTGACCGTGACGGCCCACATCGACAATCGCGGCGGCGGAGCCTGTGAATTTTCAAGCCAGCAAGGGACAGCCGTTCACCAGCTGCGCATCTCCGTCGACCTCATGACCGACGTCCCCAAACAATTTCCCTCCTACCTCGCCCAGTGTCCGCCCATCAACGCGCCCCTCCGCTCCATTGGCAATGAAGCTGTGGTGTGCAGCATCGCGGGCCAAGGCGAGCAGTACATTGAGCGGGTCGTGGGCCGCGTCCGCAACCAGGCTTTCGTTGTGAACGTGAGTTCCAACACCCAGGATGATCCCTCCATGACCCAGGGAATGCGCCACGACAAGGCCCATCTCGTGGCCGAGCAAATCGCCGGAATCCTCTTCTAGATTTCTTTCAAGCCGCCGTCGCCGGCCTGTACGTTTTCGAAAAGCGTTAAATTGCTGGCCAGAGCGCGCCCACTCGCGGCGGCCGCAACGGGATGGGCCGCCTGGTTCGACACCTCGTACGCCGGCGCGGGTGCAACGAAGAACCACGCCGCCCACGCTGTCAGCAGCACGCCGGCAAGCAATAAACCGAAAGGATCGACTGTCCGCTTTCAGAAAACGCTCAGGGCGCGAAAACGCAGACGCCAAGGCCCACCTCTTTCTATGGCTTCACGGCAGACCGACTCGCGGTTCTCGGAAGGTCTGCGACTCCGGTGGTGACTAGGCTTTCTTTTGAAGGAATCGAGTTCCTTGGACCGAGGGACCGCAGGAAAAGGTTTGGCGTCTCACGCAGCTCTTAGAGTGCTGTGATGAAGTGTCAGACGAAGTCCGGACCGGCGAATTTTGAGAGTTGCCACAGCATCCTGTACCTGTTGTCGGGGACACGACGCTGTCAGACTGCGCGAAGCTAACGGCGTAATTGCGCTTCAAATTAATTTTAGGCCCGGCCTAATGTACTCTTGACAACTTAGCCAGAAGATACCAAACTAGCGCGCCATTAATGCCGTGGAATGATTTCCGCGTGTTCGGTTGTGACGTCCCCAAGACCTACTAGAGGGCCCAGTTCATGCGACTTTCGTTGCAGGTTTTGGTACGCCTTTGCCTGGTAGTGAGCGTTCCCTTTTTTCTTTTCCACCGCGATGGTCTGCGTGCACAAGACATCCCTAATCTCCCCGGTAAAACACCTTCACGGGCCTCTTGGGATGGCCAGCCGAAGTATAAGCCGGATGTAATTCTTGTCCGCTTCCGCGCCGGCGTCTCTCTGCAAAAAGCCGATGCTCTGCACGCCGCGGTCAAGGCGCAGCGCGTAAAAACGTGGTCTAGTATCGACGGATTGCAACTGGTGCGTTTACCGGGTAACGCCAACTTTAGAAATATCCTGAATTTCTATCGCAAGAGCCGCGATGTGCTGTACGCCGAACCCGACTATATCGTCCACGCCTTCACCGCGCCGAACGACCCCCTATTTCCGCAGCAGTGGGCACTACAAAACACCGGCCAAGCCACCGGCACGCCGGGCGCGGACATTCACGCGACGGAGGCTTGGAGTATTACCACCGGCAGTTCGGACGTAGTCGTCGCTGTAATTGACACCGGGATCGACTACGCACACCCCGATCTCGCGGCAAACGTATGGTCGAGCACCTCAGCGTTTTCCAGCACCGTGAATGGAATCAGCATCGAGTGCAGCATCGGAACTCATGGCTTCAACGCCATCAGCGGAACTTGCGATCCTCTCGACGACAACGGCCACGGCACGCACGTATCCGGCACTATAGGCGCTTTGGGGAACAACGGCGTGGGCGTGACGGGGGTGGACT
>JBEKSZ010000204.1:0-9522 GCA_049516615.1 Candidatus Acidiferrum sp. | reverse complement strand
AGAGGACGGACGGGTCTTGGCGGCAGCGCGAAAGTAATAGGTCTTGTATCCGAGAGACGGGACGGAGGCCAGGATCAGCAGTCGCACACGGTGCGTTTCCGCGTCGCTATGCAGCACTTGCGCGGGGATGACTTTCCCGCTTGCGTCCAGCACCTCGATGTCGTGGGCCGGGCCCGCGAGTTGCACGCGGACTTCTACGACCTCTGTTCTGGCCCACGAAAGTGAGTTGTAAACGATCACCGGTACGCCCGGGCCTTGGGTATTGATACGAGCACTGATCTCCGCGAGCGAGTCCTGCAAAATCGCTTGCCCCGCGCGATCCACGTCTTCCAGGTTGCGCGCCGCGTCGACATAATTCACGGCGATGCCCGATCCGGGAAAGATGTCGTGAAAATCGTCGAACAGCAAATTCTTCCAGGCACCATCGAACTGTTGAGAAGGATAACTTTGCCCGAAAAACGTCGCCAGCGAGGAAAATTTTTCCGCATTCAACAGCAGTTCCTCGGTGGCACGGATGCGACGCTTGGTTTCGGCCTGCGTAGTGAAAACTCCCCGGTGATATTCAAAATACATTTCATCACGCCATTGCGGCAGGTTCAGATCGGGCTGCGCAGTCTTGAGATCGTCAAAGAACGCGCCCGCGGTGCTGAATTCGAGTTTTGGAAACACGGCCTCCGGCAGCATCCAGCGCTTGGCGATATCCAGCATGGTGCGCGTGGGCCCGCCGCCGTGATCGCCGACGCCGTAAAGGTGCATCATCTCTCGCCCGCCCGGGGCTTCGCCCTTATACATCGCGGGAGCGTAGGCCGAGAGGTCTTCGGCCATCTTCAGCGGGCTGGTGTCATTGGCATAGTCGTGGGGAATGTAGGTGAGGAGACGGCTGCCATCCGGCGATTCCCACCAGAAAAGTTTGTAGGGAAACCTGGTGGTATCGTTCCAATAGATTTTTTGGGTGACAAAATAATCCACGCCGGATTTTTTGTAAATCTGCGGCAGTTGCCAGCTATAGCCAAAGGAATCCGGATTCCAGCCGATTTTCACATCGACGCCGAATTTGTGCTGGAAATAGCGCTTGCCCAGAAGGATCTGCCGTACCAGTGATTCGCCGCCGGGCATGTTCAGGTCCGGCTCGACCCACATGCCGCCAACGATTTCCCAGCGGCCTTCGCGGACGCGCTGCTGAATTTCTTTGAACATGTCCGGATACTTTTCCTCCATCCAGGCGTAGGCGCGCGCAGAAGACATGGTGAATTTAAAGTCCGGATACTCGCGCATTAAATCGAGCACGCTGCGAAAGGTGTCGTGGACGACGGTCACGGTTTCGGTCCAGGGCCAAAGCCAGGCCATATCGATGTGCGAATTTCCCACGGCGCGAATGGTGAAGCCTTTCAGCCACGGATTCAGCGCCCGCAGCGTGGTTTGCGCCCGGCGAAGAGAATCGTCGAAGACAGCCTGGTCCCCGCGATCCAGGGCGGGGAAATCGACGATTTTGATGGCCAGGAGGAGTTGCGCGTCGCGCTCATTCTTGCCCTCCGCGTACGCGTCGCTGAGGAACTGGGCGGCGAGTATTTCGTCGCGCAGCATTCCGGGGTCGGGGCGGCTGGGGGGCGGCTCGATGATGAGCCGGCTGCGGTACAGTTGCGTTTCCCTTTCCTCGGCATCGGCGCGTACCGCGAGAAGGAATTTTTGGCCGGGCTGCCCATTTTCCGTAAGCAGCAGAGTTTGCTGCTGATCGTCATCGCCGTGGAAGAGCAGAGCCCCGTTGCAAAACACGGTGATCAGCACGCGGCCGGGACTGGTGAGGAACAGGTCCAGCTCGACGCGTGAACCACGAACCGCGTAGCCATCGACCTTTTCCGGGATTTCGATCCAGCGACGCAGCGCCCGCGAGCCGCGCGGCCAGCTGTCTCCCACCTTCATGGTGGGCCAGGAAGCGTCATCCAAGGAAGAATCTTCGGGATGGGGCACGTCGCCGCTGTAATGCCACTCCGGCTCGGGCAGGGTGG
The DNA here is from genome assembly GCA_049516615.1 of Candidatus Acidiferrum sp. Lineage (GTDB taxonomy): Bacteria > Acidobacteriota > Terriglobia > Acidiferrales > UBA7541 > Acidiferrum. The sequence goes on along the minus strand of JBEKSZ010000204.1, from coordinate 7,516 downwards.
TGATGGATTGCAAACGGTCCAAGACCGCGGAGGAGACGGCTACCGACCGGGCGTTTTCCGCATCGCGGGAAAAAGCCGGAGCCGGGGAAGAGGGAGCTGCGAAAAAAAAGGCGATTGCGAAAGCCAATAGTCTAGTTTTCATGGATTCCTTGGTCAGTAAGCGCGGCCCGCACGTCTCAATTCTGGCTTTTCACATCGCCGTGCGAGGTAGCCAGCAACAGGCGACGGACTTTCTGCGGGTCGACGACAAATCGCTGGTACTCGCGCCCCTTTTCCGCCCCCATGGAAATCTGATCATTTTGAAAACGAAGCGGACTGCTCACGACCGATCTCAGGCTGGCATGAATTTCCCGCACGCCGGTTCGCGCCAGTAATTCAGAGACAATGTGATCTTCGATTCCGCCGCCAGCCATGATAGCGATATCACCGCGTGAAGCCTCAACGAGACGCTGCAGAACCTCGGCGCCTTCGACGGCAGACTGTTTGCCGCCGGAGGTTAGGACCCGGTCGACCCCGAGGGCCTGCAAATCACGCAAGGACGCAAACAAATCGTAGGACATATCGAAAGCGCGATGAAAGGTGACGCTGAGAGGCGCGGCCAGCTCGAGAAGTTCAGCAGTGCGTTCCATGTCGACTCTGCCATCCAAATCGAGAATGCCGAAGACTATGCCATCGGCTGCGAGCTGTTTGGCAAGTACAATATCGCGGCGCATGATCTCAAACTCCACGTCGGAATAGTAAAAATCCGCGCCGCGGGGGCGAATCATGATGTGCAGAGCGATCGCGAGAGACTTGCGAGTGGCGTCGATCAACCCCGCGCTCGGAGTCAGGCCGCCATCGGAAAGACTGCTGCACAGTTCCACGCGATGAGCCCCCCCACGCTCGGCGGCCAGGGCCGACTCCACGGAATCGACACACACTTCGAGAACTACCTCGTTGCTCATATTGCTGAACCTTAATTTATGGCGCCACTTGTGACGCCCCCATTTGGCACGACGAATCGCACCCGGGCTACGCCGCCATCTCCACAGCGCGCGGCGCTGTCGCTAGAACGAATACATGAGGCTCAGCTGCAGCGTGCGCGGGGTCCATAAATGCGCACCTGGAGTCGTTCCGTCGGGCGCGCAACCTGAAGTCGGGCTGATGATTCCAGCAAGGCTGCCGAAGGTGCAGGAGCCCACGGTGTTGCCGGGAATTAGATTGGTGCCAAAGAAGTCGTTCAGTCCGTGCCAGTTGGAACCGGTATTGAAAATGTCCAGACGGAATTGCAGGTGCTGTCTTTCCGTGATGGGAAACATCTTGGCAAAGCTCATGTCCAGGTTCTCGAAATATGGCCCGCGCAGACTGCCCTTCGCGGAATCTCCGTAGGTTCCCTGCGGAGCGATGGAAAACACGCTGGTGTTGAACCATTCCGAGGCGGATTGACCGAAGCCGCTGGTTGCGCCGCCGCTTTGATCGGCCCGATAACGGCCATTAAAGGGAGAACCCATTTCGTCATAGCCCGGACCGTCATAACCATAGACGGAAAAGGTGCGCCCGGAAGTAAGGGTATAGATTCCACTGATCTTCCAATCGCCGAGGATCCAGTTGGCGAGTCCGGGGGACCACCGCTTTCCTTTGCCAACCGGGAGATCCCAGGAGCCGCTGGCGGTCAGGCGATTGGGCTGATCAAAGCTGGACGGCCCGTAATCGGCCTTGATGTCATAAGGATTTTGCACGAATCCGTTATTGCCCTGCACGTTTCCGATGCCGGAGAGTTCATCAAATGTCCGCGACCAGGTGTAAGACACGAGGTAGGTAAAACCGCGGGTGAAGCGCTGGCGCAGTTGCATCTGCAAAGCGTTGTAATTGCTGCCCAGGATGTTGGCGTTGGCGTAAAAGTTCGGCGGAAGGTTGGAATACGGGACGCGCGTGTCGATCGGCTGGAAATTGGGATCCGTGGCGCACGCGGCATTTACACCGGTGGCTTGCGAAACATCGAAGAGGTAATTGCAATTATCGCTGGGGACTTTGGGAGGGGTGGCGGTGTTGAACGCAAGATAGGTGGGTTCGCGCAAGCCGTGCTGACCCACATAGCCGATGTCCAGCAGCAAATTCGAGCGCAAGGCGTACTGCGTATCAAGAGTCCACTGCTGATTGTAAGGGTTGCGATTGGCCGGCCAATTCACCTGGTTGAGAATGGGGCTGGTAAAGGCGTTGGGGTTCCATGGCTGGGTAGTACTGAAAAATGTAGCAGCGCCTACGGTGGGGAGCCACAGATTCTGAAGCGGCGGTTCAGGTGAGGTTCTCTCGAGTCCGGTGCCGGAATTGTAGTTGGGATTCGCAAAGGTGGTCTGCAAGGCGTTATCGTCGAAGTTCTGTACCAGGTCGTAGTAGCGCGCGTAGGTGTCGTAGAAAATGCCGTAGCCGGCGCGCACCACGAAGCGGTCGGTGTCCAGCGGGCGCCAGGCGATGCCAATGCGCGGCGCGAAGTCTTTCTTGTCTATCGGCACCAGAGTATTCGGCACGCAGCAATTCAAATAGGGCTTGTAGACCGTCAGTCCAGCGGCAGCGGCCTCCTGCGTGACGCCGTTCACGAAACTCTGTTGGACCCAGCTGATGCTGCCGCCATTGGCGGGATCAAAGTTCCAGCCGCTGTTGTCCACGCTGTGATAGTTCGGAGGAAGTTCATAGCGTAACCCGAGATTCACGGTGAGGCGTGAGTTGATACGGATGTCATCCTGGAAGAACACGTTGGCATTAATGCCCGTTACGGAAAGATTGTCGGTGCCGAGAGGCGCGGGCGGACTGAGGCTGGTCACCTCGCCGAGGAGCAGATCGGCAACGGCGTTGCCGAAGTCCGCGCCGGTGTTATTGCTGGAGACCCCGGCAGGATTAGACGCCGTATATTTGCCGCTAAAGTTTAAGCTGCCAATGCCACTGTAGTTGTCGAGTTCGCGCTCGCGCAGCAGGCGCACGTCCGCGCCCATGGTGAAGGTGTGCTTTCCGCGAATGAGTTTCAGATTGTCCACAAATTGCAGGGAATTATGTTTATTCAAGAGGCCAAAATTGTTTGTGCCGATGCCCTGATAGTTGCTCCCCAGGCTGATGGCGGGAATTCCAAAGAGCAAAGGATCCGTGGGGCTGTTGGCAAAGCCCAGTTGCGCCTGGAGGTTGGCCCCACCGGCCGTGTCCGGCGTCGAATCGGTGTCCAGGCGATTGAAGCCGATACGGAAGGAGTTGATCGAGGAAGTCGAGAAGGCGCGCTCCCAACTCACGCCAAATAGTTCTGAGCGGTTGTAGAAGTGCGAGCCGGTGTAGGGCAACTGGTTGGCATTGGGGGCGTTCTCCCGCCGGATATGGCCGGTGAAATAGAAGTGATCTTTGGCGTTGAGGTTCTCATCCACGCGCATGGTCTCATTATCGGTATCGAAGCCATTGTTTACCGGCACGAGGTAGTTGTCGCACGGCAGGGTGGTACAACCGGTCTGATTCGGCAAGGGATAGAGATTGGCGAGCTTTTCCCCGAGCGCACTGATGCGATTCGTAGGAATCATGTTTTGCGGGAAGGGCGTGCGCCCGGTGGGGTCGTCGGGAGTGGCCGGCACCGAACCAGTGGTTGCGGGATCGTAAATGGGGTACGGCCAATCGGAAAAATTGCCGCTTCGCTCCGCCGCCGTAGGGACTTGAATCGGCGTTTGCGTGGTGTACAGCGTCTTCCTCGCGCCGTCGTAAGAAAAGAACCAGAAGGTCTTGTCGTGGCCATCGTAGAGAAAGGGAATTCTGACCGGTCCTCCGAGGGTCCCGCCAAACTGGTTCTGCTCGAAGGGGTTCTTCAGAGGATTATCGGTTCCGTTGATAATGTTCCGCTCTTTGGTCAGCGGGCTGCTGGGCTGCAACACGGAGTCTTCCGCGAAGTCGTACGCCTGCCCATGCCAGGTGTTGGTTCCGGATTTGATGGCGATATTTACCTGGCCGGAACCCTGACCATATTCCGCGGAGTACAGCCCGGTTTGGATTTTCACTTCCTGTACCGAGAGTTGATTGGGGATGTTGGAAATTCCGCCGAACAGCGATTCGTTGTCGGCGACCCCGTCGACGGTGAAGCTGGTGGATTCAGGGCGCGCGCCGTTGAGGCTGACCTCCGCGAAGTTGCTGTTAATGCCGTGGCCGGCGAAGGCCACTTGGCTGCCCCCGGAAAGATTGGAAGCACCGGCGCTCAGTTCAAGAAAGGCGGTAACATCGCGACCTTGTGTAGGTAGATCTTCGATCAGGCGCTGATCGATCACGTTGCCAAGGGTGGTGTTGTCGGTCTGCACCATCTGCGTGTCAGCGATGATTTCCACCTTTTCGTTGATGGCACCGACCTTAAGCTGATAGTCCTGGCGCAGCGTTTGGTCTACCTCGAGTACCAGCCCGGTGGTGTGTTCGGTCGCGAAGCCGCGGTCCTCAACGGTGATTTCATAGGTGCCGGGCACGACATTGACGAAGACAAAATCTCCGGCAGAATTCGTTTCGAACACGGAGGAAACGTCGGTACTCACGTTGCGCAGGGCGACCTTGGCGCCCCGCACCCCGGCTCCCGAGGCGTCGGTGACGTGCCCGAGAATCGTGCCCCGCGAGTTCTGCGCGTGCAGCCTTTCGCCGGATGCGAGCAGTAAGCAAATTCCCGCCAGACAAACCGCCAGTTGCATAACCATGTGGCGAAGCGTATTCATGGTCGTCCTCCAAAGAGCAGCCGGCGGAGCCCGTCTCGCGCATCGACGCGGGAGGCGCAAAAACCCCACCGTGATGCGGCATACTTTATGCCCAATTTGACCGCTGTCAAGAATAAAATGACTATTTGCGGAAGTTTATGCCACTAATATGATTGGTTTAGTTTAAAACAGTCATAATTACCGGGCGGGCAGTCGTTTTTGCTGCGGGTATCCTTGACGCCTGTTATAAACTCCCTGTTTCCTATCCCATAACGGGCTGTGGTTCTGAGACTTAGGTTCAGCAAGCGCTTAGCAGATGGGCAGGCACCATGAAATCAGACGGCCGGCGCGATCAAATCCTTCTCGAGTTGCGCAAGCGCGGCAGCATCTCCCTTGAGGAACTGATCGACCATCTTGGGGCCTCGGCGGCGAGCATTCGGCGGGATCTTGCGAAGCTGCAGAAGCTCGGCTTGGTCCGCCGGACGCACGGGGGCGTGGCGCTAATTGAGCCTTTGCTGTACGAACCTTTCCGTTATGACTCGCTGTTTCAAACCCGAGTGCAGCATCGCCCTGCTGAAAAGCGCCGCATCGGCCTGGCGGGTGCCGAACTGGTCCAGGAGCACGATACCGTGGGCTTTACCGCCGGCACCACCACGACGCAGGTCGCCCGCAACATTCGCAATCGCCGCAACCTGCGGGTCATCACCAACGCCATCAATATCGCCATGGAATTGTGCAACTGCGAGGGACTGCAGACTTTTGTAACCGGCGGATTCGTGCAATGGGCGGGCTCTTTCTCCCTGGTCGGTCAGGGCGCCATCAATTTCATGAGTGACATCTACCTCGACAAAGTCTTCGTCAGCGCCTGCGGAATCGACGTGGCGCGGGGTCTGACGGTGATCGAACCCGAGGAAAGCCTGACTTTTCGGGCCATGATTCACCAGGCCAAGGTCCGCATCGTCGTCGCCGATTCCACGAAACTCGCCATGGTCGCTCCCGCGTTGGTGTGCCCGCTATCGGAAATCAATGTGCTGATCACCGATTCGCGAGCGACGGACAAGGCCATAGCTCCCTTCGCCGAGCGCGGGATCGAAGTCAAAAGAGTTTGATCCATGAAACGAGGATGGTGAAGTATGCCTCTGCGGGGTTTGTGCCAATTTCTTCACCGCGCGGCGGTTGTGCTTATCGGGGTCACAACTATTGCCTTCGCGGCGCGCGCGCAAAACTTCGTGGACGTAAAACCTTCGCCGCAACAAGTCGAGTGGCAAGATCTGGAATTCGGGGTCATTATCCACTTTGGCCCGAATACGTTTTTGGACCGCGAGTGGGGCGACGGCACGGCGGACCCGGAGGTCTTTGACCCCAGCGCATTTGATCCCGAACAGTGGATGCGCGCCATCAAAGCCGCGGGCGCCAAATACGTCGTCTTCGTGGCCAAGCACCATGATGGCTTCTGCCTTTGGCCAACGGGACAAACCGCTTACAGCGTAAAGAGCAGCCCGTGGAAATCCGGAAAGGGCGACGTGGTGGGCGAAGTCGCGGCCGCGGCCAGAAAGTACGGCCTGAAATTTGGCGTCTATCTTTCGCCCTGGGATCGCCACGAGCCTCGCTATAGCAACTCGCCGGAGTACGACAACTATTACGCCGCACAGCTCGATGAACTCGCACAGAATTACGGCGAACTGGTGGAATTCTGGCTCGATGGCGCGGGCAGTGGTGGGCACGTTTACAATTTTCCCCGCATCGTCGAGGAGTTGCGTACCTACCAACCCAACACCTTGGTATTCGCGGACGCCGGCCTGTTCGAGTATGGCGACATCCGCTGGGTAGGAAACGAGCAGGGACTGGTCCCAACAGAAAATTGGAATGTTCTTGACCGTCATGGATTCCTGCGTTGGCGACCGGCGGAAGCCGACACCCCGCTGCGCAGGGAACACTGGTTTTGGCATCCGCACGACGAGGCTGCGCTCAAATCGCTGCCCGACTTGCTGAAATTGTATGAGCAAACCGTGGGACGTGGCGGTCAGTTGATGCTGGGCCTCGCGCCAGACCGGCGCGGTCTGCTACCCGAAGAGGACGCGCGCCGGCTGGAACAGTTCGGCACCGCCCTCTCAGAACGCTATGCCGCGAATCTCGCGGCCCAGGAAAATACGCGCCGTCAGGATCAAACGGAAAACGCTCTGGACAACGACGCCAACACGTTTTGGTCGGCGCCGCTCGGATCACACCATGCCTATCTGGAGGTTGATTTTTCCAGACCCGTGACTTTCGACCACTCCTTGATCATGGAACGGCTGAACGACGGCCAGCATATTCAGTCCTTTCGTATCGAATTCTGGGACGGCCGGGGTTGGCATACCGCGGTCAGCGGCAATTCCGTCGGCCACAAACGCATCGATGGTTTCCGGCGGCAAACTGCTTTGAAAGTCCGCCTCAATATTCTGGACTCCACGGCCGCCGCGGAGATCCGCGAATTTCAACTTTTTCTTACCGGGGAATAGCCCAGCGAGAGGGAATGTGATCGGCGCTCGCAAAACCTGGAGAAAATGCATGAGCCTCCGCCCGGTTGTGCTCGGAATTTATCTGCTCTGCCCTTTCGCGCCGCTTCTCGCCCAGCAAGCGCAGCCGGATCGATCAGCGCCGCTCCTGTACCTTGATCCCGATTCGCCCATCGACCAGCGCGTCGGCGATCTCGTTTCCCGCATGACTCTCGAAGAAAAAATTTCGCAGATGCAGGACGTAGCTCCCGCCATTCCCCGTTTGGGAATTCCGTCGTACAACTGGTGGAACGAGGGTCTCCACGGCGTGGCGCGCGCCGGCCTCGCCACTGTTTTTCCGCA
>JBEKSZ010000203.1:0-9678 GCA_049516615.1 Candidatus Acidiferrum sp. | reverse complement strand
CCGTCGCGGCGCTAGGCGGCGGCCTTTGGCGGGCCGGCGATCAGGGCGTTTTCAGCATCGGTCAAGGGCCGGCGTACGAGGCCTGGAAGAACTGGCGCGACACAAACGACGGTCCGCTTACCCTGGTTCGCGCCGCGATTCTCGCGGCCAGCCCGCACAACACGCAACCGTGGCTGTTCAAGGTCACCGATTCCTCGATCGAGCTGTACATTGACACCCAGAGGAATGTTGGCGCACTCGATCCTTATCTGCGCGAAGAACACATCGGCATCGGCTGCGCGATGGAGAACCTGATACTGGCCGCGCGTGCCAACGGATATGCGGCCACCGTAACGATCCAGCCAGGCCAGCTTGAGGCGTTGCCCGTCGACCCCCAACCACCACGTCTCCTGGCCCGCGTGGATCTCGCGCCTGGAAAACGTGAAGAGAGTGCGCTCTATGAAGCCATTCCGCGTCGCCACACCAATCGCGGCCCTTACGACCCGCATAAGCCCATCCCCTCTGATTTCCTCGAAACCCTCGGCCGTCTGCCGGGCGAGGATGCCGACGCGAAGCTGTTTTTGTTCACCGCCGAAGAAGATCGAAAAAAAATCGCCGAACTAATTTCCGCAGCGGACACGGAAATCTATTCCGATCCCCAAGTGCAAAGGGGAAGTGACCGCTGGGTCCGCATGAAATGGAGCTCCGTTGAAGAACATCGCGATGGCCTGACCATTGATGCCTTCGGCCTTTCTCCCGTCGCCGACGCGGTCGTCAAAATGATGACCCCGGGAATGCTGCGATTGGCCGGCCCGCATAAGGAGAAGAATCGCTATCTGAATCTGATGCTCAGCGCTCCGTTGCTCGGATTTATCGCCGTGCGTGATCGCTACGAACAGGAGCAGTGCTTGCGGGCAGGCCGAATCTGGCAGCGCGCCCATCTTCTCGCGACCTCCCGTGGTCTGGCCGCGCGTCCCTGCAATGAGGCCGTTGAAATGGTTGATCATGAACGGGCGCTCGGCCGACCGGCCTTCCGTGCGACCTTGCTTAATGACATCACGGGTGACTCCATGTGGCAGGCAACCTTTGCTTTCTATATGGGATATGCAACCTTGCCAGCGCGAGCGAGTCCGCGACGCCCGGTTCAAGCCATGCTCGTCTGAGAACTGCCGGGCAATCGAGGCTGCTCGGAGGCAAGCGAACCCCCCGATGTCAGTCAAACTTTGCGCTTCCAGAGCCCGGCGAGCAAAGTGCGCGCAAGTGACGGGATAAAACAGGGCCGCGCGAATAGATATGCTATATAAAGGAATGTGCGCTTTTCTTTCCCGTCTGCTGCTGCTCCTGTTCTGCACGTCCCTGCCAGCCCATGCGCAAGCCAACCCCTCGTGGACAGAACCCATCGCTCCCTTCCGCATCGCCGACAACCTCTATTACGTGGGGAGCCAGGAGCTTGCCAGCTACCTGCTCGTCACGCCCGAGGGCAATATCCTCATCAATGCAAACCTCGCTACTTCGCCTTCTCAGATCCGCGCGAGTGTGGAGAAGCTCGGCTACCGCTGGACTGACATCAAGATTCTGCTCAACAGTCAGGCGCATGCCGATCACATGGCTGGCGCTGCCCAAGTGATTCGCGAGACACATGCGAAGAACATGGTGATGGAGGGCGACGTGAACGTGGTTGAGACCGGCGCGCGGGCCGATTTCCTGTCGCCCTCACGCAATATCCCCGCCTATACCCCGGTGCACGTCGACCGCGTTCTCTACGACGAAGACACGGTAAGCCTCGGAGGTGTGACGTTGACGGCCCACAAGACTGCGGGCCACACGCGCGGATGCACTACCTGGACCATGCGCGCTCATCTCCCAGGGGAGCCCGAGGGAACCTTGCGCAACATCGTTATTGTCGGAGGGACAGGCTTTTGGTCGGAGTACCACTTCGTCGCTACGCCCAGCCATCCTGTAAGCTATTCCGGCATTGTTCAGGATTTCCAACATACATTTGCCGTGTTGCGGGCTTTACCCTGCGACGTATTTCTTGGAGCGCACGGTGGGTATTTCGCTATGCGGACGAAACTCGAGCGCTATCCTCAGGAGGGCGCGCGGGTCTTTATCGACCCTGCAGGCTATAGGGATTTCGTCAGTGGCGCTCAGAGGACTTTCGAGCAGGCATTGAGCAAACAGCAGGCCGGTGCGACACGCTGACCCCATCGGGACCCCCGCCAGGTGCCCCTCCCGCTTCAAACGTTTGGCTTTGCCCGTTGACCAAGCCTCGCCGGGTCAGCCGCTCTGCTTACGGTATTTCCAGTCTCCATCTGCAAGACCTATGAAATGCGATGCCAAACGGCGTGCCCGCGTTCCGGTCGCGTGAACGCGCTCATCAGAACCGGCGCACTGCTTGGCATGACCGGAGCGAGGTGGCCGTCAGTGATGCTCCAACGGTGCAGCTGTACCGTCCGACCACTTGGCGACGGGAATCCAGAATACCGTCATGCGATCCGCGGTGTCCTCGATTCCCAAGATTACGGGGGATCCCGGCAAGCCTGTGCCCCACGCCGCCGGGTCCATTAAAGGAAGGAAAAACATCAGGTGGGAATGCCAGTTGCCATCACGGTCGCTCAGGTACGATTGTTTTGACATCATGTAGCACATCGCGCCGGCTTCGAGCGCCGGTAATTCCTTGTTGTCGAGAGCGGCTTTGATGCCCTCAAACATCTGAGCTTTCGATCTTCCCGCCAACACCAACTCGGTCCTTTTGATCGTATTTGGAAGGTAGGTTCGGGCCGCGGGGGGATTGAAGCAGATGGCCGCACGCAGTCTGGGATTCCAGAAATCGGGATCGTCGCTGCCAGCGGTCCAGGATCGCTGTACCAGGCACACGAAACCGTTTCTGCCCTTGAACACGGTTTCGTAGCCATGCCCTCCGAGAACCATGACCTCGGCATCGCGCGAGATGGACTCTGGAGCAGCGCTGCGCGCCAGCGCTACCTCGAGCTTTCGCTCCATCAGGTACTGCTCGAGCGGGGCCATGCTCGGATACGGCGTTTTGCCTTCCTGGGCTTGCGCCGGGCGCGCCCCACCGGGCACACCAACCACCGCAAAGCCTCCTAATAGGACCGCGCCGAGAATGTTTCGCAGCATTGCTTCCCCCGAGATGCAGTTCTCTTCTGATGTGATGGGCGGGCCACGCTCTCTCAATCGAGCGATCGGGCCTCCCGCATGATTCTGTCTTTCGGAACAGTTTGCCAGTATTACATCGACTCCCTGCGCCCGCCACGTTTATCGGTCCTTTCGCTCGATTGACCGGCTAGCCCGCTCGGCCCTCGCAGCCAAGCACTCCGGGAAAATTCGATGAAATATAAATCAGCAAGAAAGCCATCACGCGCCTTGTGATCCACAGCACGCGAGCCGAGGGGTACTTCACGTTTTAGGGAATGCACCGGTCTCAGGTGCGACCGGAAGATCAATAATATACGGCGGCAGAGGAGTATCATCCAGCCGTGGCGACCCTCGACGAAATTCTTCTGGGAGTGTGGCGCCAGGCTCTGCTCCGAGAACCTCGAGGCGGTTACCCTCGAAAACGACACCTTTCGTGTTCGCCGGACGCCCCGCCAGAAACTCAAACAGGTAGACGTTCGAATTGCCGGAAGAGAGCTGCGCGGGCTGGAGCAGAATCCGGCCACCAAATCTCGCTGGGCACAAATGGAGAAAAGGCGCGAAGGTCATGCAGTTTCTCGAACATGGGAAATACATTGCGGTGGTCGCCGATGGCCGAGTACACCGCTATCCGGAAAAAAGCTAGCAGCGCGAGTGATCCCGGGCTAGATCGTATCCCGAGCTATCCCGTCCGCTCGTACCTTGCCTCGATCGGGCCTCCAGTATTGCGCGGATACCGTGTCGCGGGCGCAGGGTGATGGAAGGCAGCGGCACCACGGTTTGCCCTTCGACCAAACGAAACCGGTAACTTTGCGCGATCCTCGCCAGCACCAGCGTCGCTTCCATCAGCGCAAAGGTATTTCCGATGCATTGTCTCGGGCCGCCGCCAAAGGGAAAATACGCAAAGCGCGGCAAACGCTTCGCTAAACCATCTTCCCAGCGTTCCGGTCGAAACTCCTCGGGCGCCTCGAACCAGCGCGGATCGCGATGCATGACCCACTGGGACAGCGATACCCCGGTGCCCTTGGGGACCTTGTAGCCGCCAAGCTCATGATCCTCGATGGCCACGCGGGCCGTGCCCCACGCCGGAGGGTACAATCGCATCGATTCCGTCAGCACGAGTTCCGTGTATTTCAGTTTGGCTACGTCGTCAAATGTCGGAGCTTTCCCGCCCAGCACGGCGTCCAGCTCGGCCTGCATTTTATTTTCCGCTTCGGGATTTTGCGCCAGCAGCCACCACGTCCAGGACAAAAGATTCGCCGTGGTCTCGTGCCCGGCAAGAAACAAGGTGATCGATTCGTCGCGCAGTTGCCTGTCGGTCATGCACGAACCGTCTTCATCGCGCGCCGCCAGCAGCATCGACAGCAGGTCGCCGGTATCGCGCTTCGATTTTCGCCGTTCCTCGATGATCCGGTAAATAATCTTGTCCAGCCGTCTGATCGCCCGCGACTTGCGGATGTTGCGCGGGGTCGGCACCCAGCTGGGAATCAGGATGGCACGCCCAAAATCGGCGCTCAGTTCCATCAGCAGTTCGAGCGATTCACCCACTTCTTTCGCATCGCGCGCCACGTCCGCGTCGAACAGCGTCTTGCCCACGATCTGCAGCGTGACGCGCATCATCTCCTCGTGAATGTCGCGTTCTTCGCCGTGGTGCCAGCTGTCCAGCAATCTTTCCGTGTAGCCCACCATCGTTTCGGCATAGGCCGCGATGCGCGCGCGGTGAAAGGCCGGTTGCGCCAGCCGCCGCTGGCGCAACCAGAAGCTGCCTTCGCTGGTGAGCAGGCCTTCGCCAAAGACATTCTTGTTGGCCTGCAGGATGCGCCCTTTGTGAAATTTCCGCGCGTTGTTGACCAGTACATCTTCGATGTACTCCGGGTTGTTGATGAAGAAGACGTGGAAATTGAAATAGCGCATCCCGGTGATGTCGCCGTAGGTGCGCGCGCAATGCGTGAAAAAGCCCAGAGGGTCGCGCCGGACGAGTCCGAGCTGCCCGGCCAACTTGCGGCGGCCCGCGGAATCCGGCCCGGGAGGGGTTTCGCCGCGCGTTTCTGCGACAGTGCGGGTGCGCGTCTTCATGTGCGATGTCCAGCCGGGCTCGCTACGCGGTCAATGCGCTGCGCGCTGAGCAAAAATCCGCCGCGCACGAAGGTCACGGAGGCCCGCGCGAGTCCTGCGGCATTCAGACGGGCGCTGGCCGCGCTGGCAGCGAATGGCACAAACGTGCTGCGCGTGTGTAGCAGCTGCTGCAGCCATCCATCGTGAATTTCAAAAGCCCGGAAGCTTCCGCCCGGTCGCAATACGCGGAAGACCTCCGCGAGCGCGCGATCCTGCAATTCCGCGGAACGCAAATGATGCAGCATCAGAATGGCAACCGCACACGAAAAACTTCCGTCGGCAAAGGGCATTTGTGTTGCATCACCCTGAACCACCGCCGCCGCGCGGCGCGCCGAGGAGTCATCGCGGCGCGAACCGCGCGCGACCTGGGCGGCAAACACCGCGCTAAATTCTAGACTGGTCACGCGCGAGAATTTTCTCAGCAGCGCCGGGGTAGCGGCTCCCGGACCAGCGCCCAATTCAAGGACGCTGTCGCCCAGATCGCCGCCCCCGAGCATCCGCGGCAGGAGATGTTGCTGCGTCACCTTGCGCCAGAAACTTGTAGCGCAAAACCAGTCTTCCAGCTTGTTCATTGCGTTTCATCTCGAGTGCACCACCGCGCAGGCCAGCCGCTCTCGCCTCGGGGTGACGCGCTGCGCGCGACTCGTTCTGTTACTGCAACATTGCGCGGATGTGCTGCAGGGCCGCGGCGAAGCTATCAGCGTTGTAGGCCGACGGATTTTCGAGTTGCTGAAAAAGTCCGTTAATGGCCGCGCGAACTTCCGCGGAATTGGCGGGCTTGGCCTCTTTGTTGTACGCGATATACAGCGAATCGAGTGCCATGGTGGCCTGTTCAGCGGCGCGCTCATCGGCCAGGGAAATTTCTTCGGCGTGGTCGCAGATGCTCTGCATCATGCGCAAGACCAGGGCGCGGTCGTAGCTCATGGTGACCAGATGCTCGGCGAAGTGTTGCGCGAGGGGCGCAGCCGCCGTAGCCGCGGACGCCGCGGTGTCGCGATCGGGATTTAGCTTGCTCATTTCGCTCGCGACGGCGTCGAGTTTTTGTTCAAGGTCTTGCGCGCTCGCGGCGTCTACTTCCTTGGTCAGCAAGCGGAAGACCACGTAGCGCGATGCGTTCCAAGCGGGATCGCCCGGGCGGCGTCCGGCGTAGCCGTGCTGCTGACGCCAGCTGTCTTTCGCCATGGTCAGCGAATGGTGGCACGCGAAACAGGAGAGCTCGGAATATTCCGGCCAGATATTCTTTTTGTCGAAGCGTTCCCCGCGCGCGCGCCATGCCACGCGGTCCATAGCCGCGCGCAACTGCACGGCCTGGCCGGTGCTCCAGTCGCGCACGCCTTCCCAGGAAGAATCTTCCGCGGGAGAACCGCTGGCGTTGAGGCGCGGGACGTTCCAGTGGCGCGGCATCACCGCGGAAAAGGAATCCAGCTCGAAATACAAGTCGGGATGGCCGGCGGCGATCATCTCGTGATCGACAAATTTGCCGGGGTTGCCGAGATGGCATTCCAGGCATTTTTCCGTGCGCACGATGACGTTGCGGGTATCCACCATGTGAAAATCGCGCACCGACTGCAGATGCTTCTCCGGAGAATCTCTGGCGGTGTGCTGGCCGAGCCAGCCCTGCGCGGGTCCATGGCAGTTTTCGCAGGTCACGCCCTCGGTGACCTCGAATTTTCTCCCGACCAGTTCGGGCGGCGGGGCGAGGGCATGGCAGGCGAGACATTTCAGCGCCGCTTCGGCTTGGCCAAGATGCAGGATTTTCGCCATGCGCTCGCCGACGTCGCCCGTCAGCGCCTGGTAAGCGCGGCTGTGCTTGTCCTGAATGATCCAGGTGGAATACTCGTTTTGGAAGATGCGGCTGCCGGCCACGGGCTTGACGCTGCCGTGGCAACTGGTCGCGGCGCAGGAGCCGGGACCGACATACTTGGCCGGCTGTTTCTCGGCCTGAGCCCGCAGTAAGGTCGGCACCAGGAGCGAGATACACAAAACAGCCGCCAACGAGACTCCGGCGGGGGACAAAACGCCCTTGGCCCACAAAAAGCCCTTGGCCCACAAAAAAATTGACGCGATGCGGGGATGATCGGCGATGAGCATTCAAAGACCGAAACGACTTGGTAGCTTATATCGTTTCGGCGGGAATGAAGTCAAGGAAGGAGACACGTAGGAAAGCGGTTAAGGAAGTAAGGAAATCGAGGGGTAAGAGAAAGCAGCAGCGCAGGGAGCTCCAAGCGAGAGGGAGCCGAGCTGCCGAAGGCGGTCGAAATTCCCTCAGCCCTTGTATTCAGCAAACCCCGTGACTGGCCCGCCCCGCCCGTAGCCGTTGCACAACATTCTTATTTTAATGGACTTAGCGGTTTATTCGCGGGTACGTCTCTGGGACAGTGACCCTGCGAGTGGCGGGCGAAAACTCCGTGCCGGGAGGTTGCCGCTCCCCCCGGGTGTTTTTTGGCAAAGATTGCGCAAGCGATGGAAAACAAAGGGAGGCGTTCTGCGCAAGAGGGTTTGCCCGCGGTCCTCAAGAACGGGCCAGCAGGGAGAGACCGCAAACGGGAGCACCGGAGCTGGCCGCGACGCGCCCGCCGGTCTGCGATCGCGTCGAGTCGGTTAGCGTGTCAATAAACCATAAATTACTCTAGAACCGCGTCCCGCTCAGCGCATCGTTAACCGGGGATGTGTATACTTGTCAGCGTTTCGGGGGATTCCGCTCCGCAGCTTGCGGGTGTCTACGGGCCCCGGGTGCGGCGCATCAGAGGAGAAGGAGAATTTACGGATGGCTGACAAGGCGATGTCGCGGCTGAGGTCTCGACGGGAATTGTTGAAGACCGGAGGATGCATGGCTGGGGCGGGACTGCTTTCCGGTCTGCTGCCCAAAGGCGCGCTGGCCCGCGCCTTCGCTCCGCCGTCGGCTTTCCGGGCTCAGGCGGCGCAGCCCGCGCCTCAGGCCGGGGGACCAGCGGGCTCCCCGTTTGGCCCGGATTTCGTTGTGAACATGCGGAAGCAGATGGGCGCGGTGCCGGTAGAGACGCTCAAGCTGCGCGACGACATTTACATGCTGTACGGGCCGGGCGGGAATATGGTGGCGCTGAACGGGGCGGACGGCAAGGTTCTGGTGGATTCGAGTTTTGTGACCGCGGCACCGAAAGTACTCGATGCCCTGAACGCCATGGGCAAGGCGCCGCTGAAGGTCCTCGTCAATACCCACTGGCACTTTGACCACACAGACGGCAATCAGGCGATGCACGAAGCCGGAGCGCTGATTGTGGCGCATGAAAATACCCGCAAGCGGCTCGCGTCTCCGCAAACCATGCCCGCATTCGGGTTGCACTTCGATGCTTCGCCCGCCGCGGCGCTGCCACAGCAGACTTTTACCGGGGACACCGCGCTTTACTTCGGGAACGAGCAGATTCACCTGGGGTATTTTTCGCCCGCGCACACGGACACGGACATTTATGTGCACTATGCGAACGGCAACGTCTTGCACATGGGAGACATCTGGTTTAACGGAAATTATCCGCTGATCGATGCAGGTACTCTGGGCAACATCAACGGCATGATCACGGCGTCCGAGCATGGCGTTAGATTGGCGGATGCGGATACCAAGATCGTGCCGGGCCACGGTCCTCTCGGAGACCGGGGCGGTCTGAAGGAATATCACGACATGCTGGCCACGGTGCGCGATCGCGTGAAGAAGCAGAAGGATGCCGGCAAGTCGCTGGCCGAAGTAACGGCGGCAAAGCCAACGGCAGATCTTGATGCCAAGTGGGGAAACGGGAGCATCAAGCCGGACTTTTTTGTGAATCTGGTGTATTCGACGCTATAGCGATGAGCGCTTCCCGTTAGCCGCGGAACTTGCGGGGCGCTCGTCGGCGCCAGAAAATCTCGCCGTTCTTACACCGCTGGCCCTCGCTAAAGAGTCCCCGCTGCCGGCCGATAACCCGCTTGTTGGTCTGTCCGTTTCCTCGACGCCGACCACTGTTCCAACTCGAAACGACTGTTACGCACAGGGAGCGAGGACGTTGTATGAAATCGTCTCCGACCACGGTTCCGCGTGCCGTCCGTAGGCTTTGGCGGTGGCTCATCGGCAGCGTCGCCCTTTGCATCGCGGTCGCGGGGATCACGGAGCATTTTTCGCAGCCGCGAGCGATCCAAGCGATCGAAATCGCGCCGCCGCGAACGAGCGACTCTGATGAGCCAATCCAGCCCATCGTAGCCCTGACCAGTCTGGATCCCCGGAAAATCGAACTCGGGCGAAGATTGTTCCACGACGCGCGGCTCTCCGATGACGACCGGGAGTCCTGCGCGAGCTGCCACGATCTGACAACCGGAGGAACTGATCGCAAGGTCCACTCGATTGGCATTCATGGCGCCGTCGGCATCATCAACGACCCCTCTGTTTTCAACAGCGGTTTCAACTTCAGCCAGTTTTGGGACGGC
>JBEKSZ010000202.1:0-9680 GCA_049516615.1 Candidatus Acidiferrum sp. | reverse complement strand
GCCAGCCCCAAACCGGTTCCCTGCGATTTGGTGGTGTAATAGGGCGTGAAGAGCCGCGAACACTCCTCCCGTGTCAAGCCCTTCCCGGTATCGGAAACTTCGATGCGCACGTTGCCGTCATCCTCAAGCGTGCGCATCGCGAGGGTCCCGCCGGCGGGCATGGCATCGAGCGCGTTCAACACCAAATTCTGAAACGCGCGGTGCAGCATCTCGGCGTCTGCGTCGATCTCCGGCAAGGCCTCGCTCAGGAAAAACTCCGCCGTGATGATCGGCTTGCCTACAGCGTGGAACTGCGCTTCAAATAGTCGCACCGCGTCGCGCAGCGCCTCGTTGACGTTCACACGCGAGAAGTGCGGCGTGGGCATCTTCGCGAAATCGCTGAATCTGGCGACGATGGCATTTAAATTGGCCAGCTCCGCGCGCAGCGTCGCGGTCGACTCATTGAAAACTTCCATGAATTGCTTGTTTTCGAGCTGCCGCGCGCGCTGCAAATTCTCCACGGTGATCTGCATGGGAAAGAGCGGATTGCGCAGCTCGTGCGCCAAACGTCGCGCCAGTTCGCGCCAGGCCGCCACGCGTTCTGTCTGCACCAGGCGTTCTTTCTGTTCGGCAAGTGTCGCAGTCATTTCATTAAACGCGCCCGCGAGTTGTCCGATTTCATCGCCGCCGCGCACGCGAATGTGCGTGTCCCAGCGCCCTGCGGCTACTTCGCGCGCCCCGTCCGCGAGCTCTTCGACGGGCCGCGTGATGCGCGCCGAGACCCACAAACTGATCAGCAACCCGACAAGCAGCGCTGCTCCAGCCACCCCCGCCGCAATCTGAAAAATATGCATCGTCAGCGCCACGAGTTCGCGGCGCGAACTCCCCGCCAGCAGTACGCCGAGCAATTCCCCGCTGCGCCCGGTCAGGGGAATGGCGTGAAACGTCTCCGCATCCGCCGGGTGGGTCGACCAGTTCACGGTCTGCACTACCGGAGCGGACTCGGCCTGCACGCGTTCGATGATTGGAGCAAAGCGGTCGGCCTGCGCGGCTTCCCCGCTCGCGTCGCTCAATGCCGAAGGCACGAACCCCTGCTCCACATTGCGGTAGAGCAAGGTGCGCATTCCCGCAGGCAACACCAGCGAAGCCAGGAAATTCTGATCCAGGCGCCGGCCGCCGATGATGTAGAAATTCTTATCGCCCACGGGCAGCGTGCGTACCACGGTCAGCGACAAGGCCACGCCATCCGGCAGTTCTTCTTTTTTCAAAAACGCCTTGGAATCCTTCCAGTCCTTGGTGGCCGTGACCCAATCGCTTTTGTATCCGACGCGGGCCGGGTACTGCGCCGAAGAAATCAGCGTGCCGTCGGCGTTCACAAACTCCACAAAATCGAGGCCGTGATCCTGCGCCGCTCCGGTGGCGTCGTGAACGTAAAGCGAAGGGTCGGAATTCGCGCGCGCCAGGTCCAGGGCCATACGCAAAGTAATTTCCGCGTTGGCGATGTTCTCCACCTGGTGCACCACTTCATCCCCGCGCTGCGCAAATTCTTTTTGAAACTGCGCTACCAGGGCGTCAGTGCGCTGCGCGTCCATCTCTTCAAAGGCCGCCTGGGTATAGTGGGTCACGCCGTAAGCGACCAGCGACACCGAGGCCAGCACGGTTACCAGGAAAACCAGGAACAATTTCGTGCGGAAACTCATCGCTCTACCCTCATCGATCCATTCTCGCGCGCCAAGCCCGGTGGCCGCATTTTGCGCTGCCGCGCTTCATTGCCGCACCGGCGCCGCGGAAATATCCCGTTTGTCGTCCAACCAGACATCGCCCAGATGCCACTCCCCCCAGTGCTCCGGCATCCAGTCACGCACCGCAGCCCCGAGGCCGATGTAATCCGGCATCACCACCAGCGGAATCAGATGGCGTTCCGCCACCAGACGCTTTTCCCGCGTGTACAACTGCTCGGAATCCTCAAAGGTTTTCTCGTCCGACCCAGCTTCCAGTTCTAGCGCCGCAACCATGGCGTCCAGCTCCGCACGCTCGGAAATTGACGAGTAGCGCCACACAACCAGACGCAACCTTGCGGTCTCCGTCGCCCGTGCGGAGTTGGCGCCGCCAGCCGCCGGAAGTTCGTGTCCGACGTCATGCCCCGGGCCACGCGCTTGTATCTGCACCGCAATACCTGCCTGCCTGGCGTTGATGGCCACGCGCTCGGCAATCAATTTCGTCAGGTCTCCGCCGCCATCCAGGCGCAAATGCAAAGGCTGCGCCGTCGCTCGCTGCGCACCCGTGCCCCCCGGTGACGAAAACAGCGCGCCGCTCATCTCCTTGGCGCGCGCCACATCACTGTCCATGGCGAATAGGAAAGCATAGCCTGATAACCACTGCGGGAGGAACGACGCCGCGGGCTCGGCTTGCTTCTCCAGCAACACGTTGGCCATGGTGGCGCGGTCTAGTGCCAGCCAGAGGGCCTCGCCAAGACGCGCTTTTGCCTTGCCAGCAGGCTCGAGCGCGCCGGGAGCCTCGCCATTCACCTGCAGGGCGTAGAGCAACACCGGCGCCGAGGCCCACACGCGCAAATTTTCCCGCGTCGCGCGGCGCACCAGCTCCGGGCTGAGATCGACGACATCCGCCTTTCCGAGTTGCAAATCAAACAGCTGCCGCAGCGCCGGCACGCCTAAATTCACTTCGAGTACGTCGACAAACGGCCGCCCCGCCCAGCAACGCTCATTGCTCGACAATTTATAACGGGAAATCCCGACGCCGCCCGACGCCGCGGGGCCTTCGGCCACAAAAAATGGGCCGGTGCCGAGCATCGTGCCATCCGCTGCTCGGCGGTAAATAAAATATTTCCCCGACGCCAGCTGTTCGAGCAGATCCGGCTCGGGCACGGAAAGCTGCACTGCGAGGTGCGAACCGGCAACCGTCACGACCGCCTTGCCCGACAACAATTCAGCCAGCGCGCCTGCCGCTTCGGCCGAAGTAAGCGCGGAGCCATCGGAGAATTGCACTCCCTGGCGCAGGGTAAATTGCCAACGTCGCCAGCCCGCATCGTGCGACCATTCCGTCGCCAAGGCCGGCTGAAATCTCCCGAAGCGGTCCAGGGTTATCAAGCGATCAAACACGGCCCCGGCGATCTGCATGCTCGCTGCGTTTTCCTCCGCGCCGGCCTTCCACTTGGCAGGATCCAGCACTAACACCGCTTCGCGCAACTCAACCACCAGCGTCCCGCCGTAGCGGGGCGAGGCAGCCGCGCGCGCGGGCGATGCCCAGCCCGTTGCGGTCGCTAGCGCCGCCGCGCAAAGCACTCTAGCGGCCGCAGACCATGGTGATGCGATCAATTTCATAACTCCCCGACGACAAATCGAACACCACCGCCACAGCCGATTTTCCATCTTCGGCACCGGCCAATCGCCGCACCGGGCCGGCGAATTCTGCCGAGGCCACGGCCTCTTGCTTCTTCATCTCGCCGTTGACCAAAAATAAGTGATCCGTTTGCGTCCAGTCGGAAGCCTCGCCAATCAATCGCCACGAGCTGCCATCGCAGCTGGACGTGAGCGTCACCGCTCCTCCACCCGGCAAATTCGCGTCCGATGGCGCTGCGCCGCCCGCTGCAGGCGTCGCCGCACAGGTCATGATCCAGCGCTCGCCGGCCGCAGCGGGTTTACGCACAACGCAATCCAGACCCGGCATGGTGACCGCGATCGCTCCCTCCTTCTCCCGGTGCAGCTCGCCGCGCAACGCGCGGGAAACATATTTGTACCCGGGAAATGATCCGCTAAACGGCAGTTCCTCAATCTCGTTAAGGCGCTCGCCGGCCTCGCGATAGATCGCCAGGCCTTCGGGTTTCAACAGAAAAATATCTTCCGCCCCGCTGGCAGCGCCCGCCTCATCCACAAATTCACCGGCATCCAAAATCGTTTCCGCCTGCTGCCACAACAACTGCTTCGCCAGCCGCAAACCGTTGCCGCGGGTCATCACCGGCAAAAACGCGGTCCGCGGCAAGCCCGCCATCTTTACCTGTTCGCCGCCCGGCGCGCTCACGCGGGCCATCACCAGAAATTTCGTGGGCGTCTCTCGCACGGATACTCGCACGCCGGCCGCCACTCCCGGCTGCGCGAGCAACACCACGCGATGCGCGGAAAATTCTTTTAAAAAGGCTTCCCGCAAAATGACCGACTCCGCTTCGGGCAGCGATGAAGCATTCAGCCATTCCAAGGAGATTTTTCCCGGCGCTTTCTGAAGCGCTTGTTCCTGCGCGTCAGAGACCTCCGCGACCGCCCGAGC
This sequence comes from Candidatus Acidiferrum sp., assembly GCA_049516615.1. GTDB lineage: Bacteria > Acidobacteriota > Terriglobia > Acidiferrales > UBA7541 > Acidiferrum. The sequence goes on along the minus strand of JBEKSZ010000202.1, from coordinate 5,420 downwards.
CAACCTGCGCACCGCGTCCTCCGGAGTCTGCGCCCGCGCGGGTCCGCAGCACGTCAGGGGCAGCAAACCCAAAATAAGAAATTGAAATGTCAGCGGAGTTCTAAGAAGCGAGGAAACAAATAGAGGTAATCGCACGGCAGCGGCTCATCATAACACGCCGCGCAAAAGGGTCCCGGTCCTGCGGCCCTCCTCCCTGGCTGCGGCGGTATCGCCCACCGCTCACCCCCGTCGCCTCGGCGCCCCCTTTCTGATTCCCGGCCGGCGCGCCCGAACGGTCTACCCCAGGCGTTCCGCCGGCCGGCCGCGGCGCAGCAACTTCTCTAATTGCGTTGAAAGAAAAATGTCGTATCCGACCAGCGCCGCCGCACTTCCAAACATCGCCAGTCCCGCAAGCATGACCACCAGTTTCAGCGCCAGCATGGCCTTGTCCTCTCTGTCACCGTCAAGCTCTCAAACACCGCGCTCGCGAAAATCTCTCAGCGCTGCGCGGAATAGGCGCGGAGCACCAGTGCCGTCCCGCGCACGAGGTCGCCTCGCTCGGCCCGGGTTGTTACCTGCGGCTTGGCCACGGGGCGCGGGCATGGCGTCCGCGACGCGGGCTGCATCAAACGAAAGGCCACGCGCAACATCAGCCAGTCGAGGAAAACCGCCATGCCCGTGGCCAACAGAGTCGTGATCAGCAGGGTTATAAAACCCGTCAAGGTCGTCATCGAATTCTCCCGCTTTGCGCCAACCGCTCCCCGTCGCCAGGGTGTTACCCGCAACGCGCGATCAGGCAATGTGCAATTCCCGAGCCAGCCGGCGGCACTGCAAACAAGCCTCTTGCGCAACGCCGGGCTTGCAAACTGTGGCATTCCGCCCGCGGCGTGTTGCAATCGACGCAGAAACTGCCGAGTACCATTTGGCGCGAACGGCAATCCGGCGTACTGTATTGATAGGGGAGAATCCGGGTTGCTCATGATCTTGCTTGCGGCGCCAAAGCCAGAATCGGCTGGCCGCTGACATTCAGCGCATCATCAGCGCGGGGATCGAAAACTTACCAAGCCTTCCATGAGACGCGGCCTGCAAATCGGTAAAATACTGGGCATTCCCATCCTGCTGGACCCCAGTTGGCTGTTCATCTTTGGCCTGCTCACCTACTACCTGGCCAGTGCCTTTGCCGAAAAGTACCCGCAATGGCCGGGTTCCCAGCATTGGGTGGTAGCCCTGTTTACCAGCCTTTTGTTCTTCGCCTCCATCCTGTTTCACGAGCTTTCGCACAGTGTGGTGGCCCGCCACTATAAAATTCGCGTCGTATCCATCACCCTTTTCATCTTTGGCGGAGTCGCCCGCATCGGGCGCGACCCTTCCCGAGCCATTCAGGAATTCAACATCGCAATCGCCGGACCCATCGCCAGCTTCCTGCTGGCCGCAGCATTTTTCGCCTTCAGTCTGGTGTTTCCATCCGACCAGAAGCTCACCGCGCTCACCACCTATCTTTCCGGCACCAATCTGCTCCTCGGCCTTTTCAATCTCGCGCCCGGATTTCCCCTCGATGGCGGACGCATATTCCGCGCTATTGTCTGGGCCATCACCAAGGACTTCCCGAAAGCCACGCGCGCCGCGGGCATGAGTGGCAAGCTCATCGCCTGCGGCTTGATCGCCTTTGGCGCGTGGCGCGGCCTGCACGACGATCTATCGGGCGGCATCTGGTACGGCCTGATCGGTTTCTATTTGCTGGGCGCCGCCAACGACAGTGTCACGCAACTGGCCATCCGCGAAACGCTGCGCGGCCTCAGCGCCGCGGACGTCATGAGCCAGGAGGTACCCATCATCAGCGGGGGCATTTCTCTGCAGGATTACAGCGAAGAAGTATTGCGCACCGGGCGCCGCTACCACCTGGTGGTTACCGACGACCGCCTCGTCGGCCTGATGAACGTGCAAGCGCTGCACGCTGTCCCGCGCGACGAGTGGGAACACAATTCCGTGCAGAGCGTGATGATTCCGCGCGACCGCATTCTGTGGGCCTCGCAGGACGAACCCCTGCAACGACTGCTCGAGCGTCTCTTCGCCGCGGACATCAATCAAATGCCGGTGGTCAGCGGTTCGCCCGACGACGGCGCGCACGTTGTCGGCATCGTCAGCCGCGACGCCATCCTCCGCGTCATCCAGGCCCGCTCCGAACTCCGCCACGCCACGCCCAACAAATAACCCCGCAACCTCGCCCTCAAGCGGCGCAAACTCCATAGGCTCGCCCGGGTTGCGAAGTTCTAGAAGTTGCGCGGCCCAGCAGTTCCTCTCTATGCGCCGCGTCTTGCCCGGCCACCCTGGCCGGCGGAAACCCATCATAGTACTTTTCTTATAGTTAATTGTCAGGTTAACTAAACCCATATCCGGTCATCTCTTGCTGGATTTGCCACATTTGCAAGTCAATTTTGCTAAGTCCTTTAGTATGTTTACGTCATATAGAACATAAGTTTATCTTAACCAACGCAGCCGAAGAGGCGCAGGAGCTGCGTAATCCGCTAGCGGTTTATGTTCGCCGGTGCTACTCTTCCTCGCCAAGAAGGGTTGCCCGTGCACGATTTTGCCCGCGCGAATCGGACGCCCCGGAACGCACTTGCACTCAAAGGAGAATCCATGGTCCGGAGAATTACTCTGTTGTTGCTCGCAATCGCTGCGCTCCTGTCGGTTGTGTCCATCGCCGCTCGGGCGCAATCTCTGTTGACTCGTCACGTGCGCGAAGTCACGCGCTCCGGCGAGGCCAGGCCCGTCGGTCAGCTGCCCGGAGACAACGTCATGACCCTCGACGTTGTTCTTCCGCTGCGCGATCAGGACGGCCTCGACGCTTTTCTCAAGGAACTCTACGATCCCGACAGCCCCTCCTACCGGCATTTCCTCACCGTGGCGGAGTTCACCGAGCGCTTCGGTCCCACTGCGGAAAACTACGATGCCGTGGTCCGTTTCGCGCAAGCCAACGGCCTCGAGGTTGTCGGTGGTACGCGCGACGGCATGGAGGTGCAGGTGAAGGGCTCCGTCGCGGCCATCGAGACGGCGTTCCACATCACCATGCGCACCTACCAGCACCCCACCGAGAACCGCATTTTTTATGCGCCGGACCGCGAGCCGACGACCAGCCTGGCTTTTTCGCTCTGGCACATCTCTGGTTTAGACAACTACTCCATTCCGCATCCCATGTACGTCAAAAAGAGCGACTATGCAAAAGCCCACGGTATTGATGCAAACGCGGTGGTGTCCCATGCCACCACGGGCTCCGGACCTTCGGCCTCCTTCTTGGGCAGCGATATGCGCGCGGCCTACTACGGCGGAACGGCCCTCACAGGTGCCGGTCAGAACCTCGGACTCTTCGAGTTCCTCGGCACGGACCTGACCGACCTGACCACCTATTTCAAGAACGTGGGGCAAACCAACAACGTGCCGATTACCCTGCTCTCGACCGACGGGACCAGCACGTCCTGCGTGGATTCGCGCGCGGGCGGCGACTGCGACGACACCGAACAGACACTGGACATGACCCAAGCCATCGGCATGGCTCCGGGACTTGCAAGTCTCGTGATGTACATCGGATCCAGCGACACCGCCATCATCAGCGCCATGACTACGCACAGCCCGCTGCCCACAACCATCGGCTGTTCCTGGGGCTGGACACCGGCGGACCCCAGCACGCTGAACCCTTACTTTGAGAAGATGGCCGCGCAAGGCCAGAATTTCTTCGCGGCTTCCGGCGACAGCTCCACCTGGTCGGCGAGCAATGAGGCCTGGCCCGCAGACAATGCCTATGTGGTCTCCGTTGGCGGCACGGACCTCATAACCGCCAGCGCCGGTGGCGCTTGGAAATCAGAGACCGCCTGGGTGGACAGCGGCGGCGGCATCTCGCCGGACGCCATCCCCATCCCCTCCTGGCAGCAGCTTGCGGGCGTAATCAACTCGAGCAACAAAGGCTCGACAACGCTGCGCAACGGCCCGGATGTTGCCGCCAACGCGAACTTCACCTTCTATGTCTGCGCCGACCAAACCACTTGCACGGCCAACGATTACGGCGGCACAAGCTTCGCCACGCCCATGTGGGCTGGCTACGTCGCGCTGGTCAACCAGCAGCTGGCTGCCAACGGCAAGCCGACCATCGGGTTCATTAACCCAACCATCTACGCGCAGAACATAACCTCGAGCTACGCCGCCGACTTCCACGACATCTCGAGCGGCACCTCCGGCAGCTATTCGGCCGAGGTTGGTTATGACCTCGTAACCGGCTGGGGCTCTCCGAACGGGACAGGGTTGATCAACGCTCTTGCTCCGACCAGCACCTCCCCGGCCTTCGCCATCACCGCCTCGCCCGCTTCGCTCTCCCTGCTGCAAGGCGGCAGCGGCACTTCGACGATTACAACCAGCGTATCCGGCGGCTTTGACTCCACCGTTTCCCTGACGGCGAGCGGCGCGCCCACGGGCGTCACCCTCAGCCTCAATCCCGCGTCCATCGCGGCGCCGGGTTCGGGCACGGCCACGCTCACTGTGGTCGTGGCTTCCACCACCGCAGCCGGCACGTACGCCCTCACCGTAACGGGCACCGGTGGCGGCATCACCCATACTGCAACTGTTTCGCTGACCGTGACCGCTCCGACGGCCGGAGCTTTTACCATCTCCGTCTCGCCGAGTTCCGGATACCTGGCCCAGGGACAGAGCGGCTATGCCGTCGTAACCACCACCGTCTCCGGCGGCTTTGACTCCGCAATCGCCCTCAGCGCGTCGGGCGTACCTTCCGGCGTCACCGTCAGCTTCAGCCCGACGTCCATCGCCGCACCGGGTTCCGGCTCGTCGGACTTTACCCTGACCGTGTCCCGCACCGCCCCGACCGGCACCTACCCGATCACCATAACCGGCACCGGCGGCGGCGTCACGCACACCACCGTGCTGACGTTCCAGGTTGTAAGCCGCTTTTTCAGGTAGGCGCACTCAGGCGCCGTCCGCGAAGTTCGCGGGCGGCCACGACCATCCCTCGCCGACGCTTGCCGCGCCGGCTCTGAACGGCCCCCAGGCCCGGACCGCTTCGGTCCGGGCCTTTTGTTCTGGCTCCCGTCACGATGCAGCCTCATTTCCTATTCCGCGAGTGTGCGCCTCAGTCGGGGATTCGGATGCTCCCGTCCTCCGCGACCTGAAACACAGGATTCCAGGCCACCTCCCACAAGAATCCATCCGGGTCGGCGAAATAACCGGAATAGCCGCCCCAGAAGGCTTCGCGCGCTGGCTTTAAAAGTTTTGCACCCGCCGCTTCCGCCTCGGCGAGAACCAGATCCACCTCGGCACGATTCCGGGCGTTGAAGGACAAAGCAATTCCGCTGAATCCGTGACCATCGGGGGAAATATTCGCGTCCTTGGCTAGCTCGAGCCGGGGATAAAGGGCCAGGGCCATCCCGCCTGCCTGA
>JBEKSZ010000201.1:0-9753 GCA_049516615.1 Candidatus Acidiferrum sp. | reverse complement strand
GTCTTGAAGTGGAAACCAGCAGCTTCTTTCATTAGTTAGGTTCGGCGATGGTGTTCAGATCGTGACGCATGATCGGGCGAGGAGCCACGCGGCAGGCAACGGTCTTGAACCCGGCGCGCGCGAAGGTTGTGGCAAATCCCGTGCCTGAAGCGCTGCGCGTTTTGCTGGCATCGAGTGGATAAGCTTCAAGCGCGGGAGCCTTTGCGCGCTTTGCGGCCTTTAGCGCCGCTTTGATCAGCGCCGACGTTACTCCCTGGCGGCGATAGCCAATACGCACATAAACGCAGGACAGCGACCACACCGCGAGGTGGTCCAGGCGCTTCAGACGCCACCCGCGATCCAGCCACGGCAACGCTGCGCGCGGTGTCAGCTGGCACCAGCCCACGGCGACATCGCCATCGAAGGCCAGCAAGCCGGGCGGGGGCCCGCGCTTGACGATCTCGCGAAACGCGGCCTTGTTCTCTTCGCTCGGCCGTTTACGGTAGGCAGCGCCGAGCCGCCAATACATGCACCAGCAGCCCTGAGATGCGGCCTTCTTGCCGAACAGATCCTCAAGCGCCGGCCAAAGATCAGGCGTCAGCGGCCGGATTTTGAGCTGCATGCGCGCTCCATTATCTTTGGCGATGCGCGAATTAACTTGCTGGCCGCGGAGGGATCTAACGGCGCTTGGCTTTTACCAGCGGTTTCTCCACATTCCCAATACGCGCGTCGGAAGTCGCCGACCGCGTCGGCATGCTCATCTGCATCCGCCGTTCGTTCTTCGGTTCGCGCCAGTTCACTTGCGGCAGCATCAACGAGGCATCGATGCGATCCCGATACTGCAGCGCAATGTTCACCAGGGAATCGAGCAGGGCATCGGAAAGCAAGTGCGGCTCCAGCCCGAGATCCACGAGCTTGGAATGCTTCGCGTTGTAGTAGTGCTCTTCGGCTTCCACGCGCGGATCTGGCAAATGATCGATCTCCACGCTCAAGCCCAGTTTCTTCCCCGCGGTTTCCACCATGTGCGCCAAATCTAGCACCGAGAAGCGCTCGGTAAATTGGTTGTAGACGCGGCACTCGCCCTTCTTCGCCGGATTCTCGCAAGCCAGCTCCACGCAGCGTACCGTATCGCGAATGTCCAGGAACCCGCGCGTCTGCCCGCCCTTGCCATACACCGTCAGAGGCTGCCCAATCGCCGCTTGCACGCAGAAGCGGTTCAGCACCGTGCCAAATACATCATCGTAGTCAAACCGATTAATCAGCGCTTCATCCATAGCCGTCTCGTCCGTGGTCGTCCCGTACACCACGCCCTGATTCAAATCCGTCGCCCGCAGGCCCCAGATTTTACAGGCAAACATCATGTTGTGAGAGTCGTGCACTTTCGAGAGGTGATAGAACGATCCCGGCTGCTTGGGGAAGGGCAGCACATCCTTGCGCCCGTTATGCTCGATGGTGATGTAGCCTTCTTCGATGTCGATGTTGGGCGTGCCGTATTCGCCCATGGTTCCCAGCTTGATCAAATGACAATCCGTGTTTATTTCGCGAATCGCGAACAGCACATTCAGCGTGCCCACCACGTTGTTCACCTGCGTGAACACCGCGTGCTTCCGATCGATCATCGAATACGGCGCCGAGCGCTGTTCCGCGAAATGTACCACCGCTTCCGGCGCGAAATCCTTGAAGGTGGTCGACAAAAAATCGTAGTCCGCCACGTCGCCGACAAACAGCTCAATGGTCTTCCCCGTCAGGTTCTGCCATACCCGCAGACGGTCCGTCAGAGGCCGAATCGGCGTCAGCGTCTGCGCGCCCAGTTCGTGATCCCACTGGCGGCGCAAATAATTATCGACAATGGCGACCGAGTGCCCCTTCTGCGACAAATAGAGGGCCGTAGCCCAACCGCAATAGCCGTCGCCACCGAGCACGGCAATCTTCATGTACCCTCCTCAGAGTACTCTATGGTTCCGATCTTGTTCTCCGGACGGATGCCACTCAAAAACTGCGGCTGATGCCCCCACCCGCCGCAGCTTCAAAAATCGCACACCCATCCTATTGTAGCGAATCTCCGCCCATCCTGCGAACTGCTTCTGCACTCAGATGCGGCAAACTAAGAAACTGGTGTAACGTCTCTAACTCCCGTATTTTCCGATAGTTCCAAGGGTTCTTGGCTGCCGGTTGGCGTTCCGGGGAAACCCCGCGGAGCAGGTCAGTCTGCGGCCACGAGCGAGGCCAGCGGTGTTGTCGCCCGCGAGCTGGACTGAATCCCCCATCGTTTCATCCACAAAAACAGGATCAGCAAGCCCCACAAGTGGTACCCCAGATTGGCCTGGCGATTAAGGTGCAGCTGCAAAATCCCCTCGATGGCCGAAGCATTGAACAACTCGCCGTGCGTTTCCGTTCCTTCGCGCAGGGTTTCCACCAGCAATTCCCGCAGCGGTCCACGCAGCCACTCATGCGCGGGAATGTCGAATCCGGTCTTCTTGCCCTCCAAAATCGTGGCCGGAAGCTTGTCGCGCCGCAATTCTCGCAGCACCAATTTCTGCCGCGCGCCGCGAATCTTCAGCCCCGCGGGCAGCGTGGCCGCGAACTCCACGATGCGGTGATCAAGGAACGGCGGCCGCACCTCGACCGCATGCGCCATGCTCATCCGGTCGCTCTTCACCAGAATGTCGTCGGGCAGATAATACTTCTGATCGAACCACAAAAATGGTGCCAGGCTGTCGCCATTAGGGGGCCAGCCGTCGATCTGGTGCAGCAACTCCGCAAAGGTTATGGGCAAGGGCTTGCGCAGCAGGACCTGTTTGTCCTGCCCGAAAAACATGCCATTCCAGAATACGTGCGCTTGGCTGGGCGAGAGCAGACTGCCTTCCAGGAACCGTTTGGCCTTGTATTCAAAGCTGATCTTTTCATCCGAGACCGGCAACCGCCGGGTTGCCCGCAACGCCGAGCGCAACACGCGGCGCGGCGCCCGGCGCGCCCGCTTGGCCAGCAAATCGGCGCGATACGTCACGTACCCGCCAAACAATTCATCCGCGCCATCCCCGCTGAGCGCCACGGTGGTGCTCTTCTTGCACAGTTTCGAAAGAAACCACACCGGCAGGGCGCCGGCATCCGCGCTCGGCTCATCCGAATAATAGGCAAACTCCTCGATGGCCCCTAGCAAATCGAGCTCTGCCGTCAGATCCAGCTCTTCGTGCTCGGTGTCATATTCCTTCACTGCGCGTCCCACCAGATCGCTTTCGTCGCAGCTGCGCCCGTGATAGGTAATCGAAAATGTTTTCAGGCGCGCCGCCGAGGCGCGCGACGCATAATGCAAAATCGTCGTCGAATCCATGCCTCCGCTCAGCCAAATCCCCAGCGGCACGTCCGAAAGCATATGCTCCCGCACCGATTGTTCGAGCAGCCGGTCCAGCTCCTCCTTGGCCTCCTCCATCGTCCATTCGGCGGCATTCCCGAACGGAAGTTCCCAATACGCTTCCGAGCGGACATGGCCGTCGCGCCACTCCAGCCAGCTACCCGATGGCAATTTTTCAATTCCCTCCACTAATGTCCATGGGCAAGGCAGATAATTCAGCGACAAATAACAATCCAGCCCCTCCAGACTGATCCGCCGCTCGATCTCCGGATGCACGAAAATGGCCTTCAGCTCCGATCCAAAAAATAGCTCTTCGCCATGGCGCGCAATGTACAGCGGCTTGATTCCCATGCGATCCCGCGCCAGCACCAGCCGCCGCTCGGATTCCCTCCACAGCGCCACCGCGAACATCCCGCGCAACCTGGCGAAACACTCCGTGTCCCATTGCACGAAGGCGCGCAACACCGTTTCCGTATCCGAATGTGAGTGAAATTTGTGCCCTAGTCCCTCGAGCTCCGCGCGCACTTCGCGGTGGTTGTAGATTTCGCCGTTAAACGCGATTCCAAAATCTCCGTCGTCAGTCAAAATCGGCTGGTCCCCGTTCGCCAGATCGATAATCTTCAGCCGCGTTGCGCCGCAGGAAAACACTGCGGCTTTGTGCACGCCTTGCTGGTCCGGTCCGCGATGAATCAGCGTCCCGGTGGCCTGCCGGATGCGCTCGGCAGGCGGTCTCCAGTTCTTATGTGTAAATCCCGCAATTCCGCACAAGTTGCAGCACCTCTGCCCGCTCGTTGCGTGACGCGGGCACTTTGCTTTCCCAAGGGGTCTCTTCTGAAACACTGACGGGAGCCGTCAGTCCTTACTCAGCCAAGTTCGATGCGCTTTCCCTGCGATCGAGTTTCCTGCGAATGCCGCGGTGACTGAAACACAAACGTTAGAACATTTCGGTTCGCGCGCAGCATCCTTCTTTGCGAGGAGTATAATACGGGGCGGTTTTCCGACAACAATTTTTCGCCTGAAGAATTATCGGCTAAGCACAGGCAAGCTGTGCGCCAGGGTTTGCACCAGCGCGCTCAATCCATTCCAAAGAATCTGCACTCCAATGCACACCAGCAGAAATGACGACAGTCGCATCACGATGGTCATTCCGTTTTCGCCAAGAATGGCCGCCAGCCGGTCCGCGAATCCGTAACACAGAAACACCGTCAACGCCACTAGGGCCGAACCAGCGAGCGCCGCCAGGATCGATACGAGGTTGACCCCGAAGTGTCGCGGTCCATTGGCATTCGCCCCCAGCGTAATGGCCACCGAGATGGAACCCGGGCCGACCGTGAGCGGCAGCGTCAGGGGATAAAACGCGTTGCGAAACACATCCAGGGGGTTCACGCTCTTTTGCACCTGCCCGTGGCGCTCCTGCTCATCCTTCTTGCTCAACAGCGTCCACCCCGTGGAAATCACGATCAGCCCGCCGCCCACCTGCACCACCGGTATCGATATCCCAAAAAAAGTCAAAATATGCGACCCAATCAAAAACGAAGCCACCAGCAGAACAAAACTGTTCAGCGTCACCTTCCAGGCCAGGGCTCGCCGCGTCGCCGCCGAGTACTCGGTGGTCAGCGACAAAAAGATCGGACTGGTCCCCAGCGGATTGACGATGGGGAACAGCGCGCTGACAATCAGCACAATGCTCTTAGCGAGTTCGATCACGATGTCCCAGCCTACGGTCTACCCACAACACCGTCAACTCCGCCCGCTCTTGCGCGGCGCGCTTCGAGAATCGAGCAGACGGCGCGGTTATCCTTGCGCTGCCCCGCGGGCAGAAATCGTCGCGAAAAACCAGAGCGCGTGCCGCGCGGGACGCATCTCGCACAAAATGGCCGTGGGTCATGAAACGCCTGTGCCTCGCCCCGCCCTCACCACCTGCGCCGTCGTCACCACCTGCCCCACATGCCTCGCCGTATGCTCCGCAACATGCACCAGCAAGCCCCCCAGGCTGCTCGGCAGCCGCCGCCTGCCGACCCACCGCCGCTCTTCCAAGTCCAATCCGCAAAGCGCCCGAACCCGCAGCATGCCCTCGGCCACGGCTTTCTCAAACTCTGCAAGCGCCTCTTTCCGCGACGAGCCGGCCGTCAACTCTCCGGCCAGCGCCGCCATCTGCTCTTCATCGAGCTCCCCACCCTCTGCGTACGTGAGCAGCCGGTCGAGGCTCCCGGCTATGTGTCGCAACTGAAATCCCACCGACGGCAGCCCCACAGGTTGAGCCTCCATCTCCGCACCCGTCAAATCCCCACACCAGTTCCGCACATCCTCGGCAGCGAGCTCGAGCGCGTGCATCACAGCCCGCCCGACCGCCGGTGCCTGCTCTAACGTCCCCCGAAGCCAAGGTTCCACAAGCCTCCAATGCCCGTCTTGCGTGTGGCGCGTCTAAAGGCTGGCCTGGCAGTTCAAAACCGTCCGAGCCCTATCGGTCTTCTCGCGCCACTTCTTTCGTTACAAATAAGCTTGCGCGTAAGTTAAAGGAGAACTCTCCTGGTGCGAATGCACTTCAAACCCAATCAAATCCTAAGTTTACGAAGACACCATGCGGGTCCATTTCTTCCCGGGACGGTTTTTCGTCGAACTTGCCCTTCTTATTTCTGGCCGGGGCGGTCTCCGCGATGCGGCCCGCAAAGGCGCCCCAGCCCGCGCTACGCCTAGCGCAATCTGGCCCTTCGCCCGGCAGGAGTTCACCAAAGCCTTCGGCCACGACCGCCGGATCAAAACCACGGCCCGCACCATGCACTCCACATGGAATTTACCACCAGCGTCCGGGCGCGAGCCCGAGGCCAAGTCCGCGCCGGATTCCCCGGTCGCAAGGCGGGGCCTCCCCCACTAAATCACGTAACGCCACAAATCAGTACACTTACGCTCCTTTAGATTTTGCCCCCGTTTTCGCAAGGGTCCCCTCGGCGGGGCTGACCAAACAGCGGAAATGTCATTTGACACCGCTTCCGGCGCACCGTAGCATTTCCGCGCCCTATGATTCTGCCCATCCATGGCCATCGCGGCAACCGGCATCAGCAAGCATCGCGCTTCGCCGCCCGCCTCTTCTCCCTCACTCTGTGCGTCGCGCTCACCCTCTCTGCCGCAACTCCCACCGTCGGCAGCGCCGACGCCCAGCGCTATATCAACGACGTAAGAGCTCTCACCACCGCGAAAATGGAAGGTCGCGGGGACGGCAGCAAAGGTCTAAGCCTTGCCGCGCACCTGATCGCAACGCGCTTCAAACAATTGCACCTCAAACCTGCGGGCACGCACGGTTTCTATCAACCCTTTGACGTCATCACCGGCCAGCGCCTCATGCCCGATAACACGGTCCGTGCCGAGTATGCCTCGCCGAACAGCCAGCCAGCCGTCGTCCAGCTCAAACTCAACGACGATTTCGTCCCGCTGAATATTTCTTCAAGCGGCCGCGTCAGCGCTCCGCTGGTCTTCGCCGGTTATGGCATCACCGCTCCGGAACACGACTACGACGACTACGCTGGGCGGGACGTCCAAGGCAAAATCGTCCTCGCCTTTTTCGACGAGCCACCAAATTTTGCACCGAAAACCGCCGGCGATCCTCGCGCCTCGCCCGTCCCGCAGCTTACCCATCACGCCTATCTCATCAGCAAAGCCATCAACGCCCGCAACCACGGCGCAGCCGCTCTGATGCTCGTCAATGGCAAAGCCGCCGGCGCGGAAGAACATCTCCCGCATTTCAGCTCCATCGACCAACCGGAAAATTCCAACCTTCTGTGCCTGCAAACCAGCTACGCCTTGGCCGAAAACTGGGTTCGCGCCGCGGGTAAATCCCTTGACGAAATCCAGAAGGGAATCGACGCGACCGACAAGCCCGCGCCGCCGTCGGCAATCGATCTTTCCGGCGTAAACATCGCGCTCAGCATCCAAATCGAAACGATCCACGCCACCGTCAACAACATCCTGGCCTATCTTCCCGGCAAGAGCGACGAATACCTCATCATCGGCGCGCACTACGATCACCTCGGACGCGGTGATGCGCACTCGATGGCCCCGTCGCAGATCGGCCAAATCCATCCCGGGGCGGACGACAACGCGAGCGGCACCGCGGGCGTCCTCGAACTCGCGCGCCTTTTGGTTCCGCTAAGAGGCCAGCTTCAGCGCGGCATTCTTTTCTCCTCCTTCGCCGGAGAAGAACTGGGCCTGCTGGGCTCCGCCGCGTGGGTCAAAAATCCCACGCTCCCGCTCGATAAAGCCGCCGCCATGCTCAACATGGACATGATCGGCCGCATCAAAGACAACAAGGTGTACATTGGCGGGGTTGGCACGGGCTCGACCTTTCCATCCATCCTCGCGGCAGCCGCCAAACCCAGCAGCTTCAAAATCGAGTATTCCAGCGGCGGTTACGCCTCGAGCGATCACACTTCCTTCCTCGTCAAACACATTCCCGTGCTGTTCTTTTTTTCCGGGCTGCACGCCGATTATCACAAGCCGTCCGACACCTGGGAGAAAATCGATCCCAACTCCGCGGCCCATCTGCTGGATATGATCTCCAGTGTCGCTGAGCAAATTGCCGACGCGCCGGGTCGCCCGGCATTCCAGGTAGTGGTCGAAGACCATCCCCACGCAGGCAACGCCTCCGCCAGCAGCGCGGGCGGGGGCTACGGTCCCTACTTCGGCTCCATCCCTGATTTCGGACAGACCGAAGACGGCGTACGCTTCTCCGATGTCAAACCCAATTCCCCTGCGGCCAAAGCGGGCTTCCGCGCCGGAGACGTGCTCATAAAATTCGGCGACAAACCGATCAAGAATCTCTACGATTTCACCGACGCCCTGCGTCGCAGCAAAGTTGGCGATGTCGTCGAGGTCACCGTGATGCGCGACGCAAAAGAAGTGACCGCAGCCGTCACGCTCGAACAACGACAGTAAGCAAGTGAGGGTTGCAAGCGAATGAATACCAGCCGCCGCACGCGCACGAAAATAATCTTGAGCCTGGCAGCTTGGCTGCTATGCGTCACGTGGGCGCTCGCGATGCTGGCGAGGCCTTCTGGGCCAGGCGCGAAAGCTGCGCAGACCAGTCCGCAGATCCTGCTGCCCGAGGAAACCAGACATCTCAAGAACGCGCGGCAACTCACCTTCGGCGGACAAAACGCCGAAGCCTACTTTTCCGCCGACGACAAAACCCTGATCTTCCAGCATCAGGGCCAGGGTGTTCCCTGCGACCAGATCTATTCCATGCCCGTCGGAAACGCCGGGGACCCGCCCGCCACACCGAAACTGGTCAGCACGGGCCGAGGCCGCACGACCTGCAGTTATATTTTTCCGTCAGGCGATCGCATTCTCTTTTCCTCCACGCACGCGGCCAGCGCGGACTGCCCGCCCAAGCCCGACTATTCGCAAGGCTACGTCTGGCCGATTTACAACACTTACCAGATTTACACCGCCAAGCGCGATGGCAGCGACCTTCGGCAACTTACCGACTCTCCCGGCTACAACGCCGAGGCCACCATCAGCCGCGATGGTCAGAAGATCGTTTTCACTTCCACGCGCAATGGCGACCTGGACGTGTACACCATGGACGCCGACGGCTCGCACGTGAAGCAACTCACTCACGAGCTGGGCTACGATGGCGGCGCATTTTTTTCCTACGATGGGACGAAAATCGTCTACCGCGCGGAACATCCCAAAACGCCGCAGGAAGTGGCGGACTATAAGGATTTGCTGGCCAGAGGCTTGATTCGTCCTGGCAACCTGGAAATCTGGACCATGAACGCTGACGGCTCGAACAAACATGAAGTCACCAGCAACGGCGCCGCAAATTTCGCGCCCTTCTACCACCCCGACGGAAAACGCATCGTCTTCGCGTCCAATTCCGCCGATCCCAAAAACGCCCGCGACTTCGATCTGTACATCATCAATGAAGACGGCACCAACCAGCAGCGCATTACCTACCACCCCGATTTCGATGGCTTCCCGATGTTCACTTCCGACGCCAAAAGACTGGTGTGGGCCTCCAACCGCAACGGCACCGCCCCGCACGAAACAAATATCTTCATCGCCGACTGGCTCGAGTAATTTTTTTAGGTTGCCGAAGCGTTCCAGCGCTTGTCGCAAAACGCGCCTTGCGTTACAGTCGCGTGTCCACTTCGAGGGCCGTCGTGATCAAGAACGCAAAAAAGAGCAGCAGTAAACTCGCCAAAGAGGCCTATTCGAGTTCGCGCCCGGGCGAGTCCGTGCGCATCCTCATCTCCAAAACGCGCATCCGCAGCCGCATTCAGGAGATCGCGCGGCAAATCCGCAAGGAATTTGGAACCGAACCACTACATCTGGTTGGCGTCCTTAAAGGCGCGGTGTTTTTTCTCGCGGATCTGGCTCGCGAAATTCCGGGAGAAGTCTCTTTCGACTTCATCGCCGTCTCCAGC
>JBEKSZ010000200.1:0-9784 GCA_049516615.1 Candidatus Acidiferrum sp. | reverse complement strand
TCGACAGCCGCGTGGAAAATCCGGATGGCCTCGGCCTCCGCCAAGTCCGCGGTCCCCAGATGGTAGCCGCCCAGCCCGATGCAGGAAACCTGCACCCCGGTTTTTCCCAGCATCCGGTAAGGCATCTCGCCTTTCCTGGCGACCTCGCTCCCCGCTCGAGCGGCCGGCAAGTCCGCAGCCTCTAGGCCACCGGCCAGCCCGGTCACCGGCGTCACCGACAACGCCGCCATCCCTCCAATAAACTCCCGCCGCCGAATCTCATCCCCGCTCATAAAATTTTCCTCCAGGATGCCACGCCAGAGCCCAACAAATTTTGAGCTTAGCCCACTTGCCCGAGAATTTCGAGCGCATCAGAATGTGGCGAAATCGCACGGCCACAAGGTCGTCCGCCAGGAGCGCAGCGCCACCCCGAATAGCGCCACCCACTCCCGCCCCGGAAAAACGCGCGCCAGCAGCCATCCGGGGAAAATCGTTTGGCGGCCAAACATCAGAATCTAGGCACCCAGGGTAACCGGGCTGCGCAGTCCCGGGGTCCTGTCCGTTAGAACGCCGCGCGCCTTAGAGCAGCTGCATCTGGCGGCTCTCGAGCGCGAGAAGCCTCTGTTTGTTTTGCAAACCTCCGCCAAACCCCGTCAGTGATCCATTGCTCCCGATCACCCGGTGACAGGGCACGATGATCGGGAGGGGATTGCATCCGTTCGCCAGCCCTACCGCGCGGCAGGCTTTTTCGTTCCCTACTCGGCGCGCCAGCTCGCGGTAGGAAATCGTCTCGCCGTAAGGGATCTCGCGCAGTGCCCGCCAAACGCGCAATTGAAATTCCGTCCCTTCCGGCGCCAGTTCTAAAGCAAAGGTCTGCAACTCTCCTCTAAAATAGGCGCGCAGCTGCCGCACCTGTTCGGCAAGGCCGGCAGGATCTTCCCGCCAGTCCTCTCTGGGCGTCGCCGCTCGCCGGCTCTGCGCAAAACGAACCGAGCGCAATCCGGCCTCGTCCCTGACCAGCAGCAACTGCCCCACCGGACTCTCCATCCTCGCGTAAATCATTGCAAAATCACCATTTTATAAACCGCGGCCACTGCGCCCGCGTCCTTGATCTACGGGCCGCGCCGGGCAGCGCGCGACGCGCGTAAAGCCCACCTCGCATACCAAATCAACCCTATCGACTTTCCCCCGCTTTGCTGTTCTCCTCTCCTTAAGAGGACTCTAAAATGCTGGTCACCAACCGCTGCACGCTCGCCATGTCTCTGGCTGCTGTTCTGGCTATCTCAGTCGTAACCATAGCCTGTTCCGCCCCGCCGAACCAAACCGTGGTCGTTGAAAAGGATCACCATTGGGACGATCATGAAAATCAGGCCTGGCACCGCTTCCTCACGGAGAAAAACCGTCAGGACCATGAATACACCAGGGCCGACAAGAACGAGCAATCCGAATACTGGGATTGGCGCCACAGCCATCCGGACTGAGGCGGAACAGCGCCTCCAGCACTGCCCCGGGCCCTTCTAAGGAATCCACCGTATCCCATTTGCGCGGGATCCTTGTTTTTCTACGGTCTGGAGGATTCATCGAATGCGTCGCTCTATCGCTTCTTTCGTTCTAACTGCGGCACTCGCAACGCCCGTTATGCTGGTAGCCTCTCCGGCCCCGCAAGACGATCGCGTCTACGACCGCGAACACAAGGACTATCACCACTGGGACGATCACGAAAACGCCGCCTGGCACCGTTATCTCACGGAAAAGCACGTTCAGGAACACGAATGGGCCAAAGCCAACCGTAAGGAACAAGCCGACTACTGGAACTGGCGCCACAATCACCCCGACTGAAACACGAGCCATCCACCGGCGGGACGCAGCCTTATCCCCAGGGCACAGGGCTGCGCCCCCTTCCGGCCAGGTCGTTATTTGGGGAATGGGCTTTCCATCGTCCCTGGTGCGGGCTGCTTTTTTCTCGCCCGGGACCTTCAGCTCGGATATTTCGCGGTAATGTAGTTCTGCAACTGCTCGATGGTCTCTTCCTGCTCCGACACGATCCACTTCACCAGATCGCCGATCGAGACAACGCCCAGCACTTTCTCGCCGCTCATCACCGGCAGGTGCCGAATCCGGTTCCTGGTCATCACACTCATGCACTCGTCGACCGAGGTGTCCGCGCTCACGTGAATCACCGGGCTGGCCATGATCTCCGCCACCACCGTGCTCTTCGACGCTCGCCCCTTTAAAATCACCTTTCGCGCGTAGTCCCGCTCGGAGACGATGCCTTGCATCTTTCCCGCGCGCACGACCAGCAGGGCTCCCACACCCTTGTCCGCCATTTTTTCAATGGCCGCGTACACCGTCTCCTCGGGCGCGACCGACCACACTTCGCCGCCCTTGCGCTTCAACACCGAGCCAACCGTGCCGCTGATTTTCGTCGTCATAGGAATCGCTCTTCTGGAAGGAGTGCGTGGCCGGGGAAAATCGAATGTGCCGAGCATAGCCCCCGAGGTGTGCGAAGTCAATCGCCCGCAAGGGACGGAACCCGGGCCCTCGGCTGAGCCCGGCCAGCAAAACGAAGTGCGGCCTGCCCCGCGCTCCCGCCGAAGCGTCCTTCACAAACCCTTCGACTCCCGAAAGGCCCGCACCACGGCCACCACATCGCGCTGGTCGGCATCCACCGCGGCATTCATCTTGCGCATCTCTTGCTCGGAAATCTTCCCGGACAAATCGGCCAGGGCCGGGCGCAGCGCGGGAAATTTCTCGAGCGTCGCCGTTCTTACAATGGGCACGGCGTCGTACGGCGGGAAATAGTGTTTATCGTCCGCCAGCGCCACCAGATGCAGGGCCTCGATTAATCCGTCCGTCGAATTCCCGGCCACGATATCCACCTTCCCGTCCAGGAGCGCCCGGTAGATCAAACCCAGATCCATTACCCTCGGGGGCCCGGCAAACTTCAGCCCGTAGCGCTCGGCCCAACCTGCATAACCGTCGGGGCGTTCGAGAAACTCATAGCCAAATCCCGCGCGCCAGCGCGGGGCTATGGGCACAATGTCCGAAATCTTCTCTAGGTGATCGCGCTGCGCGTCCGCCCCCCGGACCACCATCGCGAACGAGTTCGCAAATCCGAGCGGCTCGGTCACGGAAAGGTGAAAGCGCCGCTCATAGCCACGTTTCACGCGCTCGTAAATCTTCCCCGAATCGTCGTCGCCGGGCGTCTCCCCGAGCACACCCGTCAGCGCCGTCCCGGTATATTCGACATACAGATCTAGCGCCCCGGAGAGCAACGCTTTCTGGCACAGCAGCGTTCCGCCCAAATTGCTTTTCCGCGCGACATGGAGCCCGGTCCGGGCCTCGATATGCTGCGCAAGCAATTCACCGAGCACCACCTGCTCGGTGAAAAACTTCGATCCCACGGTGATGGTCGGCCCGGCCGGCTTGCAGGAGGAAAGGCCGCAGGCCAGAACACCGAGCATCCAACAAAACAGTTTCCCGGACCGCCTCCGCCCGCGCCTTTCTCGCAGCGCAGCCTTATCGCCAGCCGCGAGCGAATGCGCGACCCCGGCTGGCCCCGCAAGAACGAGAGCCGGCAAGCGATGGCCCGTCGAGCTCATGAAACGCGCAGCCGCCGTTCAAGCATTGCCAGCAAGCCATCCGCGAGCAGCGCCAGCAGCGCCGCAGGGATCGCGCCAGCCAGAATCACTGCATCGCTGACCATGGCCACGCCGCGAAAAATAAACGTTCCGAGGCCGCCCGCGCCAATGGCCGCCGCAATGGTCGCCACGCCGATGGTGATTACCGTCGCGGTGCGAATACCCGCGAGAATCACGGAAAGCGCCAGGGGCAGGCGCACGCGCCACATCACCTGCCAGGGCGTCATGCCCATGGCCGTGGCGGCCTCGAGCACCGCCGGGTCGATCCCCGTCAGCCCCACATAGGTATTGCGCAGAATCGGCAGCAACGCATACAGCACCAGCGCCACCACCGCGGTCCGCTTCCCAATCCCGCCGATGAAAGGAATGGGAATCAGGAAGCCAAACAGCGCCAGACTCGGAATGGTCTGGAACACACTCGCAATTCCGAGCGCTACGGTCCGCCATGCCCGGCGCTCGACGATAAAAATTCCCAGGGGAATGGCGATGGCCACGGCGATCACCATGGCCAGCAACACCAGTTCCAAATGTTCGAGCGTGGTGGACAATATTTCCGCGCGATGGGTGGCGAAAAATGTGTAAACGTTCACGCCGTTTCTCCGTCGCGCCTTGGCGCGGAATCCTCTGCCGGACCCCTGGCGGCGTTTTTACTGGCCGCATCCTCGGTATCCAGACAGGACGCGAAGGCCCGCACCTCCGGATGCTCTTGCTGCAAAAAATTCTGCGGCGTGCCTTGCGCCACGATTTTACCGTTTTCAAGCAGCACGATCCGCGTGGCCAGCAGCAGGGCCTCGCGCAAATCGTGGGTCACGAACACGATGGTCTTCCCGAGCCGCCTGGCCAGCGCTTTAAACTCCCGCTGCAGTTCCGCGCGGGTCACCGGGTCGAGCGCCCCAAACGGCTCATCCATGAGCAAAATGCGCGGGTCGGCCGCCAGTGCCCGCGCCACACCCACGCGCTGCCGCTGGCCTCCGGAGAGCTGGCGGGGGTAGCGCGACGCGAAATCCCCGCCGCCAAGTCCCACCAGCTGCAACAGCTCTTGGACGCGCGCAGCAATTCGCCCGGCGTCCCAATGCTCGAGCGTGGGCACCAGGGCGATGTTTTCTGCGACCGTGAAATGCGGGAAAAGTCCCGCCTCTTGAATCACATAGCCAATCCCGCGTCGCAGGGCGAAGGGGTCCCAGTCGGTCGTAGCCCTCCCCGCGACCAGCACTCTTCCCGAGGTAGGCTCGAGCATGCGATTGATGAGCCGCAGTAAGGTGGTTTTGCCCCCGCCGCTGCGTCCGAGCAGAACGAGGGTCTCGGCCTCGCGAATCGCCAGGGAAACATCCCTAACCAGCGCCCGCTGGGCACCAGCCGCGCTTTCGAGCCCATCCCTTCGGCCAGCTACCGCCGGATCCTTTTCGGGTGTACCCTCTTGCTGTCGCGTGGCGCTGCCTTCCGGAGCACGTGTACCATTTATCCTGTATGTCACGCCCTGAAACTCGATGCTAGTCTCGTTGGACTTTAAAGAGGTTGCCGACATAAAAGTTTTTGTATCCGACGTGTTGCGCGAAGACGTATTTCACTAAAATGGCGGCGCAGCAGTTTAGCCTGCCGTAGCCCGGGCCTCTCATCCCGCTTCTACCGCGAGCGCCTCCATCATAACCAACTGCACCGCCCCGCGTGCGGCGAACTGCCACCCGGACCGGTGCCGACCGGGCGACCTCGGAGTGGCCACGCGGAGTCGCCATGCCAGGCATGGCGGAAAACGTTCGCTCCCGGGCGTCGATTTTCGATGCGCTTTTTGATGCACCCTTGGGAACAGCAAGGCATCCAAACTGAGGGAGCCCATTATGGAATCGCTGGCCACTGCCGCTCGCACCGCCACGCAGCATTATTCTTTTCGCATCGCGCAGGCCCGTAAGCAGACCGACGACCTGTTCCGCATCGTCCGCGAAGAGGCCATGTACGACCGCCCCATCGCCGAGCGCCATAGAATTATTTTCTACCTCGGGCATGTCGAAGCCTTCGACTGGAACCTGCTCGGTGAACGCGCCTTCGGCCTCAGCCCGTTTAATAAATCCTTTGACCGCCTGTTCGCCTTCGGGATCGACCCGGTCGACGGGGGCTTGCCTTCGGACCAGCCTGGCGACTGGCCCGCGCGCGAAACGGTCGACGATTACAATGCCCGGCTGCGCGCGGCCCTTGATTTTGCCATCCAGGACGCCTTCCTACGCCCCCGCGAAGGCCATCCCGAGCTTCTCGCCATGCTCGAAACCGCCATCGAGCATCGCTTGATGCACGCAGAAACGCTTGCCTACATGTTCCAGCGCCTGCCTGGCGATCGCAAAACGGCCGCCCCGCCTGCGCTTGACTGGACCGTGGCGCCCGTAAAGTCCCGCCTGGTGGACATTCCCGAGGGCCGCGCCACGCTTGGCTTGCAGCGCATTTTCGGCGACGAGTTCGGCTGGGACAATGAGTTCGATTCCCATGTCCGGGTGGTTCCGGAATTTGCCATCGATGCCCACAACGTAACCAATCGCAATTTTCTGCGCTTCATGGAGTCCGGCGGATACAGTAACCCGACGCTGTGGACTGCCGAAGACTGGGCCTGGAAAGAAAAAAACAACGTTACTCATCCCTCCTTTTGGACCCGCGAAGGCAGTCTGTGGGCTTATCGCTCCATGTTTGGCGATATTCCCTTGCCCATGCAGTGGCCCGTCTACGTGAGCCA
Organism: Candidatus Acidiferrum sp.; assembly: GCA_049516615.1. Lineage (GTDB taxonomy): Bacteria > Acidobacteriota > Terriglobia > Acidiferrales > UBA7541 > Acidiferrum. The sequence continues at coordinate 3,448 of JBEKSZ010000200.1, read as the reverse complement.
CGCAGAAGCCGCGGCCTACGCCAAGTGGCTCGGACGCCGTCTCCCTACCGAAGAGCAGTTCCACCGCGCCGCCTATGGCGCGCCAAAGGGCGCCAGAGAGCGTCGCTATCCCTGGGGCGACGCGTCACCGACAACCATGCACGGCAATTTCGATTTTCATCACTGGGATCCAGCGCCCGTCGGAGCGCACCCGGCCGGCTGCAGCGCTTTTGGCGTGCACGACCTGGTCGGCAATGGCTGGGAGTGGACGCGTACGGTCTTTGCTCCTTTTGAAGGCTTTCAGCCCCGTTCTTTTTATCCCGGCTACTCCGCCAATTTTTTCGACGGCAAGCATTTCGTAATGAAGGGCGGTTCGCCCCGGACGGCCGCTTGCATGTTGCGGCGCTCGTTCCGCAATTGGTTCCAGCCCCACTATCCGAACATTCACGCAACCTTCCGCTGCGTGGAAGACTGAAAGAACAGAAGAAAACAAAAAATAGAGTTCTTGGGAGCTTTATGGCCACGCGAACGGTACAAACGAAGGAAACGGTCAGCGAGAGTTGTCGGCGCGAATCGCTGCAAACAGCGCGCCACATCGCGGAGTTCGCCGCGGATGTGCGCGCCAGCCTCACCAAAGCCGGCCAGCGCGAACTGCCTTCAAAATATTTGTACGACGAACTCGGATCGGCCCTGTTTGAAGCCATCTGCGTCTTGCCGGAATATGGATTGACGCGTGCCGACGCGCGCTTGCTCGAACGCCACGCGGCGGAAATTGTTGGCCGCCTGCCCTCGCCCGTGCACGTTGCCGAACTCGGCAGCGGCAGCGGAAAAAAGACGCGCTGGATCCTCGAAGCCCTGGCGCGCCGCCAGCGCACTTACTATTACCCCATCGAAATTTCCGCCTCGGCCCTGGCAGCCTGCGAAAAAGAGATGAACCAGATCGATCTGGTCAGCGTCGTGGGCTATGAGAAGACCTTTCTCGATGGCTTGCGGGCGGTGGCGGCGCGACGCGAGGAACACGACCGCCTGCTGGTGCTGTTTCTCGGCAGCACCATCGGCAACTTCGACCGCGGCGCCGGCGACCTGTTCCTGCGCGAAGTACGCAGGACCCTGCGCCCCGGCGACGCCCTGCTGCTCGGCACCGATCTCCAGAAAGAGGTGCCCACGCAGCTCCTGGCTTACGACGATCCCGCCGGAGTGACTGCGGCCTTCAATCTGAATCTTCTCGCGCGCATCAATCGCGAACTCGGCGGCGATTTTAAGCTGCAGCAATTCAAGCATGAAGCCCGCTGGAACGCCGAAGAGCGCCGGGTGGAGATGCATCTGCGCTCCCTGTGCAGGCAGGTGGCATTTGTGCGCGAAGCCAACCTGCATATTCTGCTCGACTACGACGAAACCATCTGGACGGAAAGTTCTCACAAATACCTGGCCCGGGAAATTCCCGAAATGGCTGGCCGCACCGGCTTTCGCTGCGCCGATCAATGGATCGACCGCACCTGGCCCTTCGCGCAGAATCTGCTCGTCGCCGAATAAATGCGGCGCCCGATTGGCGCGCGAATAAATCCTCAAAACTTTGCTATCATCCCGGCACTCCATCCGAGGAGCCGTTGATGAATCCGTTTTATCGAAAGATTTTCCCTCCCCTGCATCTTTCCCGCCCGCGCCTGCCCGGCCGCAAGGTGTTCCTGGCCGCGCTGGCGGCGTTTCTACTCGTCCTGGTCCTGGCCCTCCGCGCGCAGGAATCGCAGGCAGCCAAGGGCGCGCCATCGCGCGCGGGCGAATGGCAATATGACTATGTCATCGCCGGCGCGCGCATCGTCGATGGCACCGGTTCGCCGTGGCTGGTCGGCGACATCGCCGTCCGCGGCGACAAGATTGCGGCCATGGGCGATCTGCACGACGCGCCGGCGAAGAAACGCATCGACGCCAGCGGTTTGATCGTCACGCCGGGATTCATCGATGTGCAGGGGCAATCCGAGTTCAGCGTGCTGGTCGACAACCGCGTGGCCAGCAAGATCATGCAGGGCGTAACCACGGAAATTACCGGCGAAGGAACCTCCATCGCGCCGGTGAACGAGCGCATGCTCAAGGAAAGCGCGGAGCAGGCCAGGAAGTATGGGGTCGCGCTCGACTGGCATTCGCTGGAGGAATACTTCCAGCACTTCACCCGCATTCATCCCGCCATCAATCTCGGCACCTTCTTCGGCGCGGGCGGAATCCGCAACTACGTGGTTGGCGAAGACAACCGCCCGGCAACGCCCGAAGAGCTCGAACGCATGAAGCAGCTCGCGGCGCAGGCGATGGAGCAAGGCGCATTCGGTGTCAGCTCGGCGCTTGAATATGTGCCCGATGTGTTTGCCTCCACCGACGAAATTGTGGAGCTGGCCAAGGTCGCGCATCGCTACGGGGGAGTCTATTTCACGCATCAGCGTTCCGAGAGCGACCGCATCAAGCAGTCCCTTGACGAGGTGTTTGCCATCAGTGAGCGCGCCGCGATTCCCGCCACGATTTGGCATCTGAAAACCGCATACAAGGAGAACTGGGGCCAGATGCCCGAAGTGCTGCGGCGCATCGAGCAAGCCCGCGAGCGCGGCGTGAATGTAGCGGCCAGCGTGTATCCCTACACCCGGGCCTCCAATGGCCTGACGGCGTGCTTTCCGAGCTGGGTGGCGGAAGGGGGCCCGGACAAAATGATCGCGCGCCTGAAGGACCCGGCGCAGCGCGAACGCATCAGAAAGCAGATGGATGAGGCCACGGACCAGTGGGAGAACGAGTGGCGCGGTTCGGGAGGCCCATCGGGGGTGCAGCTGATTCAGGTGCTGAACCCGGAATTGGCGAAATATGAAGGCATGACTTTCGACGAGATCGGGCACGCGATGGGGAAAGATCCACGCGACGCAGCGATGGACATCACCATCACGGATCATGGAAACAGCTCGGTGGTGATTGCGATTATGGATGAAGCAGATGTGCGCGCGGCGGTAAGCAATCGACTGGTGACCTTCGGTTCGGATTCGCAAGGGCAAGCCGAAGACGGTCCGCTCAGCAAGACCAAGGCGCATCCGCGCGCGTTTGGGACCTTCGCGCGGGTGCTGGCGAAATATGTGCGCGAAGAGCACGCCATGGGCCTTGAGGAAGCGGTTCGAAAAATGACCTCCCTCGCGGCTTCGCGTGTGGGGATTCTCGATCGCGGGATTCTGCGGCCGGGGATGATGGCGGACATTACGGTGCTCGATTTCGCGGCGATCCAGGACGTGGCCAGGTATACGGATTCGCTCCACTACGCGACGGGCGTGCGGGATGTGTTTGTAAACGGGCGGCCGGTGGTGCTCGAGGGAAAGATTACCGAGGAGCGCCCGGGGCTGGCGCTGCGCGGGCCGGGCTATCTCGGGGCCCGGAAATAGCGGGCGCGTCGAAATGCTTGACGCGGGCCCTACAAGGTCGGTGGGCGATGAATGACGCTCGGGAG
>JBEKSZ010000199.1:0-9856 GCA_049516615.1 Candidatus Acidiferrum sp. | reverse complement strand
GCGGGGGGCTAGCGCGCTATGTTTACGGAGATTTTTCGCGAGGCTTGGGCGGCGCTGGGCCGCAATCCGCTGCGCTCCCTGCTCACGATGACGGGCATCGCCTGGGGCATCGTGGCAGTGACTCTGCTGCTGAGTTACGGCGCGGGATTCCGCAGCGTGCTGATGTATACGTTCGAAGTTTTCGGAAAGGGCGCGGTGGTGTGCTGGCCGGGAACGACCAGCGAACAGGCCGGCGGAGAGCGCGCTGGCAAAGCCGTGCATTTCGATCAGGACGATGCCGACTGGGTGAAAGCGCAATCGCCGCTGGTGAAACGCGTGACCCTTGAGACCGTGCGCTTCAAGGGCATTTCCCACGAAGAGCGCCTTGCCGACACGGCGATTCGCGGCGTGTATCCCGAGTACGGGGACATGCGTAACGAGGTGCCGATTGAGGGCACATGGATTTCACCCGAAGACATCGCCGACCGGCGCCGCGTGGTTTTTCTGGGTGCGTTGTTGCGGAAGAAACTTTTTAGCGGAACGCCGGCGGTGGGCGAAGCTGTGCGCATCGACGGCGTAAAGTTCATTGTCATCGGATCGATGGACACGAAGTTCTCGGACAGCAACTATTTTACCAGCGACGACGAGTCGGCGTTTATTCCGTATACCGCCGCCGGGGATTTGTGGGACACCAAGTATGCCAGCGTGATGCTATTCGAGCCCGTGGCTCCCGGCTTTGAAGCGCCGGCCATGCAGCAGGTGCGCTCCGCCATTGCCAGCCATCAACGTTTCTCGGCGACCGATAAACGGGCGATCACCATGTTTGGACGCGAGGAATTCAAGCCCATCTACGAAGGCATTACCCTTGGCATTGAAGCCCTGCTTTTTTTTGTTGGAGCCTTGACGCTGGGGATTGGCGGAATCGGCGTGATGAACATCATGTTGGTGTCGGTCGATGAACGCGTGAAAGAAATCGGCCTCCGACGCGCCTTGGGCGCGCGCAAAGCGCATATTCGCTGGCAATTTTTGCTGGAGGCGCTGGTGATGACCCTGGCTGCGGGGGCCGTGGGCATGCTGCTCTCTGCAGGAATTACCGCGATGATTGGCACCATCCCGTTCCTCGGGCCTGCTTATGAGGACGACACCGGGAAAGTGGATATTCATTTGACCCTCTCGGTAGTGACCATGCTGTTGTCCACGGGAATATTGATTTTGGTCGGGGTGCTCAGCGGATGGCTGCCCGCCATGCAGGCGGCCAGGCTCGACCCGGTCGAAGCGCTGCGCTACGAATAAGAGTTGCCGGCACTCGAGAACTCCGCGTCGACTGCAGAAGAGAACTACGTGGGTCTTTTTTTGCCTGGTTTTCTCTTGCGGCGTTTTGGCTTTGCCGGAAGGATTTTGTTGGTGGCCGCGTAGCCGGCCCGTTCAAAGGCCCGCCACATGTACCAGCTGGCGACCGTGCGGTAGGGGCGCCAGCGTTCGCCGAAGGCCAAGAGTTCGGCGGGACGCGGCATGTACTTTTTGCCGTAAGCAACAGACCAGCCTTTCTTAACGCCCAGGTCGTGGATGGGCAGCACGTCGGGCCGGCCCAGGCGGAAAATCAGAAACATTTCCACCGTCCAGGCGCCGATGCCGCGCACAGAAACCAGCCGCTGCACGAGTTCCTCGTCGGACATTTTTTCCGCTTGCTCGAGCGTTGGAACCACGCCGTCGATGGTCTTCTGCGCCAAATCCTTCATGGCCAAGATTTTTGCGCCGGATAGACCTGCTTTGCGCAGCACCGGCTTTTTTAAGCGCAGCATTTCTTCGGGCCTGGGCGCTTTTCCGTTGCTCCCCAGGGCCTTGACGCGTCTGAAAATAGTTGCGGCGGCTTTGCCGGAGATGGATTGATAGGCGATCGATTCCATCAAGGCTTCGTAGGGCGACTGCGCTTCGGCGAGATCGATCTCGAAGGGAATCATTTCATCGATCAAAGGCTTGAGGCGGTGGTCGGCCGCGGCAAGATGTCGCTGAGCTTCGATCAGGTCGAAGGGAAGGGCAGAGGGCTTTTCCCTCACGCTTTGTCGGTCCCGGAGAAAGTTGAATCGCGCACAGTTCTGGGCGCTACTCGTTTTACGCGATTATGTCTTGTGTCTGGCTCCGCCCCAATGAGAAATCCATACCACAGCAATTCGCGAATCTTAGGCAAGTATTCGGCGACGAGATCCTTGTTGGTGAGACCTGTGTGCTGCAACTCACCTATGGCCTGCGCAGCGGTCGCCCCCTGGCTGAATTTCTCGACGAGTTTTAGCACCTCCTCACTGACATCGCCAAAAGAATATTTTAAGCCCTGCGTGAGGGATAGTTCGGATGCCGCGACGCTCCATCGCCGGTCTTGAATGTCGGACGTCTGCAGCAGCCTCAGATGCGGGGACGCCCTTAATTTTTCCTGCAGCAGGCCAGCGCCGCCCGTTTCCTCGATTTTCGTTCGAGCCTCGAAAAGCGCTGCAAGACTTTCCCCGTACGGCTCCACGCGATCTTCCGGCGATTCGTCAAACCACAGATAGTTCTTGCGATGACTCGCGCGGCGTAGGGTAAGCAGACCGGTACTCGTGGCCACGACATTTTTCTTTTGAAAGTATTGCCGCGCCTGCGCTCCAAGGTTCGCGGCGTCTTCCTGCTCGGCTTCCGTCAAGCTGGCCAGCCATTCGGCGATGTGGTCCTCCGCCGTGAACGACTCGATGCGCGCAACCCATACGTCGCAGTCCAGCCCGGAAAAGGACTTTTCGAGCGCGCTGCTCCAGGGCTGGCCGGCGTATTCTTCGAATTGAAAAATCATGTGGAAATAGCCGTCTTCGTTGAGCCGCCGGGAAGCCTCGCGCGCGAGGTTGATGCAAAACGTGTCGCCCTCGAAACCGGAGTGTTTGAAACGGTAGCGTGTCGAGAACGCGGAGGTAACCGGCGCGATCAGAAACGGCGGATTGCAAACGATCAGATCGAACCGTTGCTCAGCTACCGGCTCAAAAAGATTGCCGGTATGAAACGTAACGTTGCGCAGGCCGTTCCAGCGCGCGTTGAATTCCGCGGCGGCGATGGCTGCGGGATTGACGTCGATGGCCTGGACTTTTTCGCAGAAAGGCGAAAGCAACGATGCCAGGAAGCCGCAGCCGGTGCCGAGATCCAGAGCGTTGCGCGCCGGGCGGCGAATCATGAGGTGCGCGACGTCGAGGGACGAGGGAGAGATCAGCATGGTGGCTTCTTCCGGGGGCGCATCGGGCGCATCGCGGAAGGCGAAGAGCAGCCTTTCGTAGGGCTGCACGCGCACGGTGCTGGCGATGCGCTGGCCGTCCTCGCGAAGGATGCCGGCCTCCTGAAGCTGCGCCAGCGTCAGCGGTTCGAGCGCGGCGGCGACGTCCGCCGGTTGGCAATCGTCCCGCACAAAAAAGAGCCGCAGCAGGGTATTGAGCCGCGTGGGCGGAGCGTCCGTGCCAGGCAGATTCATTTCGCGCTCGTAAAGCGTGGGTGCGATGCCGGCTTCGCAGTAGCCGGCGGCCAGCAGCAGCTCGCGAAGCTGCTGTAGCAACGGAGAAGCAACATCGAACCCGGGCTGAGAAGATGTGGCCATAGAGTCTCCCGTCTAGTGCGCGAGATTGATGCGACGCATCAAATCAGCGTAACGCGGATCGTCGCGGAGCGGATCGTAGAATTGCTCCACGCCCAGGAACTCGATCTGCGGATCGTGACTGGCGTAAGCTTTCTCCAGCCAGGCGAAGGCCTGGTCTCGGTCGCCGAGTCCGGCGTAGATTTTCGCAACGTAAGTCGCGGGAAGGTAATCGGTCTTCGCGCGTTGCTCGAGCCCTTGGAGAATTTTTTCTGCTTCCTTCTTTCTGCCAGAGATTGCATAGACGTGACCCATAATGGAAGTGGCCTGCAGCGTCGGGCCCTGGCCTTTTTGAAGTTCGCTCAACGCTTGTGGGTACAGACGTTGCTGCTCGTACGTTTCTCCGAAAAATAAGTGCAGGAACCAGAGATTGGGATTTACCTCTAAGCATTGCTGAAAGGCGCGCGCGGCTTCGTGGTATTGCCGGGCGTACAGCGGGGCTCTGGCATATTGCAGGCAGACCGGTCCAGAAGTGGGGTCCATCTCACGGGCACGAGACGCTTCGGCGACGGCTTCGGCGTGGCGTCCTTCGATAGATAGCAGTTCGGCATACAGTGATGAAGCCGAGGAATTGTTGGGACTCAGTTCGAGGGCCATCTTAAATTCACGTTCCGCGGCGGGCCAATCCCAGTCATATCGGCTGAGTTCAATGGCGAGCGTGACGTGTGCTTCGCTCAGATTGGGATCGAGTTCAACGGCTTTTAGCGACGCGTCTCTAGCTTTGGAAGCAACCAACTGTGGATCGGTATCTCCATTGAAAGGGAGCAGATGATAAGTATCCGATAGGCCGACGTAGGCTAGCGCGTAGTTTGGGTCGATTCGGATGGCACGCTCGTATTCGACGATGGCTTTTTGCATTTCCTCGCCGGTGTGGAAATTCCAGTGGTATAAACCCTTTAAATAGGCTTCATGAGCGGCGGGATTGACCGGCCGTACGCTATCGAGTCGCGCCTTTTCTTGGGGCGTCAACTGCACCCGAACTTCCCCAGCGATGGCGCGGGCGACCTCGCTCTGCATGGAAAGAACATCGCGGAGGTCACGCTGGTAGCTCTTCGCCCACACATGGGTGTCGGTGCGGGCGTTGATGAGTTGGGCGGTGATGCGGACCTGGTCGCCGGAGCGTTCGACGGAGCCTTCAATTACCGCGTCCACGCCCAACTCTTTGGCAATTTCCGGGATGGGTTTGGGATTGCGCAGATAGCGCATAGTGGAAGTTCGCGAGATGACGCGCAAGCCGCTGATTTGCGCGAGTTCGGTAATTAGTTCGTCAGCCATGCCCTCCACGAAATATTCCTGTTCCGGGTCCTTGGAAAGATTGGCCAGCGGTAACACTGCCAGCGAATGAATCTTCGGGGCTTCGGACGAGGCCGTGCTCCGCTCGCGCCACTCGGCCGTGTTCATCGCTAGCAGAATTCCCAGCGTCACCAGCAGGACGGCACAGCAAGCGGCGGCAACCAGCGGCAAACGGGATTTCGACGGTGTGGGCCTTTCGCAAACAGCAACGGACGAGGGCGTGCTTAATCTGCGCAGATCGACTGCCAACTCCTTGGCCGATTGGTAACGCAGTTCGGGAGTCTTTTCCAGACATTTCAGAATGATGCGCGCAAGTTCGGGCGAGACCCTAGGGCTAAGCGCGCGGGGCGTTACGGGTGCGTGGTGCAGTATGGTGTCGGTGAGTCGCGAAGAAATCACCTCCGGGAATGCGCGCTGGCCAGTGGCCATTTCGTAGTACACCGCGCCAAAGGAAAAAATGTCACTTCGCGGATCTGTTGATTCGTCGCGCAACTGCTCCGGCGCCATGTACGGCAACGTTCCTGCTGCACTCTGCGTTTCGCTCAGAGTTTCGGCCGAGGCCAGACTGGCCGCCGGTTGCAAAAGTCGGGCCAAGCCAAAATCAAGGACCTTTGCGCGCCCCTTTGCCGTGACCATGATGTTGCCAGGCTTCAGATCTCGGTGGACGATGCCATGTTCGTGGGCCTCTTCGAGTGCTTCGGCAATCTGCGCACCCAGTGCGAGGACTTCTTTTTCCGGCAAAGCTCCGTGGGCAATTTTCTGCGCCAGCGTTTCGCCGGCCACGTACTCCATGGCCAGGAAATCCACCCCATTTTCAGAATCGAAATCGTAAATGGTGGCGATGGCGGGGTGGTTCACCTTGGAAAGAGCCAAAGCCTCCTTGCGAAAGCGTTTGCGCGCGGTACCATCCGCCAGGGCTTTGCCGGGCAAGACCTTTATTGCAACGTAGCGCTCCAGACGTTCATCGTGCGCCTGATAGACTTCACCCATGCCACCGGCGCCGACCTTTGCGACGATGCGATAGTGTTTAAGCGTCTCGCCAATCAAGAGATTCGTGTCCCGCTGTATCTTAGGTTGCGCTGGGGGCTCGGTCAACGTTCGAGACGTTCGAGCCAGATTAAACCGAACCAAGGTCTATACACGGACCGGCGGGCAGTCGCTTGCGTGGGAATCGGGAAGTCGCGCGCTGGTGTGCTAAAATTTCTGGTTTATGCAGACAGGAATTATTGGACTACCGCAAGTTGGCAAAACCACGCTGTTCCGCATCCTCACCAGGGCTAACGTCGAGGGAAAAGGGGGGCAAGCTACGCATGTCGGCGTCGCTAAAGTACCAGAACCACGGCTGCAGCAATTAGCTGCGCTTTATAACCCGAAGAAAATCACGTATGCCACCGTGCAGTACGTGGATTTGGGCGGCATGCAAAAGGAAAAGAATCGCGATGCCTTGGCGCCGCTCCGCGACGTGGACACGATCGCGCACGTCCTGCGTGTGTTCGATGATCCTACCGTACCGCATTCCCTGGGCAGCGTCGATCCCGTACGCGATGCCACCAATCTCGAACTGGAGTTGATTCTTGCCGACCACGATCAGATTTCTCGTCGTCTCGAACGCGTCGAAAAGGATCTTAAGAAAAAATCCGAGCCGGCTTTGCTGGCCGAAAAAAATGTTCTGGAAAAGTGCAAGGCGCACCTTGAGGCAGAAAAGCCGCTGCGTGAATTGGTGTTGACCCCCGAAGAACGCAAGCCCATCGGTGGCTTTTTGTTCTTGTCGCAACGCCCCATGCTCTTCGTTCTGAATTTGGGAGACGATGAAGCCGCCGATCTGGCCAGCGCGGTCGAACGCCACAAACTCAGCGCATTGCAAGGCCGCCCCAACACCGCAGTCGTAGCCATCTGCGGCCGCCTCGAAGCCGAACTCGCGGAAATGGATGATAAAGAAGCCGCGGAAATGCTCGCCTCCTACGGCTTGAAAGAACCGGGTTTGAACCGCCTGATTCGCGCGACCTACGATTTAATGGGTCTGATTTCATTTTTTACCGCAGGGGAGCCGGAAGTTCGCGCCTGGACCATCCATAAGGGTTCGACGGCCGTGAAAGCCGCGGGCGCAATTCACAGCGACATTGAAAAAGGTTTCATCCGCGCTGAAGTAGTCCGCTGGGACGATTTGCTGGCCGCGGGCAGCCTGGCCGCCGCCCGCGAAAAAGCCCAGGTCCGCCTCGAAGGCCGTGAGTACATCGTGCAAGAAGGCGACGTAATCCTCTTTCGCCACAGCGGCTAGGAGCGAGCTGCCGGGTCCAGTGCGAACGCTGCGGCAGGGCGGTCATTCTGGGCGCAGCGAGGAAGCTGCTTTCGTCTACCGGCAAAGAAACGTATCTTCGACCGCAGCGGTCTGGCCCCGGAGCAGCGCACCTTGATGGGACACGACATTGCCGCCCGCACCGCCTTCGCCGCCGGCCTCGGCCTGATCGCTGCGGGCGGCAACCTGCTCGGCGGCTACTTCGTCATCCACAAAGACTGGTCGCGCAGGTATCTCCAATATTTCCTGGCCCTCGGCGCAGGCTACATGCTCGGCGTAGCCCTCATCGACATCATCCCGGAGTCCGTGCACCTGGCCGGTGAAGGCGCCTTCCTCTACGTCTTGATCGGCTATTTCCTCGTCCACCTGTTTGAACACACCATTGCCCCGCACTTTCACTTCGGCGAAGAGACTCATTCTGAACAGTTGAGCCACCAACACGCCCGCGCAACCGTCCTGCTCGGCCTTGCGATCCATACGTTTTTCGACGGCGTGGCCATCGCCGCCGGGTTTCTCGTCTCGACCTGGCTGGGCGCGGTAATTTTCGTTGCCGTCTTTCTGCACAAGCTCCCGGAAGGCTTCACGGTCGCTTCGTTGGTGCTGGCCAGTGGCCACGGAAAAAAAGCCGCCATCCGCGCCGCGGGCCTGCTCGGCGGCTCAACGCTTCTCGGCGTGCTGCTAACCAGCGCCTTAGAGGGCCAGCTGAAATACGCGTTGCCCCTCTCGGGCGGCGTGACGCTCTATGTCGCGGCTACCGACCTGCTCCCCGAGGTCAACCGCGAACCCAACTGGCGCCTGGCCCTGCTCGTCTTTGGCGGCGTTCTCAGTCTGTTGATAATGCAGCACTTCTGGCACGTCTGAGCGTCTCGGACCACCTTGGAAAGCGCCCCAAACTCGCAACTTTCACATTCCAATGGTGTTCGATAGGATGTGGTAGCTATGGCCAGGTCGGACGTCCAACTGATGCTGGACGTGAAGGCGGGCGATGAACAGTCGTTCGAGCTTCTCCTGCATCGTTACCGCAGTCCGCTCGTCAACTTTCTGTACCGTATGGTGCGGAATCGCGAGCAAGCGGAGGATCTCGCGCAGGAGGTTTTTCTGCGCGTCTACCGGGCTCGCGCCGAATACGTGCCCAGCGCCAAGTTCACCACGTGGCTGTTCCGCATTGCCACCAACCTGGCGCTAAATTCGGTGCGCGACACGCGGCATCAGCGCATGGAAATTTCCCTGGATGCGCCGCTCACCGCCGATTCCGAGGATGGCGACGAACGGCCGCTCGATGCCGCGGATCAGCATCCGAACATTGAGCAGCACCTGGTTGAGCAGGCGAGGAGTAAGATGATCCGCCACGCCATCGAAAAGCTCCCGGAAAAGCAGCGCGCCGCTGTGCTGCTGCACAAATACCAGGAGCTCGACTACAGCGAGATTTCGAAGATTTTGGAGTGTTCGGAGAGCGCCCTGAAGTCGCTGCTCTTCCGGGCCTATGAAGCGCTGCGAGTGGAACTAGCCCCACTGGTGGCGCAGCAGGCGAAGCAGTAGGGAACTACTAAGGAACGAGCTGGGAAGGGAAGGACGTCATGAGTTGTGGACGCATGGAAAACAGGATTCTGAGTTATGTGGACGGGCGGCTCAAAGAGAGCGAGCGCCTGGAGATTGCAAAGCACATTGCCACCTGTGCGGCGTGCGAGCTGCGCGTCAATGAATTTCGCGCGGTCTCCAGTCTGCTCGATGAGCTGCCGCAGATCGCGCCCTCACCAGCATTTGACGTACGGGTGCGCGCGCGCGTTGCAGCTGAGCCGGTGCAGCAGGGCTGGTGGGCATGGTTCGCGCCGTCTCCGCGGGTGGCCATGGCTGGCGCGTTGCTGGCGTTGTGTGTGTTGTGGGTGGGCTTCCGGCCGTCCGCGGTGACTCCCGCTACCGAAGCAGAGATCAACCAGAATATGCCGGTGCTGGAAAATTACGATGTGCTCAGCAACTTTGAGCCGTTGACGGATTTGCCCGCGCCCGTGGCGGATGAGCCGCAGGATGACGCGAATCAGAGCAATCAACAAATGTAAGGGTGCATGAGGATACCGCTCCAACTCGCTGGATGTGTGCTCGCGCTGGCTCTCAACGCGGGTTTAGCGCTGCCCTGTGCCGCTGCGCAGGGGGGGCATGCATTCACGGCACGCCAGTCGTCGCGACCTCCGAAGCCTGCGAGTCCGCCGGCGAAGCAACAGCGCCCGGCGCAGCGGCCACAAAACCAGCAAGGGCATGCGCAGCAACGCGAACAGGGTCGGGCAAATGGCGGCCGCAATAACGGCAACGGAGCCGGCCGCGGCGGGCAAAACAGTCCGGACTGGAATCGCCCGGCGGGCGGCGCCGTGCACGCGGATCGTCCGCCTTCGGCGAATACTCCGCCCAAGCGTTTTAACGATCTTTCTCCGCAAGAGAAGCAGCGCGTACTTAACTACAACCGGAATTTACAGAATTTGTCGCCGACGCAGCGGCAGGAAATGCAGAACCGGCTGCAAGTGTGGCAAAAGCTGACGCAGCCGCAGCGCGATCATATCCGCAACGACGTTCTGCCGCGATGGAATCAGATGCCCCCGGATCGCAAGCGCGCGATTCAAAATCGCCTGGCGGTGCTGAAAAATATGCCGGAGAGC
>JBEKSZ010000198.1:0-9961 GCA_049516615.1 Candidatus Acidiferrum sp. | reverse complement strand
ATGAGAACTGCATTTCAATCGCAACAATAACGCCTGGAAGGGATGCCGGTGTTCTGCTATGACTGTTTCTCACCGAATGTTAATGATTGGGATCAGCTTGACACGGTAGATTACGGCTTGCGGCTGGTTTCCAAGTTCGCGCCATGATCGTGTTCGACATTCTAGCAACTCTATTTGCGGATCAGGTTCGTCACAGCGCCGCGGTTCAACGCTTTTTCTGCGGTCTCATTTCATGAGCTTGCAGGTTTTTACCTTCGTTAACGGCCGGTGGCGCGAAAACTGCTATATCCTGGCTAATCCCGAGGGTGACGCCCTGATCATCGATCCGGGGGGGCAGCCGCAAAAGATCAAAAACCTGGTCGACGAAAATCACCTGCATCCACAGGCCATTCTCAACACTCATGCGCACTACGACCACATAGGAGCCGTTGCCGATTTAATGGAGCACTACCGACTTCCCTTCTATCTTCACAGCAGCGATGCGCACCTTCTGCGGCACGCCAATCTTTACCGCATGGTGTTCGGCGCCCACGATGCCATCCGCATCCCGGAAATCTCCCAGGACATTAGCTCTCTCCCGCCCACCTCGGAGATCGCCTCCTATCAGATTTCCTGGATCTACACGCCCGGGCACACTGCGGGAAGCGTCTGCTTTCTTATAGACAATCTGCTTTTTTCCGGCGATACCTTGATGCGCAACGCCGTCGGCCGCACCGATCTTCCTGGCGGAGAGCCCGAGCAGCTTTTGCTTTCTCTTGCCGCCTTGCAGGAACTGCCCGGGGAAACCCTGGTCTATGGAGGACACGGACCCTGCACAACGATCGCCGCCGAGTTTGCATCCGGTGCACCAGCCTGGACCCTGCTGCAGTGACTCGCACCTCGATCGAAGCCATCGCCTGCGCTTTTCCGTCGCACGCCGTCCGCAATAGCGACCTCAAGGCCAGGTTTCCCGAATGGGACTTTGACCGCTTGGAAGAACGCACAGGCGTTTTTCAGCGCTATGTGGCCTCGCCGCAAGAAACCGCTCTTGATTTCGCCTTCCGCGCTTGCCAAGAGTTACACAAACAAGATCGCCTAAATCCGCAGGAAATTGGCGCCGTCATCTTTTGCACCCAGTCCCCGGATTTCATCATGCCGCCGAATTCTTGTCTGCTCCACGGCATGCTTGATTTGAAACCTCAGGTTCTCTCCTTTGACATCACTTTGGCCTGCTCGGGCTACATCTACGGCCTTCAATTGGCGGACAGTCTCATCCGCAGCGGCGTTACCAATCGCGTTCTCCTCGCTACCGCCGACACTTACTCGCGATACATCCACCCCGCGGATCGCGCCACACGCTGTCTATTTGGTGACGGCGGCGCCGTCAGCATCCTCGCGCCTTCTACGAGTGGTCGCGGCATTCGAGACATCCGCTGCGCCACGGCCGGCAAGCATTTCGACAAGTTCATGGTTCCCGCTGGCGGTATGCGCATGCCGCGTTCGGCCGAAACCGCCGAAGCGGTCACGGACCAAAGCGGCAATAAACGCACTGCCGAACACATTAAGATGGACGGCATCGGTGTCCTTTCTTTCTTCAATACCGCGGTCCCAAACTCAGTCAGCGACACCCTCGAGCGCAACAACCTCTCCATAGCTGACGTGGACCTCTTCGTGTTCCACCAGGCCAGTCAACTAGCTTTGGATACCCTGCGCCAAAGGCTGGATATTCCCGTTCATAAAATGGTTTACGATCTCGCTGATGTAGGAAACCTAGTCTCCGCATCGATTCCCGTCACGCTCCGTCGCGCCTTCGATCGCGGAGCAGCCAAACACGGACAATTGGCGCTTCTTTGCGGATTCGGGGTCGGCCTCTCCTGGGGAACCGCTCTCGTTGATCTGTAAGTCTCTTTCAGAGCGAGCTGCGACTCGCTTTAACCCTGCAGTAACCTTCCATTCTTCTGGAGCGCAGCTCGCGCCTTCATTTTTTATCTCAATTCATTGCGCGTCAGCATTTACTCAGATATCCTAAGTTTTTTCTTTTTTTCCTCAAATTCTACTTTGTCACCAGAGTTTCATCCCCAAGTACTCGCTTCGTCATTCTCTGTTAACAGTCGCAGTAGATACTCCACCAGACATGAGCGATCCGTTTCTCCATTTGCAAGTGGGGGAGCTCAGTCATTCCGGTGTTTTCGCTTCCAATTTTCGATCTGAGGAACTCACTGCTGAAAATTGGCTCGAACAACATACAAAAGTCCACCCATTCAGCGCAGATGCGGCATTGGTCTGCAACACTCCTTAACCCCTAGATTGCCACTGATTTGCTCGCAGGCAGTTGCTTCACATCTTTGAAAATAAACAGGAGATATAATAATGAAAACGAAGTTTTACTCAGCACTCTTGGGCGCGGCGTGTACTCTCTTCTTCGCCGCCTCCATTAACGCAGCCCCCGTAGTGACTATCTTTGCAGGCTCCTCCGGCGCGCTTGAGTCTTTCGGCGTAGCGGCCACCGTTTCGCCCGTATGCGGCAATGCGACGAACTTCTGGTCGCAGGGCTCCACGGCTCTTAACGGCGGCCAGGATGCCAACGGTAGCCCCCTTGAAAAGGGAACCCTGTGGATCGCTTATGATGGCGCGGCGAATGGCTCGACGGCCACCCATATCTGCGCGTACTTGTCCGTGGACTCGGTCGTCGGCAATCGCTTGTTTTTCTCGACTGGCCCGGGCGGCACTCGTTCCACTCTCCAACTCGGTGGCGGTCTCGCTAGCGGCAACAAGATCCCCCAGGTTCCCGATACCGTTAACCCACTTCCTGCGGCCATCCAAGCAGACGTCACGGGTCAGCAGATCACCGCGGGCGTGTCGGACATCCGTCCTGAAGACGCCGAGTTCGTTATGAACCGCACCCGGAACAGCCTTGGCTGGGGCGGCAACCCGATTTGCAGCGCTTTCACGGCCACCAGCGCGCAGACCATCGCCTTCACGATCGCTGGCAACGACCCCAACAGCGGAGTGGCAGTTCCTGCTTATAGCGCGATCAACGTCGGCGCCTACCCAGTGATCTTCTTCTACAACAAGACCGGAGCTGGAGCCGAAGACCTCGGAACCCTCAAGCCCACGGACATCAACTCGCACAATATCGCCGCTATCTGGGGCGGTCTCACGGGTCAGACCACAGACCTCGGCCACTTCGCCGCAGGCACCTACGATATCGGTGGCGGTCCAGCACCGGGCGGCAATCCGCTCGTGGTTCTGGTTCGCGAGCCCATCTCGGGCACCTACAACACCGTCAACTTTCAGACCGTGCACGACGCCGGTACTGCGCTTGACCAGGAAACCATCTTCCCTGCTCCCGTGGCCAACGCCTGCGGTGGTCCTTTCTACGGCGCTGGACTCACCAGCCCTTCCGGTAATCCCTCTTTCTTCACCACAGCAAAGGGCACCAGCTACGCTCGGGGCATCGGTACTGGAGAAGTAGTTAAACAGGCCGGTCTCATTAACAACGCGGTTGGCTACGGCTTCTGGAGCTTCAGCACCTACGCCGGGACCGCCGCCACCTTGAACTACCTGACCGTTGATGGTGTGGATCCTCTTCAAACTGCGCCGACGGGCGGGTCCTTCCCCCAGTGCGTCGCTGGTGTTTGCCCTGTTCTCCCGCTCACCGGAGTTCAGAACGGCAGCTATCGCGTATGGAACATCATTCGCGTCATCACCAGCCCTGCACAGGCAGCCGCTGGCGCTAACGTGTCATCCTTCGTCGTTTCCGCGCAAAACCAGACCGTTGCGCCGACCGCAAACCCGGTCACCGACTTCGTTCCCTTCGTCGCCAACGGCAAGCAGAACCTAAGCGTGTTCCGCTCGCACTACACCGCCCCCAGCTTGTCTGGCTTGGGCGTCACGCCGGTCTGCACTGCCACCACCAACATCAACAGCCCGGTTAACGGGCCCGTACCCGCCGGACTCGTCGGCTGCCCCGAGGGCGGCGGCGATATGGCTGGCGTTGTCCTCACGTGGTCGGCTGACATCGACGCTTACCTGCTTTCGGGCGCGGAGCTGATCAACCTAATTCAGTAACCTTAACTCTAGCTTTCGCGAATCGGAGGCGGTTGACTGACTTTCAGCCAACCGCCTCTTTCGCGTAAACCAAGGCTGTAGTCGCGAGTTATTCGTAAACTTTACGGGAGATTGGCAAGGAAGAAAATGAATACATCTGGTCGCAATAGTTGCCTGATTAGTTTGTTGCTTTCGTTCCTGTTTTTGGCCACCTGCGCTGCGCCCGCTAACTTCGCTCAACAGGTGGATGCTGCTTCTTCAGCAAGCGCACCACAGGCAAAATACCATGGCGTGGATGCTGCTCCTCCACCCCCGGATTTTCACGAGGATTGGAACAACTTGTCTCTGTCGACTAGTAAATTGGCCCCCCAGCCTCCCCTGCTAGGTGAAACCGATGACCTTAAAGATAGCGACTTCGTCCGACAGTTGTATCAAGTCAGTTGGCGTCCCGGAGACAATATCGACCTTTATGTGATTCGCCCCAGAAATGTAAAAAAACCTCCAGTCATTCTTTATCTTTATGACTTTCCTCAGGACACCGACCGTTTTAAGAATAAGCGCTGGTGCGATATGGTCACCCATGGCGGTTATGCCGCGGTCGGTTTTGTCTCCGCTCTCACCGGCCAACGCTTCCACGATCGCCCTATGAAAGAATGGTTTGTTAGTGATATGCAGGAATCCCTCGTAACCTCCGTTCACGACGTTCAAATGATTATCAGTTATTTGGCGACACGCGAAGATTTAGACATGAATCGCGTCGGGATGTTTGGCAATGGTTCGGGCGCCAGCATCGCCATCCTGGCTGCGGCTGTCGATGCGCGCATCAAAGCCCTCGATGTTCTTAGCCCCTGGGGCGATTGGCCGGATTGGCTCGCTACCACGAACAAACTCCG
Source organism: Candidatus Acidiferrum sp. (assembly GCA_049516615.1). Classification (GTDB taxonomy): domain Bacteria; phylum Acidobacteriota; class Terriglobia; order Acidiferrales; family UBA7541; genus Acidiferrum. The sequence continues at coordinate 5,039 of JBEKSZ010000198.1, read as the reverse complement.
TGCCGACGAACACGAAAAATTCCTCAAGCCCGATTTTCTGGCTACCATCTCGCCTATCGATCCCGTGGACTGGGTCTCGAAGATCAAAACTCAGCGTTTGCGCATTCAGAATCTCCGCTCCAGCCCGGAGGTCCCGGAGAAGATCCAGCTCAAAATCGAAGCCGCTGCCCCGGATACTGCCGTCATCTACCAGTATGGAGATGACTTGGCTCTGATCAGGCTGGCTGCAGGTGGTGGATCACTCGATTGGATCAAAAAACAGCTGACTGCCGATCCGGCAGAGAAGATTGTTGCCAATCGCCAAGGAAACACTCATTTCTTCGCACCATCGGACCCCAAACTGCCCGATCCCAACGAACCAATTCAAAGAGTCAATTAGCTCTGATCTCCGTTTGGCCCGTTCTCCCTTTTTTAAAAGGCGGGCCTTTTTCACACGCTATCCTCTATGTTGTGCCGTTCCAACATCGATCGGTGATGAGTTGAAGACGCCATTTTCTCCCGATCTGGGTTTTGACAATTATCAACATATCAGCTCTCTCCAGGTAGGGGGCTGGCAGATCGTGTTGTGTTACGATGCCAAAATCTAAATTATGGGCCGAACATGTCCGCGGCGCTTAGAATCGAACCTCGTGTGTCATTGACATCCACTCCCTCGGTACGCGCTCCGGCGCGCGAGTCCTATCGCCGCATGGAGCCTTTGAAATTTCTGCTCGTCGAGATCGGCTCATTCCTTAGCGAAGGCGTGCTCGCTCTTCTCCATTCCTCCATGAACTATCTCGACGTCGGCCGTTGGATGAAAGTCAACGGCTTCTCGACCTCTAGTCGCGTTTGGGAACGCGTGGCGCTTTACGAACGAGTGGCGTCCCGCGTCGTGGGAAAGCCCGTTCTCTATCTTGAATTTGGTGTTTCTCACGGCCGTTCGATTCGCACCTGGGCATCTCTCCTCAAAGATCCCCATTCCGTCTTGCACGGTTTTGACACCTTCACAGGCCTGCCAGAAGGTGGCGGCCGGGAGTGGCCCAAAGGCATGTACTCGCAGAACGGCAAACCCCCGGAAATTCCGGATCCGCGCATTACCTTCTTCACCGGGCTTTTCGAAGAAACTCTGCCCCGCTACACCCCTCCGCCGCACGATACTTTGATCGTCAGCATAGATTGCGATATGTACACTTCGACCAGTTTTGTCCTCCACTCCCTGGCCCCCTACCTAACGCCCGGTACTTTCATCTATTTTGACGAGTTTTCGGACTACGCCAACGAATTGCGGGCCTTCGACGAATTTCTCGCCGTGTCTGGCAAGAAGTGTGTACTAGTCGGAGCCACCAAATCCTACGCACAAGCGGTTTTCCAATTTATTTAGTTACGGGTCGAAACTCACGAGGGAGTCATTCACCTGCCACGCCGACGCTTCATAGAAGGCCGCCTGCCCCGTGTTGATCATCAGCGTGCGGTTTCTCCGCGCACACAAAAATCCCAGCTTGCGCATTCTGCCCACCAGCGCTGGGGCCATGGCTTCGTGGTCATACACCGCCCAGCGTACGCCGATGGCTTTATCATCCCTCGCGCATCGCACCAGCGCTCTCAGAGCCGAATCCACCAGTCCCGGCGAGCTCAATTGCCATTGGCATACCCGCACATACTTCTCTTCGCCGCCTCGTTTCGCAATGACATATTCCTCAGGCGAACTTTCAAATCCGAATCGCACGTATTGCCCCTCGAGATACCGCCAGCGCAACGATTCCTGATCTTCAAAAAACGCTAGTTTTCCACTATTTGTTGCGTTCATTCCCGCATCGAGCGCCTCAGCGTGAACTCCGTTGCTGCCCGCCAGGCCCCACGAAAGTATCGGCCAACTCACCCGTTGTGAAACTCCTGCAACGAGCAGCGCTGCTCTCTGCTTCCCATCCAGATTCGGCGTATGCCGCGCCGCTCCGACTGGCTTATGAATCAGCATGCATTCCCACAGCGGAAACTCCGCGGCCTTGCATCCGACTCGCCTGCTCAAGGGATAGTTGGCTTCCCGCGTTGAAACAAATATCGGATCCCATCCCAATTTCTTTCCATGTTGGAACAACTGATCCACGAGGATCAGAAATTTGGCTCTTTTCACACTCTCAAACCCGCGCACCGGCATGCTGCGAAAGTCCTCATGCACAAAGGAATACTCGGACTTCGCGGGCGTCAACTCTCCTCGGCCGCAAGTTGTGCGCAGTGGAATCAAGCTGGTATGACCAACAATCCGTTTCTCGTCGGTCTCCAGAATCGCGTGCCAAGCCGGCCCCGGCGGCCCCTTCTGCACCCAGTGCACAAATTCATCCATGGGGATTACTGCTTTGGTAAGCCGATTATAATCCAGCAAAATCGCTTCGTTTTCTTCAGGCGGTAGCGGACCGCGCACAATCCGCAAATTAAGCATCCAAACGTACCCCCTGCAAGAGTCCGGCATCCTGATAACGTCCCAGGCTATGCCCCAGAAACTCTCGCGCACTCATCCACCGTTCTTTGAACTCCTCCCGCCTCTCTATGCAATTCCAAAATACCCGGTTAATCTCCTTAGGCACCGCCAGGGCTTCGATCGGGTTATGCCACAATACGGAAACGCCGCCCCATCCCGCCTCGCGGCTTTCCATCAACACCTCGTCGGCAATATCCTGCGCGTTTTCTTTTTCCATCCGCGACTCGCCCTCCAAACTCCCGTCCATCACCACCAGGGGAATCTCCAGAAAGTCATGCGCTTTTTCTTCCCGAAAGTTATAAGGGGGAAACCCGAAGGCCGCCCCGTTACGAAATCCCGCCGCCTCCGGAAATCCCAGCGTGGAATCAAATACCAACTCCGCCTCCCGCACGCCCGCAAAGAGTTTCTCGTGACTGTCAAATCGCAACCAATGCTGCCTCCCGCCCAATGTCTTTCGCGCCAGCGCAGTTCTCAGCTGCTCGGCCTCGTGTTTCAGACTTCCATCCCCGAGAACGCTCGTGTAAGACCCGTGTAGCTCTACCGAGCACCCGTTCTTCTCGGCCTCGCGAAGCCGCGCAGCCATCTGGGTCAATTCATAATTCGGATCCCTCCGATGCCCGCGGCGGGTCACCACAAACAGTGTCAAACGGAAATCCTGCTTGCCCATGGCCGCCAGTAAATCGGGCACGTAATCTCCGACCCTCTTGCCACCCAGCAATTCCAAAATCATCGTCGCGTTGGACCGAAAGAAAGACTCGCTCCGGTACAACCGAAATGAAATGCCCCAATTTTTGATCAATCGCGCCAGCGCAGAGATCCGGTTGGTGTAATAAAAATCGATGTCATGTGAGCACACCACCATGTGCTGTACCCCCGCCAAGGGAGAAGGCGCCCGGCAAATTGCTTCTCCGTCTCCGTTGCGCAACGCGTTCTCCATCCAGCCCATCAGCAAACTCGCAAACGGTTTTCGCGGCGAGATTCCATTTCTCGCAAACACCGTCTTTAAACTTGGTATCCGCCCCACATCATCGCGTTCCACAATCCCCGTCTCATGACTCGACGACAGCCACTGAAAAATCTCGCCCAACCAGTCAGGATTCCCGTTTTTTGCATCATTTCCAAACACCAGCGGAATCTCTTCGCCACCGTACCGACGCTTTGTGAAATGCGGCGGACCAGCTGCCGGACTCGCAACCGTATAAAGCGCAGGGACAGTGAGCCCCCGGGACTCGGCGCTCGTAGCACTCTTTCCGTAAAACACGACCGCAGCTGCCTCATCCGAATCGTCCTCCAGCACCCGGTAGCCGTAAACCGCCGCAAACACCCGAAACGCATAACCTATCCGCGCTTGCACGGTCGCTGACACTTCAGTTCCGAAGTCCAAGCGAATGGGCGCGGCCGGCTTGCCGCAGTTCACAGACATTCCGCGTCGAGCCTCACCGCGCTCGCCCCCGGCAAGCCCATCGTCAGAAATCTCCGCTTCGCCAGCCACAAAGACACGCTCTTCGCCCATTTTCCCAACATCACACCACGCCTGCGTTAACACCAAATGACAATGCCGCGAACAGTTCGATGGACCCACGCCCGCTCGTGGCAACCTGGCGGCCCGGCTCCCTACCTACGGCGGGCACCAGGCCAAACTGAACTCCTGACCGACTCTCACTCTCGTTCATAAACCTGTAACCAAGGATTGATTCTGCGTGGCGGGACGAATTGTAAGCTGTAAACAGACGAATCGCCCGCGAACTCCCGGGCGGTCGTATAAATAACTTCAGCATTGCACTCTATTTTGGGAAAAAGGCTATGACCACGACCGCATTAAACCTCTTCGACCAGAAATCAACCACGCGATCCCCCGCCTCGTCAAATCCCCCATCCGCCAAACCGGCCTTCGACTTTCTCGATCTAAAAGCCCAGTTCGCCACCATTCGCGAAGAAGTAATGTCCGCCATCACTCGCGTGATGGAAAGTCAGCACTTCATACTCGGCCCGGAGGTAAAACACCTTGAGGACGAAATCGCCGAGAAGCTAGGCGCCACGCACGCCATCGCCTGTGCATCCGGAACTGACGCTCTCATCCTGGCACTGATGGCCGCGCAAATCGGCCCCGGCGATGAAGTCATCACCACGCCGTTCAGTTTCATCGCCACTGCAGGTTCCATCGCCATGGTCGGAGCCAAGCCGGTCTTCGTCGACATTGATCCCCTGACTTACAACATCGATCCGGCTCTAATCGCGGCTTCCATCACTCCCAATACCCGGGCCATCATGCCTGTCCACCTCTTTGGCCTACCCGCAGACATGAGTCCCATTGTAAACATCGCCCGCGACCACAATTTGCTCATCATCGAAGACGCCGCGCAAGCCATCGGCGCACGGTATCACGGTCAATCCGCCGGCACCATTGGCGACTTCGGCTGCTTCAGCTTTTTTCCCTCGAAAAATCTGGGCGCCGCAGGAGATGGCGGCCTCATCACTACCAACGATTCGGCCAAAGCCGAATGCCTGCGCATGCTCCGTGTCCACGGCAGCAAGAAAAAATACTTTCACGACATTCTCGGGACCAACAGCCGCCTTGACGCTC
>JBEKSZ010000197.1:0-10191 GCA_049516615.1 Candidatus Acidiferrum sp. | reverse complement strand
TCCATCATGTTGGAATAATCGTCCCGCGTGACGTGGTAATTCTTATTCGCGGTACCGGGAGTGCTGGCGATGGCAACGATGTTGTTCGCCACAATGTCCGCCGGGACAAAGCTAACCTGGTTGAGAGTGTCAACGCCAATGCCGTGATTCACCATGAAGGCCACTAAGCGTACGGCGATATCGAAGTTGTTGCCTCCGCCCGTGACGGAAGGGCTGACCAGCGCCGGGCGGAAAATCCGCGCGGCGAGACCCCGGTTGCGGGCGTCGACAACCACCTGTTCCGCTACCCATTTCGATTGGCTGTATCCAAAATCGAGCAGTTCCATATTCTCGTTCAGGTCGGTCTCATGCAGGACCGCTTTGACCGCCCAGCCAAACACGAAGGTAGTCGAGACATAATTGAACTCTTTGGGTCTTCCCTCGAACGCCAGTCTTACAACCTCATTGGTTCCGAGCACGTTGGCGTCACGCATCAGGTCGTAGTTAAACAGGTAGTTCACGGTTGCGCCGTTGTGGAACACCGTGTCGATTTCCCTCGCAAGGAAATCCCACACCTCTTGCGGCAGGCCGAGGTTTGGCTGCCCCAGATCCCCGCAGACAGGGATCACCCGGGCTTCGAACATCTCCATCAAGCCCGCCTCGCAGGGTCCCATGGACTCCATGGCGGCTCTCAGTCGTTGCTTGCCCTGTTTTTCCTGGGAAGACCTGACGAGAACATGGATCTTCGCACGCGTCTGTTCCAGCAGACTTTTCATGAGGAAGGGCCCTATGAAGCCCGTCCCGCCCGTGAGCAGCACCTGATTGAGCGTCGGTGTGTCCGGCACGGGTAAAGGCACCGCTGGCTCGAAGATGAGCTTGCGGTCGTTGCTCATCATCTGCTTCTCGGCGGCGCACTGCTCTTCACGGAAAGCCGCTAGGGAATGACGCAGATGAACCAGTGCCTCTTCGGGAGCGCGCTTTAGCTGTTCGGCTAGTGCAAACAGCTCGGCTACGCTGACACGCTGAATGACACCAATATCAACCTGCCTCGCCAGCATCTCGGCGCCTTTGTCTTTGAGCAGCTCCTTGAGCTCATGCATGAACACAACAAGATCGAGGGAATCCAGGCCGGCTTCAACGAGGTTGCAGGATTCGAGACCTGTCAGGCTGTAGCGGCTTTTTAATTCGGCGAAAGAGGAATGCATGTCGGAATCGGACGGGGAGCTCCCGGCACCGTTCTCCCGCGAAAAGTCGGAAAGCACGGTGAACTGACCGCGCAGCCACATCTGCTTGGTCTTGTGGCGCATGATCTTCCCGGAACTGGTTCTCGGGATCGCACGCGGGGCGATAAGGGAAATCACCGCCACTTCCACGTTGAGATAATTTCGGACCGCGGCGGCAATCTTTCGCGCGTCGGGAAGTGCCCTGGGATTTTTGAGTTCGGCGACGATGGCCAGGGCAGGTTCGCTGTCTTCCTGAATCTGGAACGCGGCCACGCAGTTGTGCCGGACGAGGGCGGAGGATTTCTCGACGACATTCTCGATGTCTTGCGGGTAGTAGTTTTGCCCGCGGAGGATAATCATGTCCTTGATGCGGCCGCAGACGTAGAGTTCGCCGTCGTGGAAGAATCCTATGTCGCCGGTGCGCAGGTAGCCGTCGTCATAGGGAGTATCGTCGACGAGCCGCGCGCGAAACTGCTTCAGAGTCAGTTCGGGATTGTTCCAGTAACCTCGGCACTTGCCGCTTCCCGCGACCCAAATCTCGCCGGTGCGCCCGGGCTTAAGAGCGAAGTGCCCTTCCGGATCCACGATCTTAACGTCGAGACCCGGGAGCGGCGTTCCACAACTGACAATCTGCGCGGCCCCGTCGATTTCAGAGACCTCCGTCGTCATGCGGGCCATTCCGAGGGCCAGGGCGCGCTTGTTCACGGAAACGATGTTGCGTCCGCCCATGGAGACCGCCAGAGTATTCTCGGCCAACCCGTAGGCGACATAGAAACTCTGGGATTTGAGCCCGCAGCGCTGAAACGCTTCTAGAAACCGGGTGTAGGTGTCCGCCTTTACAGGTTCCGCGGCGCACATCAAAACGCGAAGCGAGCTGAGATCACAAGCCTCCAGACTCTCCTTGGAAAGCCTCCCGGCACGCAGGCAATAGTCGTAGGCGAAGTTGGGCGCAGCCGTCGCGGTGGCGCGGTAGGTCGTCATGGCGTCGAACCACAGGATCGGCCGCTGAATGAAGTCCATGGAAGCGAACCCGTACGTGGTGCCGCCTTTCAATGCTGGATACAGGTAACAGCCGATCAGTCCCATATCGTGATACTGGGGAAGCCAGGAAACCACGACCGGCGCCGGGTGGTCGATCACCAGCGAACACGTATTCAGGATGTTTTCGTGCGTCACGATCACGCCCTTGGGCTCCATCGTCGAACCCGACGTGTACTGGAGAAACAAGGTTTCCGCCGGATGGACAGCCGGCCGGTCTGCGTTCGTATCCACGAACTCTTCCGTGGCGATCCAGGGAAGAGCGGAAATGTAATCAACGTCGACGCCGCACGCCGCGACTCCACTTCTCGCGAGATTGGTCTTGAGCGACGCGTGGTAATCTCTGCTCGTCAGGATCCCGGCGGCCTGGCAATCCTTGGCGATGTGCACCATCTTGTACAGCGAGCTCTGGAACCCGCGCGAACTGGGGGGGTAGACCGGCACGGGGATCAGTCCGGCGCGCACGCAGCCAAAGAATGCGCAGATCATTTCTAGCCCTGGCGGGTAGGCCAGCAGCAGGCGGTCCCCCGGGGCGAAACGACCCGCTTTCCACAAATGTCCGGCAATGGCCTCCACGCGCTCGAGAAACGACGCGTAAGTGTAGCTTTCGATCGGATCGCCGTTTATATCGAGGTATGAATATAGAAGTTTGTCGGGGTGCTCATCTGCCAGCCTGTCCAGGTGGCCTAATATTGACGCCGTCATCAATCAGCGATCCTCCAATGTTGAATAGAACGCAAGCCAGTAAACGGAACATCTCTGCCCAGCAAGCGAGGTGATCGGCGATTGAGTTTGAAAGTACGGACCTGAGATGTGGGCCGACGGTGAGAGTGTTCGTCTATTTTTTTCTCAGCATAAGCGTCGCTCGACGCTCCGGGGAACGTATATTTTCCTTTTTGCCGCACAAGGGCGAGAATGGGAATTGCGGAGCTCCGCCGACCTTCTATGGTCCTTTGCAGGAAGCCCGGTTCGTTATGCTTCATCGAAGATCATATATTAACAAAGCGTCATGGACAACGCCATGCGTCGTCGCTGGCATTGTTCACACGCTGCAACGGGGCATAATCCCTTCCGATTGTCCTTGCTTGTCTTTGCCGGCGCGCATTAAAATCGTGCTCTGAGGCTGTCGGCACGGCACCAATTTCGCTCAGGGTCAGCACCCCGGATGCGGCGTATGGAACGCGCCGGGCCCCACAGTATGACCGCGGAGGCGCCGGTGGCGTCCGAATCCGAACTATTGATCAGCCAAGATCCGGCGACCCCGGATCTCGTGCCAGCAGAGCGCTCGGCAGCAGTCTCCGAACCCCTCGCTGCCTCGTCCTTTCCGAAAGTCTTGCGGCGGCGTCTGGATAAGTTTTTTGCCGACCAGCGTATAACCCACAAGGCGGACCGCAGGATGTGGGTCAAGATCGCCGTGGGCCTCGCCGTCCTCGCAGCCGCCTGGATTGCTCTGTATACCCTGCGGCCGGATTCATGGAAGTTTGTTGCCCTCTACTTATTGGGCGGCCTGGCGCAGACGTTTCTTTTGTTGAACATCGCCCATGACAGCAACCACAACGCCATTTCGTCCCGACCGCGCGTCAACAAAACCCTGAACTATGTCTTCGATCTGTGCGGAATCAGCTCGTACATGTGGCGTATTCTCCATCATCGGGGCCATCACTCCTGCATCAATCTCCACGGCGAAGATGACGCGCTTTCCGGGCGCGGCATCTTTCGCTTTACCCCCTATGAATCGCGCGCGCCCTGGCACCGCTTCCAGCACATCTACGCGCTGCTTTTTTATGCCATGTTCTCTCTCGACTATGTGTTCTTCAGGGACTTTGAAAGCTTTTTCTTCCCGTCCCACGATTATCTGAAACGCGCCAAGCATTCTCTGCGCGAATATGCCATTTTGATCGGCGGCAAGGCCTTCTACCTCACGTACATGCTGGTCCTGCCCGTCCTGGTGCTCGGGAAATCACCCCTGCTGGTCGCCGGGGCCTTCCTGCTGGTCCATTTGTTCGTCGGCTTGGCCGTAACGCTGGTATTCCAGACCACACACACCATCGACAGCACTTACTTTCCCACGGACCGCGGGGAGTTTGACAACGGCGTGTATCACATCTTCGCGACAACGGCCGATTATGCGACGGAAAACCCGCTCGTCGGCTGGCTCGCTGGCGGGCTCAACCATCACATCGTCCACCATCTCTGCCCTTTTGTGTGCCACACCCACTACGCTCCCTTGACCAGGATTGTGAAGGAGACCGCCGAAGAGTTTGGGGTTTCTTATCGGCAGCACCCCACCATGGTTCAGGCAATCCGCCATCATCTGATACTTTTGAAGCAGCTGGGGAACCAAGACTGATGCTGGGCTGGGCATTTTATTTTTCGCCGGTGGCCCGGCTGCGACTTCCTACCAAGTGACATGAAATCACCTGCGGTTCAAAGCAAACATCAGGACGGCCGGGTATGAGCTCTTTGACGCCTGTTCCCGTGGTTTCGCGATTTCGTTGCTTTGCGGATTCTCGCGCCATGTTCCGCAACCCCGTCCGGGTTTTGTCCGGCTACAACGAAATTTTCGGCGACACGTTCCGGTTCTACTTGGGGGGTCTCAAGGAGGCGATCGTTACGATCGATCCCGCGGTCGTTCAGCACGTGTTAAAGACCAATGCCGAGAACTATCAAAAATCCGAAATTCAAGTAAAGCGGATGGGCCACTTCCTCGGGAAAGGTCTTCTCACGACCCACGGAGAAGCCTGGCGCACGCAGCGCCGTCTCATCCAGAAGGGCTTCGATCGAACCCAGCTCGATGCGCTGTCCGCCATCATGCAGGACTCCCTTGCTGAGTCGCTGCGCGATTTCGACAAACAGGCCCGTCGCGGCCCCGTCGATATTTACCCCCAGCTGATGAAAATTACCTTCGCGATGGTCGCCCGATCGCTATTTGGCGCACGCTTGAGGGAGCAAGACATCGATCTCGTCAGCCGTACCATCTGCACGGTTCAGGAGTTCATTGTCCGGCAAACCCTTCAGCCCTATCTGAATCCCTGGTTCGCCGTTTCCGGGGAACTGCGCAGGCATGAAGACCTGCGAACCCGCGCGGATTCGGTTCTGCTCGAATACATCACCAGGCGCCGCAACGAACCGCCCGGCCACGACCTGCTGCAGACTTTGATGGATGCGCGTTACAGCGATGGCCAAGGCATGAGCGATGAGCTCATCCTGAGCGAAAGTATGCAACTTCTGGTGGCCGGCCATGAAACATCGTCGAACGCGTTATCGTGGCTTTTTTATCTTTTAAGTTCGCGTCCGGATTGTCTCGAAAGGGTGAGGCAGGAATTTGATTCCGTGCTCGGAGACGCGCCTCTGCGCTACACCGACGTTGCGAAATTCGAATTTACGACGCAGGTCATTCAGGAGGGGCTCCGCCTCTACCCCCCGTTTTGGATGATCGACCGCATGGCTGTCGCGGACGACCGCGTAGGCGACCTCGCCATACCCGCAGGATCAACGGTCATTGTGTATGTGTACGGTGCGCACCATGCTCGGCGCTACTGGCAGGACCCCGAGAATTTTGATGCGCAGCGTTTCACCAAAGCGAACGAGAAGTCGCGCACGCCCTTCACCTTCCTTCCCTTCGGGGGCGGACCGCGAGGGTGTATTGGTGGAAATTACGCGATGCTGCAGATGCTCATGATCTTAAGCGACGTGCTCAGAAAATACGATTTTCAGTTGGCTCCCGGTCAAACGATCGAAGCTCGTCCGATGGTCATTCTGCGGCCGAAGCACGGAATCCGCATGACGTTTACCAATAGCGTCGCGCCGGCCCGGTGTCTCGCGTAAGACGCGATCCGGTCGGAAACGACCTGGGGTTGTATGGCGTGGAACATTGAGACAGCATTCGATGCCCCTCAAGACGTGCTCCATCCCCGCGACGGCCGAGAGCGCAGCCGCGCGAGCGCATCGCCTTTCAAGAACCGTGCTTTCCGTCGCTCTCACTCTGCTCTTGTCGGCAGAGGCGCTGCCGCAGAAAGCGAAAACGCCGCCCGTACCGAAGGCCACCGCGGAACGTGCCCGTTCCATCGCGCCCCTCACGGAAACGCAGCGGGCCTTGCAGGCGCTGAACCGCCTTTCCTTCGGGCCGCGTCCTGGAGATGTTTCGGCGGTTCTCGCCAAAGGGGTTGACGCTTGGGTAGAGGATGAGCTGCATCCCGAAAGCATTGACGATTCCGCGCTCAACGCGCGCTTGGCACCCTATATCAGCACGCGGATGAATCCAAAGCAGCTCACCCAGGCGTTTCCCTCGGATACCATTATTCGGCAGGTCATCGCCGGCAAGCGGCCGCTCCCCGACGATCCCGCGCTCAAGCTTGTCTACTCGGTCCATGTCGCTCGCATCCAAGCCCAGAGCGCTCCGAAAGGTGCGCCGCAGGCTGCTCAGCCGGCGAACACCTCTTCAGCACCGGCAACGGCAACGGCAAAACCTGAGGACGAAGGGCGCGCGATAGCGGACAACTTGCTCAGCCTTCCGAAGCAGCAGCGCCTCAACGAGCTTGAAAAGTCTCCGCCGGAAAAGCTCATAAATTTCCCCAACCTCCTCCGCGGGGATCAGCGGGAAAGGCTCAACGCGGACTTTTCAGCCCAGGAACGGGAGGTTTTCCGGTCACTGGGCAATGCCCCGGCGGTGGTCGCGAGCGAACTGCAGGAAGCGAAAGTTCTGCGCGCGATCTACTCGGAACGTCAATTGCTCGAAGTCATGACCGATTTCTGGTTCAACCACTTCAATGTGTACCAGTTCAAGGATCAGGGACTTTTCTACACCACCGCTTACGAGCGGGATGTTATCCGCCCGCGCGCCTTCGGTAAGTTCTACGATCTGCTGGTGGCGGTTGCGAAGAGTCCCGCCATGCTGGCGTATCTCGACAATTGGTTGAGCATCGGACCGCACTCACAAGCGGCGGGGAAGAATGGCCAAAGCGGTCTCAACGAAAACTTCGGTCGGGAACTGATGGAGCTCCATACGGTTGGCGTGGACGGCGGTTATTCGCAAAGCGATGTCACACAGCTGGCTACCGTTCTCACGGGGTGGACGATCGCGCAGCCCGAGGACGGCGGACAATTCCAGTTCGATCCGCGCCGTCACGAACCCGGGGACAAGACCGTTCTCGGTCACAAATTTTACGATGCCGGCCAGGACGAAGGGATGCGTGCTCTGGATATGCTGGCGCACAGCCCGGCGACCGCGCACTTCATTTCGAAGTGCTTGGCCACGCGGTTTGTCTCCGATGATCCGCCTGAATCGCTGGTCACGCGACTGGCCACCGTTTTTCGCACGACCGACGGCGACATCCGCGAAGTCCTGCGTGCCCTCTTTCAATCTCCGGAGTTCTGGAGCACGAAGACCTATAATACCAAGTTCAAAACACCTTTCGAATATGTGGTGTCCGCAGTGCGCGCCAGCGGGGCGAACGTCGTAACGCCGGCCCCCCTGGTGCAAAACCTGGGAAGCATGGGCATGCAACCCTATGGCATGGCTGTCCCAACAGGCTACGAGATGAAAGCGCCCATTTGGGAAAATGAAGCAGCTCTGCTTGCGCGCATCAACTTCGCCACTGCGCTCACACAGGAAAAGCTCTCCGGCATTCAATTCGATCCCGCCGGACTTGTTGTGCTGGGAGTCCTTAGCGGCGGAGAGTTGCTGCGCACAAAAGCCTCACTCGCGGCAAAGCACACCAACTCCGATCTGGCCCTGGCCCTTTGTGAGGACGCGATTCTACAAAGCAATCTTCCTCCCAAAGAGGAGGCCGTAATTCGCAAGCAAATGGCGGATCCCGATGTGCTGCGGCGTACGGCGGCATCCCCGGTTGAAGGCATTCGCGTGATTTCCGGCTTCATTCTTGCCTCACCGAGTTTTCAGCACCGCTGATCTGACGATTCGCCCGAGCCCCTTCCCCTTGCTTCTTAAAAACCCGGTGCTGTCCGCTGCGGGCATGTCCGCTAATGACCTGTCGGGACCTATTCCGCTCGCGTGCGAGGAAGCGGAAGCTTGCGCCCCCAGCGGACAGGACGTCCTGCGGCATCGACACCGGTGTGCCTCAGGGTTCGCAGATTGGTGCGAGGTCGTCAATCTAAACGCGAATGAGATCTGTTGTGGTCGGCCAAGGCAGGATCGACACGCTCACCGCGAAACCCGCGATACGGTGTGATGACCAAATGATCGCCAAGAAACGCGGCGGGGCCGCTTCTGGAACTTATCGCTCCAGATCGGCGGTGACAAGGAGACGCAGTTTCACCGAAACCTTGCAGCAGCGGTCGGCTACGGATTGGCTCTGCGGGACCAGCGCAGCGAGTGATGGCGGGGTTTGGCCTGCGGGGATGCTGTCACGACCGCCGCCGAGCGTGGTATCGTACGCGCGCGACACCGAGCTTTTGTGAAGGAACCGAACATCTGTATGAGCCAATGCATCAAGATCAGATTCCGGCTCAGGGCCATGTTGATGATTCTGATGCTTGCTGGATTACCGGCCTACGGGCAAAGCGGAAGCGACCTCGCTGCAACCTCGCCAGCTCAACCGTCCACTCCATCTTCGCCGCTCGATGGTAACTGGTACATCGCGGGCAATCGTCAGGAAAGGAAGTTCCCGGTTCTCTCAACATACCTTAAAGTCGACGGAACGCAGATTATTGGGCATGGTTATGTGCAAGCCGCGTGTCCTGACGATTCTCGGAACGGCGCGGGTGGTAACGTGAGTCTGCAGGGCGAGATCGCCCCCGATGGCGTCTTCACCCTGAGAAATGGTCCGCAAAATACGATTCACGTGGAGATCAGCGGCCAAGTCCCGGCAGAGAGAGCGACGACTTGGAGCGGGAAATATACGCTGACTGGCGATATTTCTCGGAAATGTTCCTCGTACCGTCAAACGAATTCTTTTACAGCCACTCTGTTCGCTCCGCTCAACGGTACCTTTTCTGGCCTGCTAAACGACCCCAAGAGTCATACGGCGAAGTTCAGCATTACCATCAAGCAGGGCGACGCCACATCCAGGATACTAAAGGACGGTAGAGTTCACTTCTACCTTCCCCTCACGGCGACGATTCAAGTCAAGGGCTCATCGTGTTTCTCACATGGCTTTGCCGATCCCTTGACCTACAGCACACACGGGTCGCTCCCCAGTCGATTCAGCACGCTGGGGGGAGACGCTCTCGACTTATGGTTCGCCATGGACGACGAATCGCAATTGACTTTAATCGCGGTCTTTGCAGAACCGGGCGAGTCCGCGCTTTCCGTTCTTAATGCCCGGGTCATCGGCGGAAAATGCGATCATCAGAGTTTCACGGGGATGCTTCGACAGAGATAGAGCATAGCTCGCTGCTTGCCCGCCTCCCGCGCAGGGCCGGTCCTAGAAAAAACCTAATGACCGATCTGTTGGAGCGGCTTCACGATGAACGCGCTGGTGTCCAAAGGAGTGCTCGACGGGTTCCAAGTGCAAGAATCCGCTGAATCTGTCGACCGCAACAGTTTTATGAATCTCATTGCACGCCCCGCCCGCGTGATCGATTAAGACAAGTTTACGGACGGTTTGTCGACTACTTTTGTAAACGAGAACGAGCTGGGGCTCAGGTTGCTGATTTTCTTTCCCTTCGGCGCGACAAGTTTCTTCGCAGGCCGTGAGTCCGTCGTCCTCTTCGTTAGGCTCTTCTTTGTGGTCATCACTCTCTCCTCTGGGGACAGCCAGCCGGGTCAGACGGCAAAGCTGCCCGCGTGGCGATACCGCGGCTCCCGTTTTGTACTCCTATCTATAGAATCGTAAACGGCGGGCATAACACGACAAGGCTTCAGAAAAAATTCATTGGTCAGCAATGCCGGAAAGGCGGGCTTGGACGACCCCCGAAAAGGCTGAGACATGGAAATTCGGGCTAAAGCGGGCTGTTCGTCGACGATTTTATTGCTTCTGGCGCCAGTCCC
>JBEKSZ010000196.1:0-10260 GCA_049516615.1 Candidatus Acidiferrum sp. | reverse complement strand
GTCTGGGCTGCATTTGCTGTAGCGCTCTCGATGTCAATTGTGGGATCGGCACTTGTCTACCAGGTGGCCAAGCTCCTGACCGTCCCCATGCATTTCGACACTGCTCAAGTCCAGGCAGGCGTGCTCGTCTTTTGGCTGCTGCCCTCTTTTTGCTCGGCCTTACGTCTGCTCGCGGCGCCTGGTGAGAATAGAGGTATGGCATGACACAGCAATCGGCGGTGCTCTTGATAGCGTTCTTGGCCGGGTTTGTCGTTGCGGCTGTCTTGTTGGGAACCGCAAGGCGGAATGTTCTACCCAGGTCTGCAATGGTCATCGCAGGACTGGCGATGCCGATTTGGGTAGTCTATTTTGCTTCGAGCCAGGGCCGTTCCCTACTTGCTTCCAAAGGGTTTCTAAGTGCCATGCCGGAAGCGCTTTGCTTTGGCTTGACGTTTGGCGTCTTCACCGCGGCTTTTTTCCTTGCCCTCGGATACATTTATGGGGACGCAAAAAGGCGTCAAATGCCCGCTTGGGCCTGGGTCCTTGCCGCTTTCCTCATACCCAATTTAATTGGATTCATCCTTTATTTTGTGTTCCGAGGGCCTCTCCTTGGGCCTTGCAGTTCCTGTGGCAAGCCTATTCGAGGGGGAGAAGCATTCTGTTCACACTGCGGATGCTTGCAGGGTTCCAGTATCGGACGCGTCACAGCTGACAATCGCACAATCTGAAGTAACAAGGTGGTAATAACGTTGCCATCAGACAAAACGGAGGACGGTATGAAGCGTGAGCGCGCCTTGCAGGTCGTGTTGGTGTTGGTGGGCTCGTTTTATTCCTTTTGGGGCTATTTCCTGTTCGGCACTCTGTGGCACTCTAGCTGGCTTAACGGGCATCACGATGTCTTGCCGATGTTCCTGAGCCTTAACACGGCGCTCGGGCCCTGTCTGTTGCTGGCCGTTAAGCAGCCGGCCAAGCATCGCTTGATGATCGCCTATGGAGCGTGGTCAAGCCTTGCCCATGGGTTCACGATGACAATCCAATCGGCGGAGGCCGCGGCGCACGGGATGCACAGGCAGGATAGCCCCCAGGACATTGTGATCTTTGTCGCGATTGGAGTCGCGCTCCTTGCACTCCTCCCGGCGAAACAAGCATCACCGGCCGGCGCGCCTATCAGTGAGCCGCGCGTTGCCGAACGCTAGAGGACCTGGTCCACCGCCGCGCGCATACCGAGATGCAGCGACTCCTCACGGAAGCGCGGCGATTCTTCCGCTTAACTGAATTTATTGCTTTCTCTACCGTCGCAGAACGGTTTTGACCCGCTTTGCCCTCCCGCGTTACTCTCTGAGGACGGAGGCCCACCAAACCATGGCGAACGACACGGAAACTTGGGACCGCGGCGAACTGGTCACCACCATTGGCCCGCTGTCCATTTTTCGCTCGGCCAGCGCGTTTACTCCCGAGGGCGCGACGGACGGAGAAATCCAGATGGAGCATCGTTATACCGTCCGGGTCGATCCATCGTGGGTGACCACCGGCGGAGTGGTGGCCTTTGAGCTCGAGCCGCCCTATTTCGCCGTCGCCACAGGGAATCGGCTGGATACCGTGGACTCTATTGTTGAATTCACGCGCAATCCCGAAACTGAGAATGCGCAGATCAACGTGCTGGTCATCGCTCCAGCCAGCACGGTCGAGCAAGCCTCGTCTGACATCGCGCTTACGATTCGCTGCGAGTAACTACCTCTCGTAACTACCTCTCCTGGAAAACAGCTACCGCCGTCGCGGTTAAATGACTTCGCAGCGCCGGCGTTCCGCCGGTCGTGCGCGGAAAGCGCGTGTATCGCGTTCCCCCGCTACGCCGATTCGCCGCGCGAAAATAAATTGGTGAACTGCTCTTCGGTTGCCGGTGGCACGGACACGAGTTTTGCGTTGGACTGCACGTGCGCAGCGCGCGCCATGCCCACGAGCGCTGTGGTGATGCCTGGCGATGAGCGCACGAACTGCAGTGCGCGCTCCGCGTCATTGGCCAGGCCGAGCGCATCGGCTACGAAGGCGGGCAGATTTTTCGCCACTTGACCTTGCAGCAATGACGCGCTGGCGATCAGCGAGATATCGAGGTCGCTGGCTGCCTCCATCACCGTGCGCTTGCTCTTGGCGATCAGCTGATTGCCCATGGTCAGCGCTTCGGTCATTCCTAAATTGAACGGCAATTGCACGAAGCGAAAATGGTGCAGGCCGCCCGCGATTTCCTGCGCAATTTGCGCGATTTCACCGAGCTGCATGGCGCCGGGCGCGCCGGCGTCCTCGCGAAGACCGTTCCAGGTGGCCATGCCGTAATAGGAAATTTCGCCGGCTTCCACGGCGGATTCAAGGAAAGTGAAGGCTTCGCGTAGCCGCTCCAAAAACTGCGCCTTGGGAACCTCCGAGAGCTGGGTTTCCGGATTGTGCAGGTAAAAGATGTCGATACACGAAACTCCCAGGTTCTTGAGGCTGCGTCCAATCTGATTCTTCAGAAACTTGGGAGTCATGCAGTGGCCGCCAGCAACGATATCCTTGGCGGTAAAAACTCCCGGCTGAATGTATTCGCGAAAAAAATAATCGTTGGGATCGGCGGGCATGGCGCCGTCGGGAGTCAGGAAGCCGGCTTTGGTGCACAACACGAATTCATCGCGCGCATAACCCTTGGCCGCGAGTTGCTTGAGCGCCGCGCCGATGTTGCGTTCGCTGCGCTGGAAGCGGTAATTGATCGCGGCATCGAAAACATTGATGCCGCTTTCCGCCGCGGCCACCGCCGCAGCCGAGTAACTCTCGTCGGTTTTGCTATCCGGGGGGCCGAGATAGGTGCCCATGCCGAGCGAAGACACGTTCAGGCGGTGCGCACCGCGAAAATGGCCTTTGGCCGCTTGGGGAAATTTTGCGGCGTAGCGTGCGGTGCCGTCCTTGGTGGCGCCATTCATTCCCGTTCCGCTCATGTCGCTCCTTCGCCAGAGGGTTTTTCAAAAAGATTACCTTGCGCTACACCGGGTTTCGTCGCAACTCGGGCGTCGCGCGCGTCGCTGGCTGGCCCCGCAACCTCCACGACAGCCGCCGGCTCGGGCTTGCTCTGCGCGGGCACTACGGGTTCCGGGGCGAGCAGCCGCGAACACGCCCGCAAGATTCGCCGATACGGCCAGCCGGCTTGACGGCCCAGCTCATCGCGAAAGAAAATTTCGCCTTCGCGCTCCTTCCCATAGTACCAGCGCGCCAGCAGCCACAAATGCTCGCTCAACTCGTTCCTGAGGGCCGGGTCGTTTGGCGGCGGCGCGGGGCTTTCGAGATACTCGCGGAACATTTGCTCGGCGGATTTTGGAGCGCTGGCGATTTCCGCAAAACGCATTAGGAGCGGTTCGGCAATGTATCCGCCGCGCACAGCGTACACGCCCACGGTTTGCTCTTCGGCGCCGCGTTGCAGGATTACGGCGTTGAGATCGGTAACGCGCCGCGCCAGCTCCGGTCCACCGCGCAGCGCTTCGTCGAGCTTTTCCACGCGCTTGTGCAGCACACTGGCGCGTTCAAAGTCCAGATCCTCACTGGCGGCCTCGCGTTCTTTTTCGAGCGCCACACGCAGGGACTCGCCGCCCGTATCAAGGAATTGCACGAGTCGCTGCACTTCCGCGCCATACTCTTCCTGCGAACAGCCGGCAAAGCACGGCGCCAGACACATCTTCATTTCCGAATACAGGCAGCCGGGGAAAGTCGGGTCGCGGCGAATCTTGATCTGGCAGCGCCGCACCTTGAAAAGGTCGAGGACGCCCTCGGCAAAGCGTTCCGCGACCTTGCGTTTCTTGAAAGGTCCGTAATAGGCCCCGGCAATCGGCACACCCAGGGGGTTGGTGGGAATTCGTCTGGTCACGAAACACCGCGGGTAGGCATTCTTCAAGCTGACTTTGAGCACGGCCGGCGGGCGGATGCGCATCAGATCGCGATAGCGCGAGGGGTGCAGAAGTTTCGCATTCTGATAGTAGGTGAGGGTCTGCTCAAAACGCGAACCGGTAACGCGGTAGCGTACCCTCCCGGCGAACTCCCGCAAATTCAAGCGCTTGCTTTGCGCTTCGAGCAGCCCCAGGAGTTTCGTGAGCCGCCGCCGCAAATCCTGCGTGCGCAGCAGAAATGGCTCAGCCCCTGCCGATCGCGGCTCAATCAGGCAAACGCCCGCCCGCGCCGGCAACCCCGAAAAAAACTCGCCAGCTTGTTCGGCATCAAACGAAAGTTGATGTTCCAGTTCCAGCACGCGCTCAGAATACTCCGGAGACGAGCAAAGCGGTCAGGGCTGCTGCGTTCTCTGACTCATTTTCCAGCTCCGGAACCGCAGGCAACCCTCTGCGCCGCAAGATGGATTGAATTCGAGAACCGCAAGCTGGTCCTTTTTCGCAGCGGCCGGCGACCTTCCGGCCCGCAGCCTTCGGCCAGTGAACCTGTAAAAATATTTCCCGCCGCTGCCGATGAGCGCCCCGGGTTGGTTCTTGATATCCACGTTTGCGTGACCGTCGCGCCCCTTTACTGTTTCTATCCCTTAAGCACCCATGAGGAAATTACCAGGCGCTGGATTTCGCTGGTGCCTTCGTAGATTTCGGTGATGCGCGCGTCGCGGTAGTTGCGTTCGACGGGGTATTCGCGGCTGTAGCCGTTGCCGCCGTGGATTTGGATGGCTTTGTGGGTGACGCGAGTGGCCATTTCGCTGGCGAAAAGTTTGGCGATGGCGGCGTCCATGCTGAACCGCGCGCCAGTGTCCTGCTTCCAGGCGGCTTTGCGACTAAGAAGGCGGGCGGCGTCAAGTTCCGTGGCCATGTCCGCGAGCATGAACTGGATAGCCTGGAATTGACTGATGGTGCCGCCAAAGGCCACGCGTTCCTGCGAATATTTCAGCGCAGCTTCAAAGGCGCCTTGTGCGATGCCGGTGGCTTGCGCGGCGATGCCGATGCGTCCGCCGTCGAGCGTCGAGAGGGCGACTTTGTAGCCCTGACCTTCCTGGCCCAGGCGGTTACTGACCGGGACGGCGCAATCGGTGAAGATGAGTTCGCTGCAGGCCGTGGCGCTGATGCCCAGTTTCTTTTCTTCCTTGCCAACCTTGAATCCCGGCGTGCCGCGTTCGACGAGTAAGGCGGTGATGCCCTTTTCGCCTTTCTCAGGTTCGCTGTTGACGAAGACCAGCACGGCATCGGCAGCGCCGCCATTGGTGATCCAGGCTTTGGTTCCGTTGATGATGTAGGTGTCGCCGCTGCGCACGGCTCTGGTCTGCAACGCCGAGGCGTTGGAGCCGGCTTGCGGTTCGGTCAGCGCAAAGCAGCCGATTTTTTCGCCGCGCGCGTAGGGCAGCAAAAACTTTTTCTTTTGGTCCTCGCTGCCGTAATGCTGCACGGGAGCGCAGTAGAGCGAATTCTGCACCGATAAAATCACGCCCGTCGAGGCGCAACAGCGCGAGACCTCCTCGATCACCATGGTGTAAGCCACGTGATCGAAGCCCGCGCCGCCTTCCGCTTCGGGAACGGCGACGCCGGTCAAACCCAGCGCTGCGGCTTTGCGGAAAACGTCGTGTGGGAAATGACCGGTCTCATCAAGTTCCTTGGCTAGCGGACGGACCTCGGCTTCGGCGAATTCGCGCACGCTCTTTTCTAACAGCTGCTGTTCTTCGCTGAGTTCGAAATTCATGAGCGCTCCTCCCCCGGCGCCTGGTTGCCGGGCCTTTCTCCCGAGGGGACGCAGGGTTCGCTGGTCAGGGCGGCGCGCAGGCGTTTAAAAGTCATGGCAAGATCTTCCGGATGCACGCGCGTCTCGCCCACCACGGTCATGAAATTGGTGTCGCCCATCCAGCGCGGCAGGACGTGGAGGTGCAGATGGCCGAGGACGCCGGCACCGGCTGCTTTTCCGAGATTCATGCCCAGATTCAGGCCGTCCGGCTGGTAGGTCCCGAGCAGGACGGTTTCCATGCGCTTGGCCAGTTCCATCATTTCCGAAGTTGTTTGCAGGTCGCACAGTGTTAATTCCGCGACGTGAGCGTAGGGGACAATCATGACGTGGCCCGAGGTGTACGGATAGCGGTTCAAAATGATGAAGCATTTTTCGCCGCGCCAGACGATCAAGGCGGCCTGGTCATCGCCGCGCGCCAGTTCGTGGCAGAAAACGCAGTCCACCCGGGGGTCGTTGTTGACCTGCGCGATGTACTGGTAGCGCCACGGACTCCACAGATAATCCATCGCCTAGGGGCCTCCGCCGCCGCAGGTGTTCCAGAATATCCTATCTCCCCCCCGGGAGGCATTCTTCGCCAGGGAAAAGCGCGCACGACTTCGACGGCACGAAACCAATTTCGCCGCGGCAACCTTTTGCGAAGCGAATCGCCCAGCCCCCTGCGGCGCGACGTTCCCGCCGCCTCCCCCTGCGTCCCGCGATCCGCTTCCTTTTTAAGGACCCTGGGGGCCAGGCGAGTCGATACAAATAAGATGTAGCACGGACGGGGTACAGGCATGCGGGGTGCGGGAGTGGGGCGCGCGAAAACGGGCAGGCGAAGGAAACTTATTCTGAAACGGCGCCGTTCGAATTGTTGACGAAGTCTTTCAGTTCTTTGCTGGGCTTAAAGAAGGGAATCTTCTTGGGCGGGACTTCTACCTTGGCGCCGGTCTTGGGATTGCGTCCCACGCGGCCGCGGCGGTCGCGGGTGCGAAAGCTGCCAAAGCCACGAATCTCGATCTTGTCACCCTTCTGGAGGGCCTGGATAATGTTTTCGAAAATGGTCTCCACGATGATCTCGGAGTCCGAGCGCTTGAGTTCGGTGATGCGTTCGACTTCCGCAATCAAGTCCGCCTTCGTCAATGTTGGTTGCTTGGTCATCGTCCCTCTGCCTTGTCGTCGTGCCTATTCCCGTTTCGGTGTTTGCGCTGCCGCCCGACCAGCGAAAACCTGCCGCGCTGGCCGCAACCGTAGTTCCCTGAAGCACAACGGCTTAGAAGGGCGGCCACCCCTTTGGTGCCCTTCTTCCTATCATTAAAATGACCCGCAGGTAAATGAAATTGTTCAGCGGTTCTTTTGCTGGAAGGCATCAGCCGAGCCGCAGAGGGGCGCGGCCAGGAGCTTCCCGGATTTCGTTTACGACTTCGTGGCCGCGAGCTTCGAGCGCATGGCATCGCCAATGGTGGCCGTTGAAGAAGTTTTGGTCGTTTGTTTGTACTGATCGATTTCGCGGCGTTCGATCTGCTTGACCGCCGCGCGGTAGCTCAGTCCAATGCGCCGGGTCTCCGGGCTGATCTTGACGATTTTAAAGTCGTACTCCTTGCCCGGCTCGAGCGGACCGGCGCTCTTCAGCGGACCGGTGGTGGGGCGGAAGGAAGAGATGCCCTCATCGCGGCGCTTGCGATCTTCGATCTCGGTGTTGTGACACAGGGCCTCGATGTTTTCGCCGACGTCGACGAAGGCGCCGAAGGTGGCGATGCGCGATACCTTGCCTTTGACCACGTCTCCGACCTTGTGGGTCTTCAGCCATTCGCCGAAGATGTCGTTGACCTGCTTGATGCCGAGTGAGACCCGGCGATTTTCCGGGTCGATCTTCAGCACCTTGGCGGTGACGTCCTCGCCCTTCTTGAAAACCTCGTGGGGATTCTTGATGCGCTCGGTCCAGCTTACGTCGCTGACGTGGACGAGTCCGTCAAAGCCGTCTTCGAGTTCGATGAAGGCGCCGAATTCGGCGATGTTGCGGATTTTTCCGGTGACGATGGTGCCCACGGGATATTTCTCCGCGGTGAGCAGCCAGGGATCCGGCTGGGCCTGCTTGATGCCGAG
This sequence comes from Candidatus Acidiferrum sp., assembly GCA_049516615.1. GTDB lineage: Bacteria > Acidobacteriota > Terriglobia > Acidiferrales > UBA7541 > Acidiferrum. Next base: position 2,478 of record JBEKSZ010000196.1, on the reverse strand, counting down.
CGAGACGCGGCGATCGCTGGGCTTGATGTCGAGGACCACTACGTCGACTTCGTCGCCGACCTTGACGACCTTCGAGGGATGCTGGACCTTTTTGGACCAGCTCAGCTCGGAGACATGGACCAGGCCTTCGATGCCTTGTTCAAGTTCGACGAAGACGCCGTAATCCACCACCCCGACCACTTTGCCCTTCACTTTGCCGCCGGCAGGATATTTTTCCGACGCGCCGACCCAGGGATCGGGCATCAGCTGTTTAAGGCCCAAGGAAACGCGCTGTTTTTCCTTGTCGAATTTCAAGATCACGACGTCGAGTTCCTGATCGGGCTTGACCACGTCGGAGGGATGCTTGACGCGGCCCCAGCTGAGATCGGTGAGATGCAGCAAGCCGTCGATGCCGCCGATGTCGACGAAGGCGCCGTATTCGGTGACGTTCTTGACGTAGCCGTGAACCTTTTGCCCTTCGTGCAGAGACTCGAGCAGCTCGCCGCGCTTGGCCTGCAACTCTTCTTCGAGCAGGGCGCGGCGGCTGACCACCACGTTGCCGCGGCGGCGGTTGAGTTTGGTGATGCGCACGGGGAGTTCGCTGCCCGTCAGGTTGTCGAGATTCGCGCTGGGACGCAGATCGTATTGCGAGCCGGGGAGGAAAGCGCGCACGCCGAGAATGTCCACGACCAGGCCGCCTTTGATGCGGTCGACGACCTTGCCGGTGATGGTTTCCTTAGCTTTGTAGGCGGCGTCGATCTTTTCCCAGGTCTTGCGGCGGAGAACTTTTTGATAGGAGACGATGGCGTAGCCGTCTTTGTGCTCGCCGGTGCGCTGGACTTCGATCTTGCTGTTGGGCTCGGGGCGGGGGATTTCGGTTTCGGAAAATTCCGCCGCGGGAATTAAGCCTTCGGTCTTGCCGCCGAGGTCCACCACCACGCCGTGTTCGGTGTAGGCCACCACGGTCACTTCAATGACTTCTTTCGACGCCGCAGCTTCCTGCTTCTCGTCGTACTGCTCCATCAGCTTGCTCATTTCTTCTGAGCCGGCTGCTTCATCCGCATCGCTCGAGGCTTCCGCGTCCGCGGCGTGGGTGGCGGACTGCGCTTCGGCCTTGGCGTGCGCGTCGTTCTCGCTTACCGTCAAAGGCGCGGCAGGAGCAAGGGCGTGGCCCGCTTGGGGCGAAGTCTGGTGCGAGGTTGCTTGGGACACCGCGCTCGGATCCCCTTGCGCGCCTTCGTGCAACGCTTCGCCGGCGACTTTTTCGGGCGCTTCGTCCAATTTAATTTCGTCGGCCGGGTTCGCTGCGTTGTTTCCTTCGTCGCTTGCCGGTGCGGCCGTGGCCGCGGTCTGGTTGTCGTGGTCAAACATGATGATTGCCTCCGGGATAAGAATCCCTGTCTAGTCGAATGAGATTCCTTGCTGATGCCCTGTCTGGGTGTACTGCAAGGAGGTGAACCGCTCAGTGATTACCAGCGAACCGGCCGTTTGGCAGCCAGCGCGACATTATTCTCTTTGCGGCCCTCTTGGGACGATCCTGCGGTAAGCGTCGTAACGCCTACAGCCTGAGAATGATACAAGCCGCATCAACACTGTGTCAATCAATGGCGGATGAACATCAGAGGTCCATGCGCTGACCATGCGAACGGCGCGCCGGTACGCGGACCCGACAAAGTCCGCGCACGCGGGCCTCGGCGCAGAAGGGAACCTCTTTCTCGCTGGCTGCGAGGGCGCCTGCGCCCGGCGCGGGTTACCTCTGGCCGCCGCCTGAACAGCCCGAGCGCCCTCATGCCTTCCTGGCCCCCGGCCTAATCCGCCACCCCGAATTGCAGGTAAGGACGCGAGATATTGACGACCAGGTCGCCATCGTCCTCTACGAGGGTGACGCGGCCGTGGTCGTCGGGGTCCGGCCGACCGACGGCTTTAAACTCCACATCAACCTTAAAATAGGGGCACGCGCGGCTGACATAGGTTCGCTTTAAGACGGTCGATAAGCCGCCTTGGGTTGTAAAGACTTCTAGCAGATCTTTCCGCGTCTTGCCGGGCTGAATGGTTTCCATCTCCTCGAGGGTGCGCGCGACCCATTCGGTGTGCTCGCTCTTGAGCGCGTCTTGGCGCGCAGGGTGAGCCGGTCGAAGAAAAATGGAAGCGCCGAGAGCGCTGATGAAAAGCCATCCGAGCACGAATCGTCTGCTCATGAAAGTCTCCTTATCGCGCGCCGGCACGCCCGGACTGGCGGACTTCGCGGCGAAAGTCGGGGGCCTCGACGTTCACGGTACGGCACATTTCAAAGAGACGGGAGCGCATGCGCGCGCCGATGCGGTCGGCGATGGTGTCTTCGCGGACCGAGACGCGCTTGCCGTCGGGCCCTCTTACGGCTTCGGGCGTGGCATCGGGCTCGTCGAAAAAGTTGGTGGTCAGGATGGTGACGCGTTTTTCGTTGTAGCGGGCGTTCAGCACGAGGCCGATGACATCGAGGACCCAGGCGGAGGGTTTGCT